>JBOFGX010000262.1:0-10219 GCA_051649345.1 Leadbetterella sp. | reverse complement strand
GTCTCGGAAGTTTTGAAATGATCTGTGAAAATAAAGTTAAATTTGCCAAAATGAGAGTGGTTTTTGTCGAACCTAAAATTAACCTTTTAGGATAATTCTTGCTCTCATTTTTTTTCCTTATTTAGGACGCTATTGTTTTTCAATAAACTTAATATCAGTCTTCAATGAAGAATCTATTTTTTTGACTATAGCATTTCTATCAATTTGTTCTTTATCAATCAGAAAACTTGAATGTGTGGTGTAGAATAATATATTTCCATGCTGATTCTTTGTAAGATCTATTATTTCTTTAAGGAAATTTTTTTGAGCTTGTGGATGAAGGTGAATTTCAGGCTCATCCAATAATATTATAGTTTTAGAAAGAGAATTAGTAGAATTATCCGCAGCAATTGATAGTAAGAACGATAAAATTTGCTTTAATCCATCACTTCTTTGATTAAGCTTTTGTGATGCGTCAGCAGTTTTGTCTCTGATATGAAAGTTTATTTTACTCTCAGTTAGGTTAAACCTAATTTCGAGATCTTTATTTGGCCATCTTTCAGAAATAAAAGTACTTACTTTTTTTGTAAGCTTATCTTGATACAATTCTCTTTTTATCGAATCACTAATGTTTTCTATAAATTCTTCTGGGTTTATTCCAGAAATCAAAAAGCAATTGTTTAGCGGAATATTTTGTTTTATGGTAATCACGCCTTGATTTAGGTAAATTTCCTTGTCAATTAAATAGTGTTCTTTGAAAGTCCAAAATTTTACTTTATGAATTTTATCAATAATTGTATCGAATTTTTCTAAGTCGGAAGAAGCTAAATTTACAACAATATTTTCCCCGTCGTTTCCGTAATATTGTAGATAAAACCTCCTAATAGGAGTGTGTGATTTTTGTATTTTGCATACATATAAAAAATTATCAGTAGTTGAATCAAATATTTTGGAGTCTATATTATCAATTTTATACTTGAAATTTATGATTATTTCATCTGCATCATTATAAAAGACATCTGAACTTGCAACATACTCATTTGATGTATCAACAATAGCTATAGCATTTAATATTGCAGACTTACCTGCTTCGTTTATTCCAATTAATCCGTAGGTATAACTAGTATCTTCTATGGAGTTAATAGGGATATTCAAGCATTCAATACTTTTATAATTATTTATTTCGATTTCTAAAAGTTTCATTATTTTGAGTTAGGTATGTTATTTTATTATAGGTACTATTACTTCTTGCTTATCTATTCATTTTAATTAATAATGTTTAAAAATAGTTTTTATCGATTTTGAAACCTAATTATCCACAAAAAAAGACACCCATTTCTGGATGCCTTTGTGTTTATTTCCTAGAAGGGTATTTTTACTTTACTTCTTCAAAATTCACGTCTGTTACGCCTTCATCTGCTGCAGATTGAGATTCTGATCCGCCAGCATTAGGAGCACCACCTGGGTTTTCAGCTTGCTGAGCATTGTAAATCTCTTGTGAGGCGTTGTTCCAAGCCGTGTTTATTTTTTCCATAGAAGCATCTATAGCAGCCACATCGCGAGTGCCATGTGCGGCTCTCAGCTCTGTCAAAGCAGCTTCGATGGCTGTTTTGTTTCCTTCTGATAGCTTATCGCCATAGTCTTTTAGTTGTTTTTCAGTTTGGAAGATCATAGAGTCAGCACCGTTAACTTTATCTACGGTCTCTTTCTCTTTTTTATCGGCTTCTTCGTTGGCTTTAGCTTCATCACGCATACGCTGGATTTCCGCATCAGAAAGACCGCTCGAAGCCTCAATTCTGATTTTTTGTTCTTTGCCTGTTCCTTTATCTTTGGCCATTACGTTGAGGATACCGTTGGCATCTACATCGAATGTGACTTCTACTTGAGGAACACCTCTCGCTGCGGGTGGAATACCATCTAAGTGGAATCTCCCTAATGTACGATTCTGATTGGCCATAGGACGCTCTCCTTGTAGTACATGTAGTTCTACAGAAGGTTGATTATCTACAGCTGTAGAAAAGGTTTCCACTTTGTTAGTAGGAATGGTCGTATTTGCCTCAATCATTTTGGTAAATACTCCACCTAGAGTTTCTATACCCAAGGACAAAGGAATAACATCTAGCAAAAGAATATCTTTCACTTCACCTGTCAATACACCCCCTTGTATAGCAGCACCTACGGCTACAGCCTCATCTGGGTTTACTCCTTTCGAAGGTTTTTTGCCAAAGAACGCCTCCACTTCCTCTTGTACTTTTGGTATACGGGTAGACCCTCCTACCAAAATAACCTCTGATATTTGGCTATTGCTAATACCTGCATTTTTCATAGCTCTCTTACAAGGCTCCATCATTCTTTTGAGAAGGGAGTCTGCCAGTTGCTCAAATTTAGCACGGGTAAGTGAGCGTACAAGGTGCTTAGGCACACCATCTACTGGAAATATATACGGCAAGTTGATTTCTGCTTGTGTAGAGCTAGAAAGCTCTATTTTGGCTCTTTCAGCAGCTTCTTTAAGGCGTTGCAAAGCCATCGCATCGTGTCTCAATTCCACGCCTTCGTCTTTTTTGAATTCTTCAGCTAGCCACTCAATGATCACTTGGTCAAAGTCGTCTCCTCCCAAGTGTGTATCTCCATCTGTAGCTTTTACTTCAAACACACCGTCACCTAAATCAAGTATGGAAACATCAAAAGTACCACCTCCTAAGTCAAACACAACTACGGTCATGTCTTTGCCTTGTTTGTCAAGACCATAGGCAAGAGCGGCAGCTGTAGGCTCATTGATGATACGCTTTACATCTAATCCAGCAATAAGACCGGCTTCTTTTGTAGCTTGTCTTTCGGCATCGTTGAAGTAGGCAGGTACAGTGATAACTGCTTCTGTTACGGTTTGTCCCAAATAGTCTTCAGCTGTTGACTTCATTTTTTGAAGAATGAAAGCCGAGATTTCTTGAGGTGTATATTGTCTGTCACCAATTTTTACTCTTGGTGTATCATTCGCTCCTTTTTCCACATCGTAAGCAATAGTTTTAAGCTCTGAGCTTACTTCAGAGTATTTTTTACCCATAAATCTTTTTACGGACGCAATTGTATTTTTTGGGTTTGTGATGGCCTGTCTTTTTGCAGGAGCACCTACTTTTTTTTCTCCATTATCCAAGAAAGCAACAATCGAAGGCGTGGTTCTGGCTCCTTCACTGTTGGCGATCACAACGGGCTCATTCCCCTCCATTACAGCCACACATGAGTTGGTGGTTCCTAAGTCTATTCCAATAATTTTTCCCATTATTCTGAAAAATATGTATTTAAAAATTTATTCACAAAAGCATATTCATCAAGAGATATGCCAAGTAAAAAATTCTAGAATTATTATGACAAAATGTCACCAAGTCTGCCTTAGTTGGGGCAGTTTTGAATTTTGGCTTGAAATGTCACGCCGCTATTGACATAAAATCCGGGGGATAGTATGATATGCTGAGCAGCATTGTATTGAACGTTATTGCTAGGTATGATTTCACTCGTGGACTGCAAAGTGGAGCTACTATTAAACTGGAGAGCATTGGGATTGGAACCTAAATTATCCGTAGGCCTTTGCAAGTTTAAGCTACTAAAACAATTGGGTAGCACTTTTACAAATATGGAATTGGAATAATTGTGACATTCATTGATCTTGCAACTGGCTCTATAAGACGTATTGCTTGTTGGATTGACTACAAGAGGGTTTGTGGTAGTAGTGCCTGTACTCCAAGACAGAGTATTGGGGCTACAATTCGTATTGGAGCTTAGATTCACGGATTGGCCAGAGTTGATAGTGGTAGTATTAGCGGCAATGATAGGAGTAAGGGCAGGAGGGCTTACCGTTCCTAAATTGAATGTTGTAAACTCATTACAAGAAGGATTCGGATGTGTAAATGTATACGATAAATCGTAAACAGAATTTATAGTGGCTAGGAATGCTCCAGTATTGGAGTTCAATGTAGCATTTGCACCAGAAGGAGCAATAAATGCGAAAATGCCATTTTTAGGATAAAGCTTGATAGGGAGATAGGATCTGTTGACGCAAAAGAAATCCTCATTGTTACCATAATCAACTACAAACTTAGGTGTGATTACAGCCAAAGAAGTAATTGGGGATGAGTTTCCACCGAAGTCAAAAGATTGTACTCCTAATGTGAAATTTTCTTGAACGCTTAATCCTGTGATCGTATAGGATTGTTGATTGGATGGCAAAGTTGTCAAAAGACTGCCATTCTTATATACTCTGTATCCATTGATCCCCAAATCGTCTGAGCTGGCATTCCATTGAAAAGACATACATTTGGTAAGGGTATCGGATATGATAAGTGCTGTAGGAGCAGTAGGAGGGGAGTTGTCAGCGTTTACACAAAGAACGCGGGCATCTGCCCAAACTCCCTTGTTGCAAGTTGTATTTGGAGAATTTGCTTCTACACGCAATTTAAGGTCTGAATAGGAGCCAATATTGAGATCTAAAGTTTCAAGAGCCGAATTTCTGTAAATAACAGGACTAGTATAGATAACCGTATTGTTTCCAAGTACCTTGAAGATCACACCTCCTGTATTAGTACATCCCGATACATCGTCACTTATGCCAAGCTTTGCTTGTAGTTTTATGTATTGTCCTTGGGGTATTTTGTAGGATATCTCTGAATTGGGAGCTACACCTATCCCTTTCGCGTAGGTTACTCCTTTCAGAACGATAGAAGTACCATCACCATCCGAAGTAGATCCCAAGGTTTTGTCAAATTCTATGGGGCCATTTCCATTGGAGACTGCATAATAATTAAGATCAGACACATATACGTTGGCTGAGCAAGTGGTTCCATTATTGTACATACTCACCATTTGGCTAGCGTCTACTTCTCCACTTATTTGTTGGTTATTGTTTACATTTCGAACCCAACATCTATATTTTCCTCCCAAAACTGTTATACTATTGCTAGATCCTACACTTGAGTTTGAATAGTTTGAGTTACCAGACACATCGGTTTGGATCCATTTGTATTCTTGATATCCAGAGGGTACTGTAAGTGTCACAGAATTATTGGAATTGAGTGTACTTGAAACTGTTGGAGGTGTTTGAGCCGAAGTTGGCACAGAGGAATTAAAAAACGTCGAATTTAAAGAATTTGACCACCTATTTGCTACTTCTGTGAGTCCCGTGGTTCCGTTGAAATGGAGATTGAATTGATCCCGGGACCCTGGTACCGTATTATTGTTGTAGTCATCTGTTTCGGGTCCAGAAAAAACCTGGTTGCCAGGATTTATGACATTATTTTGGCCCTGGATTACGTCTGCATCAGCTGTACTACCATCCCAAGAAGCTCGAGCAATTATCCAAGGAATCGTACTTCCAAATTCTGTTCGAGATTGGTTGATAACAAAATTAAGGTCTGTTTCATAAGTAGAAGTGGTGGTTTCGAGGAAATTATCCGATTCACCTTGCAGCCATAATACACCTCTGATGCCATACATAGAGTGGTAATACTGAAGACTTTTTCGGAAAAATTGATAGGGATTGCTACTGGCAAATGTAGTAGTGTTTCCATTCACAAATCCAGGATTGTCTGTATTCTCACCCGGATGCGAGCATACAGGAATCCCCGTATATGGATTTATGGTATTCACATAGTTGGAGGATTGTTTCCAGTTGAATACGCTCGTTCCAGAGGATCCTGTATTGAAAAAGGCCACAGGAAGCCCAGTCGTATTCGTAATATTATCCCCAAGTTTTCCATAAAACCATGCATCACGGCCATTTGGGCTGATCTTGGTTGTTCCTGCTAGTTGACCTAATACAGGAAATGGGATGTCATTGGGACTACAATATTGGCCGTTGTCGTGGGTAATGACTTTGTCGGAGGTAGCACCAATGTACTGGTTAAAAATATATCCTTGAGCATTGGACTGACCAGCAATCAAGAATAAGTCGCCAATACCAACTCTATTAATGGAAGTTGAATGAATAACTGCACCAGATTTTAAGGCTCTTACCTCAAGTTTATACCATCCTGCTGGTACATTCAGAAATGATCCATGAAAATATCCACCTGTGGGTAAGGTGCTTATCGTAGACCACCCAAATCCCGCTATGGGGAGGTTGGTATTTACATTTAAAAGCTGAGCTTGGATGGTTGTTATTTTTGATTCTGTGCTTGTCCCCGAAATAAATATAGTTCCTGTATTAGAGGTATTTCTTTGAAAAACAGAATTGTTTATAGGGTGCGAAATAGTTATTTGGCCAAAAACATGAAAAGTAAATAAGGAGAAAAATAGAATTTTTAAAATTAAAGTTTTCATTAGTAGGATTTTAAACCGTTTTAAAGTCCAGACAAATTTCGGGATTTAAAAACAATTATACTACATAAAATTAAAAAATCACCCAAACCTTTTATTTGGGTGATCGTATCAAAGAGTTTTTGCCAGATTATTTGTTGCCGAACAGGCCACCAAGCATTCCACCTAGTCCTCCTCCCTCACTTTGCTGTGGTGCTGAATTCCCAGAAACGAGGTTCATAAGGTCACTCATATCTAGTTTTCCATCAGCAAGAGCACTTGTTCCTTTACTGAGAAGGCTACCAAAGTCAATACCCGAGGTTTTTCCGCCAGACAAAGTGCCCATTAGACCTCCCATATCTACCGAAGAATCATCAGGATCGTTGGTTTTGTTAATCAAAGATCCTAGGACAGATGGGAGCATGTTTCCGACCATTCCTGAAGCTGCATTATTGGAAATTCCGAACTTTGACATTACATTACCAATAACGGATTGAGCGATAGATGCCACAATAGGATTACTCATAAGTCCGCTTGAGCTTTGGTTACTATTCCCCAGTAGTCCCAATAAACTACCCAGTCCACCTTGAGAATTAGCTTGATTTGTCAGTCCGCCAAGTAGGCCTTGTAACATTTCTTCTTTTACGCCTTCGTTGTGTTCGTTGGGTATTTCTTGATTTTCTACAACTTCTTTTTGTCCAAATTGATCTATAAGGCCTTTAAGTATGTCTAGCATAATAATTTTTGTTTTAGGTTCAAATGTAAACATTAAACGTGAAACTTCAGAGAATATATGTTTAAATATTACTCTAGAAAAATAATAAATTACGGATGTTTTTTTTGTTATAAAAAAAGCCACTGAAAACATTCAATGGCTTAAAATCCCTAATCTGAGGGCGATTATTTTATTTTTTCAACGATAGCTTTAAAAGCATCAGGATTATGAAGGGCTAAATCAGCCAAAACTTTACGATTTAGTTCTATACCTGCTTTTTGCAGTTTGTTGATAAACACAGAGTATGAAAGACCGAAGGGTCTTACACCTGCATTGATACGTACAATCCACAAGCTACGGAAACTTCTTTTCTTTTGTTTACGTCCAATGTATGCATACACAAGACCTTTTTCGACAGCATTTTTAGCTACTGTCCATACATTCTTTCTACGGCCATAGTAACCTTTGGCTAGTTTAAGCACTTTTTTACGTCTTGCTCTCGACGCTACATGATTGACACTACGTGGCATAAGTTTTTTGTTTTTTTGATAGTAGGCGTCCTTTTTGGATCTTTAGCCTGATATCGGGTTAAACGATGGAACCATTAAATGTCCACTCGGACACTTAAAATTAATTTAATAATGCTTTGATTCTAGCCTCATCTGCTTGGCTAACTAGCGTAGAGGAAGCTAAAATACGCTTTCTCTTAGTAGATTTTTTTGTCAAGATATGGCTATGAAACGCGTGTTTACGTTTGATCTTACCAGTTCCTGTCAATTTAAATCTCTTTTTCGCTCCTGAATTTGACTTTTGTTTTGGCATTTTTCAGAAAATTAGATAATTGAAATTGTTAATCGGGCTGCAAAATTAGCGAAATATTTTCAGAATACCATACATTAGTCAAGTAATATGCTAATGAATTGACTTTCGGAATAGAAAAATACTCTTATTAGAAAAAGTAAAATTGCTAAAAGTCAAACGTGCACGCCCTAATCTACAAATTGAGCAAAACTCGTGATGGATTAGACAACTCTATCGTGAGGTCGTCATTATATCAAATCGCAGCTTGGAGGGGCTCGCCTTGTTGATGATCTGCTGGTTTCTTGTGTAGGTCAAATTATACACATTGGAGATTACCTTTCCGAAGCGATCAAACACACCTTTTAACTCATTGACTGTTTCTGGAAAACTAACGGAGCCATTACCTGCGGCAAGTTTGGTAAGGATATCTTTATCCACGCCGCCTTTTCCTGTTAATCCGATATAGAAACTGGTAATCTTATAGCTATTTTTGTCATTGTTGATACGCCCAAGCAAGTATGTAGAATTTACATTGGGAGGTGCCATGTTGTCCGTTCCATCCGTAAATGTTAATAAGACACGGGATTGAGATTGGGAAGACAACAACATGTCTATTCCTTGATCAATGGCTTGATACAAAGCCGTAAATTCTCCTTGTTTCAGACCTGTAATATATTTTTTTATGGCTTCCTTATCCGTACTCAAAGGAAAAGAATTTATGTTATCCGCAAAATCCACAATACCTATTTTAATGCTTTTTCTTTCAGCAAACAGCTTATCAATAAAGTTATTAGCATATGTTTTTACGGTTTCGAAATCGGAACCGAGAGACTTACTTCTATCCAATACTAGTACCACACTGATGTCTTGACTTTGCCCGTGTTCCATGGTGAATTCGACATCATTTCTCCAAGTTTTGGTTGTTGCTTGGTATTCATACGCCTTGATAGACTCAATATTGTAGTTTTGAGAGTTCTGATCTACAATTCTAAAATTATCTATAACAACCTTGCTTAGGTTGGCACCTACAGCCTCACCACCAAACGTTTTGGTGAAGTCTATTTTGACTTCTGCTGAGGTTTGTTTTCCGTCAAATCTAATTTCTGGAGACTTTCCTGTGGCATTCCAATAGTCAATAAAAATCTGAAACGTACGTGGTTTTGCATCATTTCCACCACCACAAGAGTAAAGTAATAAAAGCGATACAGAAATAATCGCCAAACAGAGTTGTTTGATTGTTTTCATTTTGTAAGGAATTTAACATAAACGATAAATCAACGAATTAGAATGATATTATCGTCTACTTGCACGTATTTTTATGCAAATTTGTAAAATATTTTTGAATTTCTATGCATATAGGGTTGGTTATTTTAGCTGCAGGCTCCTCAAAGCGTATGGGTTATGCAAAACAGAATCTAAAAATAGACCACAGAACTATGCTCCAGCACATCATACATCAAGGTCTCATGTCAGATCTATCGCCCGTAACAGTCGTCTTGGGTGATCACAAGAAAGACATTGTTCGTTCTCTTGATTCATTGCCGATAACGATAATTGATAACCCAAATTTTGCTTCAGGAATGGGATCTTCTATAAAAATGGGTTTGGTTGGTACCTATATGTCAAACAAGTCCATTGATGGAGTAATTTATATTACAAGTGATATGCCTTTAATAAAAACCAGTCATTTAGAAAAAATGGTTGGTTTGGCAAAGGAAAACCCTGATAAGCAAATTATTGCAGCTCAATATGCCGATACGATAGGAATTCCTGTTTTGTTTCGAAGGAGTTTGTTTGAGAGTGTGTTAGATATAGAACCGGAGGCTGGAGCAAAAAGTATAATAAACGAAAATATAGTGTCTACCTTGACCTTCGATTTTCCTGAAGGAGTTTGGGATTTGGACACACCAGTAGACGTGGATAGATTTATGACCTATTTTCCTGAGTATTTTTAAACTATGTTAAAGTATTTACTTATTCTATTATCAAAAATTCCTTCTTCCGTTTTGTATGGTATAAGCTCATATGTATTGTTTCCTCTTCTTTATCATATAGTAAGGTATAGACGTAAGGTCGTATCGACGAATCTCAAGAATTCGTTTCCTGAAAAGTCAAATGTTGAATTAAGACAATACGAAAGAGATTTTTATGAATATCTATGTGATTTAATGGTAGAAACTTTACGATCTTATGGTATATCAAAAATAGAACTAGAAAATAAAGTAATATTTCGAAATATGGAATTGATAGAAAAGTTTGCTCAAAACAACCAATCAATTTTATTTACCATGGGTCATTATGGCAATTACGAGTATATATGCCAGAAAATGGGTTTTGCTTTGCCTTTTTATGTAGCGGTCCCGTACAGAAAAATTCAGAATAGTAGTTTGAATGATTTTATTAATACAGCAAGAGGACGATATGGTGTGGAGTTGTTCC
>JBOFGX010000261.1:0-2688 GCA_051649345.1 Leadbetterella sp. | reverse complement strand
GGAGTACATTTGAAAGTATTTATGGCCCCCTAACCCAATATCATTTTTTCGCATTGTTACCGTCTTATTTAGAAAGAGGAAGCTCTTCTTTGGTACATATGATGCAAAATTTCCTTGACAATAGTTATAGTGAATATGGAGGGTTTTTTCTTAGAAACGTTGAAGAAATGCTCGAGAAGATGGAAAAGGCAGTTTCTAAAGGTGATAGAAAAATAGTTTTAATAGGGGTAACTTTTGCATTACTTGATCTTGTGGAAAACAAAAAATGGTCTCGAAGAATCAAGGATTTAGCTCCCAATATTATAGTAATGGAAACGGGAGGTATGAAAGGAAGGAGGAAAGAGATGATTCGAGAAGAATTACACGCTGTTTTGGCAGATGGATTGGGACTAGAATCCGTTCATTCTGAATATGGTATGACGGAGTTGTTATCTCAAGCATATTCTCAAGGCGACGGAATATTTAGTTTGCCGAAAACTATGAAAATACTCCTTAGAGAGATAAATGACCCTTATGTATACTTGCCTCATTTTGCATTAGGTACTAAAGATAATAGACCGAAAGGCAATCAGAAAACAGGGGGAATCAATATTATAGATCTACTAAATATAGATAGTTGTGCTTTTATAGAAACTCAGGATTTAGGTGTTTATACAGATGATTATCTGCGAATCAAAATCATGGGTAGATTTGATAATTCCGATATTCGGGGGTGTAATTTATTAGTAAGTTAGACTTCGGTAAACTTTTTTTGAATAAATGCGGTTTTGAACATAGTAAACAAATAAAACAATCACATCATGGCATTACAAATTGGCGATCAGGCACCTAGTTTTACACTTTATAATACAGAAAAACAAGAAGTCTCTTTATCTGACTATAAGGGTAAGAAACTCGTTGTTTTATTTTTTCCTTTAGCCTTCACAGGTGTATGTACCACAGAACTATGCACGATGAGAGATGATATTGCTAACTATGCCTCATTGGGTGCAGATGTTGTAGCTATTTCGGTAGATTCTCTATTCACGCTTGATAAGTTTAAGACAGAGAATAACCTTAATTTTCCTTTGCTTTCGGATTTTAACAAGCAAACTTCTACGTCCTATAGTTCTATATATGAGGATTTTGTATTGGGTATGAAAGGCGTTTCAAAGCGTTCTGCATTTGTGGTTGATACAAATGGTAAGATTGCGTACGCTGAGGTATTAGAGGATGCGGGACAAGTGCCTAATTTTGAAAATGTGAAGGCTGCATTAGCGTAAAAATAACAAATGCGACAGAGTAGAATTGTTTTTATGGGGATTATGATAGCCATTTTCCTCTTAGTAGATTTTTATATTTTTCAAGCTGTAAAAGTATCTATCCGGGGATATGAAGCGTCAACTCAAAAAATAATCAAGACGATATATTGGCTTATACCAATCATATCATTAGCGTCAATATTGTTGCTATTTTTTGTATTTCCAGAATCTGTTTCGCCGACATTTAGAACCTTATTGATGTCTTCCATTTTTGTTATTTATGTTTCAAAGTTATTGGCGGCTGTTTTTTTATTGATAACAGACATTGTAAATCTCATTCGTCATTTGACGCAAAAGGTAGTCACTCCAGAAAAGGCAGATGCTAACCTCACGCGTTCAGAGTTTTTTGCCAAGTCAACCTTAGCTGTAGCGGGTACGCACATGGGACTTATGGCATATGGCATACTTTCTGGAGCCCATGACTACAAAATTCATAAGGTAAAACTTGTTATTAAAAATCTCCCTAAGGCTTTTCATGGGTTGAAATTGGCACAGCTTTCTGATATTCATTCGGGAAGTTTTTTTAACAAAACTGCGGTTTCAGGTGGAGTAGATATGGTATTGGCTCAAAAGCCCGATATGGTGTTTTTTACGGGAGATCTTGTAAATAATGAGGCGAAAGAATTTAATGATTATTTTAACGTCTTTAAGAGAATCAAAGCCCCTATGGGTGTATATTCTACCTTGGGAAATCATGATTATGGTGATTATGTACAATGGGAAAGTGCTGAGAAAAAACAAAAGAATCTAGATACACTTATCCAAGCTCATAAAGATATGGGTTGGGATATTCTTATGGATGAAAACCGCTCTATCCGCCTGGGAAATGACATTTTGGGTATCATTGGCATACAAAACTGGGGTCAAGGATTTGTGCAGAAAGGAGATTTGAAAAAAGCCCTGAACAATACCCAAGAAATGAGCACTAAGCTTTTACTGTCGCACGATCCTACGCATTGGAGAGCCCAAGTTCTTGATAAAACTGACATAGATGTAGCGTTTGCAGGGCATACGCATGGTATGCAATATGGCGTGGAAATAGGAGGATTCAAGTGGAGCCCTGTTCAGTATAGATACAAAGAGTGGGCAGGGTTATACCAAGAAAATGATCAACAGCTGTACGTCAATCGTGGATTTGGTTACATAGGTTTTCCAGGTAGAGTAGGGATATTGCCAGAGATCACAATTTTCGAATTGCAAGCCGTTTGATTATTGCAGTTTTCTCACAAGACTATCTAATTGTGGGTTTTTGCCTATTGTATAGATAGAATACGTAAAAGCTTTATCTTTTTTGGTATCATACGAAATTAAATGATCTCTGTAGTCTGTGACAAATAATACAGGCTTCATACCAACATAATTGGGTTGGAATTCATGCGGAAAAATA
>JBOFGX010000260.1:0-19832 GCA_051649345.1 Leadbetterella sp. | reverse complement strand
GAAAAATTGTCCGAATTTTTCCCCTAAACTTGTCCCTATTCATGAAAAATTCAGGCCAACACTCTTTCGCTTGACCTCAGCCGCACCTCATTTATAGAAAAATTTCTCTTCTTGTACTTTTTGAGGGTAGACTATTTATTTGCTCTTTGGATTATTGGTATAACTTCCAATTGTATAAATGCCAAAATAAAGCTTTAAACTAAAGTTGTTTATTAGAGCTGCTAATATATATAACTCTTCATATAAAACTAATCTACTGATAGGTATAATTTTACATTTTTGAATAATACAGCCTATTCGGCTTTAGATAAATCAATTCGTTCTGAAAGTCAATATACGCATTAAATCTTTTTAGAATATTATTGCCTATATTTTCTCGTATTCCGCTTCTTTCTATTTCTAGGTCAGGAATTGAAACGGGTACTTGATACATTTCATAATTTCCAATCTTTAATTTTGGTAGTATATAATTACTATTCGAGATTTCTACTCCTGAAGATCCTTTACTTTTACTAGTGCTTATTTTTTTTAAATGACTAGTAAGTTGATAATTGTCAGAAAATTTTTTACCAATTATTAATTCCCCATTTGAGCCCGTATCAAAGTCAAACCACGTTTCGCTTTCTTTGTCGTTTACAGTCAGCTTGCACTTTATGTAATGAATACCATTTATGAGCTTAAATTCTTGTTTAGAATATTCAGATGAAATATGAGGTAATGAATTATGTAAAATAATTTGCTGGGTTTCATAGTTTATCTCTACTATTTTGTTTTCAAATATCAACCAGCCCAATACAACATCAAAAGGGAAGCTACTTTTTGGTTTGTAATCTATTGCTATAAGTGGCACACTTTCCCATGTTAAGCTACTTATGGAAATTTTATTATTCGAGCTTTTTTCAACATCTGAAACGCCATCTATCCCTTCGTTTTTCACATTTCAGTCTAATTTGATTTTCACTTTAGAACCAATTAATGAAGATGTAATAGCACAAATGCCAGCACCTGTGTCATAAATCAAATCCAGTGTATCGGAATCATTAATTCTTCCCAGGAGGTGTATTCTATTGTCAAACCCTAAAGTAAACGGAATTGTATCGGCTAAATTTTGCGTATTCTTTCTCGAATAAACCAATTTTGGCTCTAGACTAGGCAAATTCCATAAATATGTATTGATCTGAGTATAGGCTCTCTCTTGTCTATTAAGTAATACTACAAAATCATATTTCTGATTTCTAACTACATCAAAGGAAATAGAATCAATATCACTGTAAAATACAATTCTACTTCTTCCTTCAACTGGATTTGCATAAAACACATCCAACTCAGTTTCTGGTGAAATTTCCCAAACATCTTTATAATAAGACCTCCCTTCTTTGATACTTATTGACTTCGAATTAGCATTTAAAATAGGCAATTTGCTTTGTCCGTATAGTACTTTAGAAAAGATGATAATTAGCAATAATAGAATTTTAAATTTCATAGTGTTGATATTATAAACATTAGATTCCAAATTGCTAATCTCTAGAGGTAATTCCACTTTCATTTTCAGATTTTGATTTTCTATTATTTTTCGCAGTACTATTCTTTTAATTCACCTGTTCTTTTTAAAATTTATAATTGCCTTTAAAATTTCAGGGGGTATATTTTGAAGCTTGAAAAATATAGAGCTGTTACTTTACTTAAAAAAAACACTAGCATTCATTCTGAAGACTACGTATTTCTGGAATGAAATTTCTAACAACAATCAAAAACATTATTCGCACAAAGCAAAAACGAACTTTATAAACATCCTAATGATCATATCCTGTATTACGCCATTCCAAGAAATTATAAATTGCAGAAACAACACAAGCAAATAAGATGAAATAGTGAACAAAAACAATTCTAATGCTTAACTTATTTTTTAGATTCATTGCTGCTAGGACAAAATTTAAGATAAAAAACTCATCAATAATATGTCCTTAAGGATGTACTTCAAAACAGACTTTGATTTCCAAGATAAATTCTCTTCATTAAAATCGTAGACATGTGCATAAATATAAGGTTCATTCACAACGCTATTTAAATCAAATACAATTAAAATAGTTAGCAAAAAAAAAGACTATTGCTGATGGAAAAGACAATAATATGGCCCAATATTTTCTATCAATTTTCAAAATATTTTCTTTAAAAAATATTAACAAAACCCTATTTACCTATTCTAACTACAATCTAATAGTTGATATCAAAAGAATTTCGAATCTCTCGTTAAAACTCTAAACTACAAAAAAACCACCCCCTTTCGGGAGTGGTTCCATAATAATCCTCGTGAATATTATTTCTCCAAAATCATTTTCTGAGTCATTGCCTCAGTACCTTCGATAACTCTTACGGTCAATGAAGTTGGCATCATGCCTGCAGGTAGTCTATATGCTTTTCTAAGAGCCTTCACAGTACCGCTCATTTTCATGATCGTTCTACCATCTTGGTTTGTAATCTCAACTGTTATGTTGCTATTATCTCTCATTCCAGCTAACTTAAGGTTAAACTCACCTTTCGTAGGGTTTGGCCAAACACCTATTTCTTTCAAGTTTGTAGCATCATGAGCAGATGTTATCAAAGTTCCTTTCTGAGCATTAACTACTTTCTCGATTTTAGTCCAAACACCTGATTTCAAAGACGCAGCAGAATTATCATTGATAGAAACCTCTACTTTATCAGAGTTTGGCGTTTTCAATACCCAATATTCCGTTTCGTTGATATCTTTCAAATTAACGTCCATTTCAGATGATACATCCATAGGATTTGAAGCTACATACTCAGCTTCCATCACTCCACCTTTCGTATTTTGAGCTTTTAAGGTCTTCAAATTGGATCCATCACCAATCGGAAATTCAAAGTTGTCTGAACCTTCTTTAGACACTTTACCCACGATATGAGAATTGTCACTAGCACCTGTAGAAGTTGCGTTTTCGCCAAAAGAAACAGATTTATCAGTAGAAACTACTCCATTGTTGAAAGCCATTTCATTGTTGACTTTCAAATCTGTCGTAAGTTTCACATCATTCTCAACCACGACTTTGTTGGCCTCGATACCATTTCCAGACACAGTCTGCACACCAGAACCATTAAACGCAAGCTCTCCGTTGGATTGAATTTTACCGTTGTTTTTGATATCTGACTTAACGTTCAATTTACCATTGTTGGCAATACTTCCTTGGTTGTTAACAGGCGTATTAACTGTAACTACAGCTCCTTCTGAAACGTGAATCACAGATGAATTGGTTAATTGTCCATATGAAGCAACAGAAATACCACTAAGTAGTAGAAGTGATAATGTATTTTTCATTGTTTAATACTATTTAAATTTGTACTGTAAAATTATACTATAAAATCTCATAATAAAAAGGTTTTGACTTATTTTTATTTAATGGATCAAAATATGGTTTCCTACATATACCCGCTTGCCTTCATCCAATTGAGCATCATGAGAAACCAATCGTCTACAGGAAACCCTGTTTTATTCAATCCAAAACCATGCCCTCCTTTTTCGTAGACATGCAGCTCTGCTTTCACCCCATTTTTTTTCAGGGCTAAATAATACTCCACGCTATTTAAATGGGATACTTCATCATCACCAGCATGTACCAGAAATGTGGGACAAGTATTCGCATCTACCAATAACTCACTGCTGAACTGCTTTCTGTTTTCTATAGTTGCGGTTTCACCCAGAAGATTTTTGTAACATGATTCAAGTGCATATCCTTTCGTAAAAGTTGTTACAGGATATACGAGAATATTGAATTTTGGTTTTATGATTTTTGAGGCTTCAAAACCACTAGGAACACCATTGGAAACTAAAGTTGACAAATGCCCTCCAGCAGAAAAGCCCATAATGCCGATTTTTTCGGGATTGATGCCCCATTTTTCTGCATTACTCTTTATATAAGACATCGCTGAATACGAATCCATAAGGGATACCTCTGAAGGATTATCAAACAATTCCTTTTGGGGTAGCCTATATTTGAGAACGATGGCTGTAATACCATTTTTATTAAACTCTTGAGCGATACGGGTGCCTTCATGATCATAGGCCAAAATATAATAACCTCCACCGGGAAGAATCAAAACTGCAGCGTCAGACGTTTTATCTTTGGGTCTAAAAATTTCTATTGTTGGATTCGTAACATTTCTAAGTCGTATAATTCCATCCGCTTTTTCGGATATATCTTTTTCTTTTAGATTGGGGTCGTTCTTAAACTTGAGCTGGTGTTCAGGATAAAGAGGTATAATTTCTGATTGTGCAATTCCAACCTCAACTACCATAATACAAAAAATAACTAATTTTAAAAATAAACTCACTGATATACAAAGATAGGTAGTTTCAACTATATTTTTTCACCAATGTCCACAACTTTAAACTCCGTCCTACGATTGACCTGATGCTCCTCTTCATTTTTAGCAGATTTTATAATTAATTCAGACTCTCCATAGCCCTTGGCATTGAGCCTCTCACCTGCTATTCCTTTCGAAATTATATACTTTATTGCTGAATCTGCTCTCTTTTGAGACAATCGCTGATTATACGAGTCTGATGCTCTTGTATCTGTATGAGAGCCTAACTCAATGGAAATCTTTGGGTTATCTTTTAATATTTGCACCAATTTATCCAATTCCAAAGCCGCATCTTCTCGAATATCCCATTTATCCAAATCATAATAAATATTTTCTAGTTGAAATGTTTTACCAATGAATATATTATCCAAAACCACGTTTTCATAAAAAACTGTATCTGTAACGGGCTTTTTCAATAATAACTCAGGGATTTTTCTTCCATACATTGAAAAACCAACTCGCTTACTCAAATATCCATCCTTCTCTACCAAAAGCGAATAGTCGGTATCTTCCGTTAGAGCAAAAGGTCCGTATCCTTTACCTGTACTTTTAAGTTCTGTAACCAAATCCTCTATCCCTGCTTCTAACTTAAAAATCTTAATAGTAGCCGAATCCAGATTTACAAAAGTATTTTGTGATTTCGATTGTATTGTACCTGCCAAAAAGTAGTTTATAATCCTCTTTTCCTTGACTATTGGAGGGGTGTCCGTTTTCACTACTGTTGTAGTAGTGGGATCTTTTTGGTCTTCCGTAATTGGTGGGAAATAATAATAGATATCGTCATTGCCTTGTCCTCCGGATCTATTTGAAGAATAGGTCATATTACCTTTTGAATCTAAAAAAATTCCAAAATCATCCAAACTACTATTAAATGGAATCCCTAAATTTTCTACATTGATTTTACCATCTGAACGCGTAGCAACAAAAAGGTCTAGTTTACCCAACCCTGGATGTCCATCAGAGGAAAAGTAGAGTTTTCCATCTTCCGTCACAAAAGGAAACATTTCATCTCCCGCAGTATTAATGGCTTTTCCCATATTCACTGGCGTACTAAATCTACCCGAAGCATCCATCGTAACTCTGTAGACATCCAATCCACCACTACCTCCCGCCCTATCCGACGAAAAATAGAGCGTCTTCCCGTCTTTAGAAAAAGCTGGAGAGCCATCCCATGCTAACGAATCGGAAGCGGATACTAAAATTGGTTCAGACCAACCTTCATTAGGGACTAATCGTGACAAATACAAATCGACATTTTTTAGATTATCCTTTTTCTTACCCGAGTTACCTTTTGCAAATACCAAAACCTTCCCGTCGGGCGAAAAAGTAGGCGAAGCTTCATTCCTATCCGGATCTTCAATAGCAGAACTAAACAACTCCACACTCCCTGTGGGCTTCATTTCGGAAGAAAGCTTGATTTTATATATCCCTAAATATGGCTGGGCATTCGCATAAATCTTCTGCTTCTTAGCCGCTGAAAAAACCAAATATCCGCCTTGAACGACCCCTCCAAACTCAATCGAACTCGTATTTACTTCTGACAAACTATTGAATTTCACATCCGATACCTTGGTATTTATTGAACTAAGAACCTGTAGTGTTGTAATTTCTCGGTTGGCTCTTTCAACAAGTACTTTGTTGGTTGATTTTCTATTTAAAAATTTTTGAAAATTCTCCCTTGCCAGTGTATAATCTTCATTTGCTTTGAGAGCATACGCATAATAGAAAAAAGCATCGTCCGTATTCACACCAAACTCCAATGCTTTCTCATAATAAGGTAAGGATTCTAAGTACCTATTAGAAAGCCTGTAAGACTCTGCAATATAAAGTTGATGTTGCCCCTTAAGCGTTTGATCTATTTCTCTAACTTTAAGAAACTCTAAAATGGCTTGCTCATACCACCCATTTTGAAAATTTGAAACGCCTTTTTTATAGTTTTTCAACTGGGCATTAACAGTTGAAAAAAATAAACATAGAATTAGGCTTAATTTAAAAACTTTTATTTTCACAAAAAACTTTTTTGGTGAGGTTGTATCAAATATAAAAACGAAAATAATTACTACTTGGTATTTACATAAAAAAATATATCATTTATTGAAATAATTAATCTTTTCAATAAAAAAGGCAATATACATTAAACAAAAGTAAAATTTATTTAATAATAATTTGCGTACAAAATTAAAATACATATCTTTACTACAACATGAGTTAATTTACGTTTGCTAATTTCACATTTTGTACGTCAAAAACGAATTTTGCTTCGAATATTTGCTCTCCAATTTTATCATTTTATTTTTTACACATGAACATTTTCGTAGCAAAATTGAACTATGCCACCAAGGATGAGACTCTTCAGGCAGCGTTCGAACAATTTGGATCAGTAGATTCAGCAAAAGTAATTATGGACAAATTCACAGGCCGTTCAAAAGGTTTTGGATTTGTAGAAATGTCAAACGATGCAGAAGCGAAAAGTGCTATCACAGCGTTGAATGAAACAGAATTAGATGGAAGAACTATTGTTGTTAAAGAGGCTGAGCCTAGAGAAGGACAACGCAGATAATAACAAAATCAAAATTCTTGAAGGCTGATTGTGAAAACAACCAGCCTTTTTTTATGCTCAAAATTCCCTAATCGTTTAGTTTTTTTTACTTGCTCCATTATTTGCTCAAGAATGCAGTATCAAGCAAAAAAGCTTGGGAAAAGATTTTCAATAAGCTCACCATTTTAGTAGAATTGAAAAAAGTATAGCTCGTATAGGGCCACATTGATTTGGTGGGGAGTGACGTTTTTTTTGCTTCCTTTTTTCAACGGTGGGCCGCCGATGCGGAAAAAGGAAGGCCATCCGCAGGGGATTCAAGAACTAGGAATTATACTAACTCAATTGATCATGAATTGGATTGAGTACCCCCCAACTTTTTCGCTTGACCTCAAAATGCACAGACAGAATTTTATAGAAGGTTTTGTTGTACCATTAAATTAGGGTAATTTTGCAAAAAATACCAAGAAATACATGCCATTAAGAGCCGGAATAGTGGGTCTACCCAATGTAGGAAAGTCTACACTATTTAATGCCATCTCAACAGGTGCAAAAGCCCAAGCTTCAAACTATAGATTTTGTACTATTGATCCTAATGTAGGCTTGGTAGATGTCCCTGACACTCGCTTGAACCAGCTTGTAGAGCTCGTAAATCCATTGAAAACTATCCCCACTCAAATAGAAATCGTGGATATAGCAGGTCTTGTAAAAGGGGCGAGCCGCGGAGAAGGATTAGGAAATAAATTCTTAGGGAATATCCGTGAAGTAGATGCAATTATCCACGTGGTACGTTGCTTCGAGGATGAAAATGTACTTAGAGAAGAAGGAAAAATAGATCCCGTCTCGGACAAAGAAATCATAGATACGGAACTTCAGCTTAAAGACTTGGAGAGTGTTGACAAAAAAATACAGAAAATACAAAAACAAGCTCGCGTAGGTGGTGATCCACAAGCCAAAATGGAATTGGACGTTTTGGAGAGAGTAAAAGCTTGGCTAGAAAAAGGCAAAAATGTTCGCGGTTTAGGATTAGCTAAGGAAGAATTAGTGGCTGTTGACGACCTATTCTTACTTACCATTAAACCTACCTTATATGTAGCCAATGTAGATGAGGCATCTATGCATACGGGAAACACGTATTCTGAAGCCCTAAAAAAAGCGGCTAACGAAGAAGGAAATGAACTCATTACCCTAAACAATTCCATTGAAGCTCAAATAGCCGAATTAGAAGATGCTGATGACAAGGCTATGTTTATGGAAGAATATAAAATGGACGAGCCCGGTCTAAATAGACTAATTCGATCTACGTATAAATTACTGGATCTGGCCACATATTTTACTGCAGGTGAGAAAGAAGTAAGAGCTTGGACCATTCAGAAAGGCTGGAAAGCTCCCGCAGCCGCTGGAGTTATTCATACGGACTTTGAAAAAGGTTTTATAAAAGCCGAAGTAATATCATTTGAAGATAGAATAAAATACAAAACAGAGGCAGGAGCCAAAGAAGTAGGAAGGCTCCGCATAGAAGGCAAAGAATACGTAGTACAAGATGGGGATGTCATGCATTTTCGATTCAATGTATAAAAATATGACTACAAGGCTTTAAACGTAAAATTTAAAGCCTTTATTTTTACAATTTCTTGTATAGTTTATTCACTATTCTATAAATTCATTATCTTTATTAAATAAAATAGACCATTATAAGATTCCTGTTGTTTTTGATTTTAATCCGATCAACTTCGTGCCTTGGCCAATATACCATTGTCAATAGTAGGTCCTTTGGATTAGCAGAAGCAGAGGTGGCTAGTTCAGGTTTTGGCTCAATTTATACAAATGTGGCAGGGATTGCGAGAGACAGTACGTCATGGGTATCTGTCAATTTTTTTAAGCATGCACCCCTTCCTGCTTTTCAGACTCTCGGAATATCTGGAGTATACACCAAAAAACTTGTAAAAATAGGACTAAGTATCGATAATTTTGGCGACAGCGATTATCATGAAACGAGAGCAGGGCTTGCCTTTGGAATACAAAAAGACAAGGTATCCATGGGTGTCAAATTTTCGTATTTGAATTATGCTGTAAGTACTCTTCAAACTAAGCAGACTGTTTTAGGAGAATTTGGAATTTTGGCAAAACTGAATTCCAAATGGAATGCGGGTTTACGACTGACAAATTTTACAAGTGCTCGAGTATTTGAAAGCCAATCACTTCCTACCCTATTGGTAGTGGGTTTCCAATATAAACTCTTTGAAAAAGCTGCATTCACCACTCAATATGATTACTTTGTATCCCAAAATGGTCATTTTAGATTTGGATTTATGTATCTAATAAGGCCAACTTTAGAAATCCAAACAGGTGCAAACCCTAATCTCAAATCTGTGCATTTTGGGCTTCAATATCAGTACAAAGGGCTTTATTTGCAAATAGCAAGTGCTTACTCACCCATTCAATCGATGGGGTATCAGTTCTCAACAATTAAACGACTGCATAAATGAGAACGATACAATATGCTATTCTCATTTTGTTTTTATCCAAAATATCTCTGGGACAATCCATTAAAAGACAAGAAATGGATATTGAATCGTTGAGTCAGAAACTCATTCCCTTGTTTCAAGAAGAAGATAATTTAGAAGCCATTATAGAAAACCTCTATGCCTTGTACCAAGACCCCCTGAATTTAAACACAGCTACGGCAGAAGATTTACGCAATTTATATCTGCTTAGTGATTTCGAAATCAACACCATACTCAAACATAGAGAAAACATGGGCGATTTTCTCTCTTTATACGAATTACAAAGTATACCCAATCTTAGCTTAGACAAAATCAAGCAAATATTACCCTTCATACTATTAAAACCCACTCAATTAAGCACTTACATCCCTCAAATTATAAAAAATGCAAGTGAGCATTTTATTGTTTTTAGAACTGAGCAAACGCTCGAAAACTCTAAGGCATTCCAGGAGAATTTGTATCTTGGCAATAAGCAAAAACAATATTTTAGATATCAACTTAAGCTACCCAAGCATTACAGCCTAGGATTTATTTCTGAAAAAGACCCGGGAGAAAAAAACATGTTGGATCACACGGCCTTTCATTTACAAATTCAAAATAAGGGCAACTTGAAAAACCTAATACTAGGAGATTTCAATGGTCAATTTGGACAAGGTCTCATCCTATCCTCTGGCTATTCCCCTGGAAAAAGTTCTGAACCCATCTACAGCTCTAGAAGAAATAACCTTGGATTTAGACCCTACACTTCCTTGATCGAGGGTTCCGGCTACCGAGGGGTATCGGGCACATATAAGCTAAGTAAGATACATATTTCTCCGATGTTTTCAATAAAGCGAAGACACGGAAATGCAGAAAGCAATCCTGAAACCAATGAGGAGTTGTTTACTTCCATACTTACAAGTGGATTGTTTCGTACAGAAAAAGAACTTGAAAATAAAAACTCTTTTCAAGAGACCAATGCGGGCGTAAACGCAAATTATAAATCGGAGAATTTTCAAGTAGGATTAACTGGGCTTTATACTCATTACAATCTACCTTTTGAAAGATCAGCTACAAATTATAATGCCTTTGAGTTTAGGGGTAAAAATAATTTTATCATAGGCCCAAACTTCGATTTTTACTATCAAAATCTAACATTTTTTGGAGAAATTGCCCGCTCATCATCAGGTGGCTGGGGTTCTAACCTCGGGATTATCGCTGCATTAGGACCCAAGCTTGAATATGCATTAGGATTTCGAAAGTATGATAAAGATTTCCATACGTTCAATGGTGCTGGGTTTTCTGAAGGCACCCGAAGTATTAACGAAACGGGGGTTTATAATGGAATCAAATATGCCCCGATTCGAAAACTCATCATTTCTGCATATTATGATGTATTCAGATTCCCTTGGTTGCGATTCAGAGTAGACTCCCCCTCATATGGGTCAGACTATCAAGTACGTACTGACTACAAGCATACCCGAGAAAGAATATTTTTTGCCTTGATCCATAAAGAAAAAAAGCAAGTTAATTCTTCACTTCCTGACCTTAAAAACAATTATCTTGTCAATACAGATAGATGGATAGGGTCTATAGGTATGGACTTGAATTTCAAACGGAGATTTCGAATGCAAACGAAAATCCAAACAAATACATTTGAAACAGAAGAAAAGATCAAAACATGGGGATGGGCATTTATACAAGACCTTGAATGTAAGTTTTATAGAATTTCTATAAAAACCAGAGTATCTAGATTCAAGACCGACGCCTATGATAATAGAATTTATGCGTACGAAAATGATGTTTTGTACGTGATTTCATTTCCAGCTTATTATGGCAATGGCTGGAGATATTATTCGATTTTTAAGATAAATTTGCACCCTAAAGTTGATGTATGGTTTAGATGGTCTCAAACTCAATTGTTGAAAAACCAAAATATTGGATCCGGAAACGATCTTTTAGGAAACAATAGAAACGATGTAAAGCTTCAAATAAAATATTCCATAAACTAATATGTTTTTAGCAAACGAAATAGTAGAAAATACCTCATTAGAAGACTTGAAAAAGCAATACAAAGAGTTTGAAGACTGCACCTTCAAGAATATGGATTGGTCAGAAAAGAATATTTCTCTCTTGAGCTTTGAAAACTGTACTTTCGAAAATTGCAATCTTAGTAATATTAAAGTAGTTAACACAGCATTTAAAAATGTAAGGTTCCATCAATGCAAACTTTTAGGTATACATTTTTATGAAGCTAATCCTTTTCTCTTGGAATTCCGATTTGAGAACTGTAGTATAGACCATTCTTCTTTTTATCAATTAAAATCTCAGAACTCAATTTTTGAAAACTGTAGTTTGAAAGATGTAGACTTTACCCAGATTGAGTTTAAGTTATGTAAATTTGAAAATTGTAATTTCAATGGAGCTGTATTTGATGATAGCAATGTTGAAAAGTCTTCCTTTATGAATGCTGCAAACCTCATTTTAAATCCACAATACAATACGATTAAAAAGGCTATTTTTGATAAAGATAGTGCCATGGGTCTATTACATTCATTACCAATAATACTTAAGTAAATGAAAACTTACAAATTTCAAGTAACAGGAATGACATGTAGTGGATGCGAAGGATCTGTAAATCGAATTTGCTCAAGTCTAGAAGGTTATCAATCCTCTATTGCGGACAGGAACACAAATTCCCTTACTATTCAAAGCCTGGGTAACATATCATTGACTCAGATAAAAGAAGTATTCCGAGACTTTCCGAAATACGCAGTTTCAACTGTTGAAAATACACCTTCCAAACCTTGGTTTAAAACGTACTACCCGCTTTTGTTAGTAGTCAGTTTTTTAATTTTGATTAGTGTAGGGGCAAACGTCAATTCGGATGTTTTTTCGGTCTACCATACCATACATACATTTATGACAGGTTTCTTCTTGACATTCTCTTTTTTCAAACTATTGGATATTCAAGCATTCTCACAGAGCTTTAGTCAATACGATTTAATAGCCAAGAAACTACCCAATTATGGAAAAATATACCCATTTATAGAACTTGGAATAGGTATTGCCTGCTTACTCTCTGTTGGATTATTCTATGTTTATATCGCAGAAATAGTCATCATGTCTGCGGGGCTCGTTGGAGTAATACAATCTAACATCAAGAAACAAAAAATACAATGTGCCTGTTTGGGCACTGTTTTTCAGCTTCCAATGAGTACGATTACGATTGTTGAGAATTCAACTATGATTGCATTAGGTATTTACCTCCTACTGGTTCAATAATTGTTCAATGACTTATTTGAACGGGCTCCGAGATTCAAATTCTTGCCTTTCAAACAGTCTATCCACAGATTTCGAAAAAATGTATGTAAGTAAGGGGTTTTCAAAATAGTATTGATGCTGGGTATATACAGGTTGAGCACCTAAACTTGACTTGGCCGTGAGTGCCGTTCTACCCAGATTCAAGAACCTACTCTTACTTTGAATTGCATATTCCAAGGCAAAATTTAACATCCCCAAATACAATGACTTCTCTGTATTTTCCTGATAATCAAACCCGACCACAGGAATAGTTAAAACTCCGTCTACATTGTCTTGTAAAACACAAAAAGATAGAATTCTCTCTCCCTCCAAAAATCCGTACATTTCATACCCTTCTTGTTCGATGACGGTTCGAAAATAGTTTTCAGAGTATTCTCCTACCCGTGTATTTTGCCTACTCAGAACTTGATTGAATAGACTATGGATTTCTGATTTATAGGTATGATAAAATTCTAGATCAACTTTTATTCTAGTCAATCGCTGAAATACAGCCTGAACTTTAGTAAAGCGTTTCGCATACTTTTTTGCCAGGGATTTCTCATATTCACCTACACTTGTCCAGGAAGGATCGATTGATAATTGCATCGTAAAGTCTCCGTCAAATGGATAAAAATTCGAATTCAGTATGCCTTTAGGGATATCTTTTAGCATTATGGCATCAAAACCCTCAACTGCTTGCGAAACAATTTCTCTTACTTGATCGTAAACGTCAATCTTATATTCATCCTTTAATATAAGTATGCCATGACTGGATGCCGAAAACACGTTTCCAACTATAACACATTTAAGCTTAAATCTATCACTAACAATTGAGCCTAACTTTTGAATGACTCGAAGTGCCTTCGAGCCAAGGGTATTTAGGTTTACCTCAATTACCTGAAGGTAAACAATGGCAACTAGCCCACCTTCGGTCTTGGAATTTATTAAAAGGTATTTAGGTGAAATTTTTGCCGCATTCTCATAAAAAGAAAGATTTTTTCTATTCATATGATGTCCAGCAGGTAAATGCAAATCCCACCTATCATCAATATCAGAAAGACTATGAAAAATCTCAGTATAAAAATCAACTCTCGGAGTTGTACAAACAGAGAATGGCATCAAGGTTTAGCATTTCAATAAATACATATTTGGCAAAGTAAATGTTCCAATTATTCCTCTATTTCATATTTTTTTGTACATTTGGGGATCAATTCATAACGCATTTCTTGCGTAAGCATTGATTTATAAAGATGAGTGGAGAGAATAGGCTCTTTGAAACTCGGGCAACCCGCCTCGGCACGGTGCCAATACCTACCTAAATGGCGAAGCCTTTAGGGTTTATAAACCCAATGTGATCTATACAGTAATCCTTGGTTTTATTTTTTTGTCCCAAAAGGACACATGTATTATTGATTTATTTAAAAAAATGATCGAAAACAAGGTATTTACGTACAATAAACCTTTTCAACTAGAAAACGGCGAATGGCTCCCAGAATTTGAATTAGCCTATACCCTATATGGCAATCTATCTCCTAATAAAGATAATGTAATTTGGGTATGTCATGCCTTTACTGGCAATGCTAATCCTTCGGATTGGTGGAATGGATTGATTGGAGAAAACAGGTACTTCAATCCTCACGAGTACTGTATCATATGTGCAAACGTTTTAGGTTCCCACTATGGCTCTACAAACGCTCTTAGTACCAATCCTACAACTGGCAAACCTTACTATCATGACTTCCCTTTCTTGAGTATTCGAGATGTTGTAGAATCGCAGATCCTATTAAAAAAGCATTTAGGTATTGATACAATATCTCATCTACTGGGCGGCTCCCTTGGAGGTCAGCAAGCAATAGAATGGGCAATTCTTGAGCCTACAAAAATCAAAAAACTCTTATTATTCTCGACCAATGCGGTACATTCACCGTGGGGGATTGCCTTCAATGAAAGTCAAAGGATGGCCATTGAGGCAGATCCTACTTGGCTAAGCAACGATCCCAAGGCTGGCTTTGAAGGAATGAAGGTTGCTCGTTCGATAGCCCTATTATCGTATAGAAATTACGAAACCTATAATCGTACTCAATCAAGAGATGCTGGTCAGGTTGATTTTTTTAGGGCAAATACGTACCAAAATTATCAAGGAGAAAAACTCCAACGTAGATTCAATGCCTTTTCTTATTGGACTCTTAGCAAAATGATGGATTCTCATGATGTAGGAAGAAATCGCGGGAGTATAGAAGATGCACTACAACTAGTCTTTGCAAAAACCCTTGTAATTGGTATATCAACCGATGTCTTGTTCCCTCCTGTTGAACAAAAAACATTAAGTGATTATATTCCAAACTCTACTTATCAAGAAATAGATTCCACGTATGGGCATGATGGTTTCCTGATTGAATTTGAAATACTAAAAAATATTATTGCGGATTGGGAAAAAACATAACTCAAGAGAGACTATCTCGCTTACAAAAAAAAACCAACACCTAGGTGTTGGTTTTTTTAAATACGATTATGAGATTTGCTTACTCAGCACTTTCTTCCTTTTTGTCTGTAGAAATTTCCTCAGTTGCTGGTGTCTCTTCTTCTTTAGCTGCTTCTTCAACAACTGGAGCATCTTCAACTACAGGAGCTACAACAGGCTCTTCCTCTACAACCTCAGCTGATGTAACTTCTTCTTCTTTGGGAGCAACCGCAGCCGGAGCTGCTACAGCTGGAGCTGAATCAGAAGACTTCTTAGAACGACTTCTTCTTGATTTTTTAGCAGAAGCATCTGCATCACTATCAATCGACAATAGGTTCTCGTTGAAGTCAACAAGTTCGATAAGAGCTACTACTGCATTATCACCTTGTCTTTGGCCTAATTTAATTATACGTGTATACCCTCCATTACGCGTTGCTACTTTTTGAGCAATCTCACCAAAAAGAATTTTTATAGCCTCTTTATCTTGAAGATAAGAAAAAACTACTCTACGTGAATGCGTTGTATCACTTTTTGATTTTGTAATCAAAGGCTCAACAAACATTCTCAATGCTTTGGCTTTAGCTAATGTTGTTTCAATTCTCTTTGCTTTGATCAAAGAAATTGCAAGATTGTCTAAAAGTGCATCTCTGTGGGACTTCGTCCTACCTAAATGATTGATTTTTTTTCCGTGTCTCATTGTACAAATTCGTAAGTAACGGTTAGCATAGCTTTATATCGCATTATACGATGCCACCTATTACGATTAAAAAAATATATTAATTGCGATATGTAAAAATTAATCTTCGTCTAATCTATATTTGGCTACATCCATTCCAAAATGAAGTTGCTTATCAGCAATAAGCTGCTCCAATTCTGTAAGAGACTTTTTACCAAAATTTCTAAACTTCATCATGTCTGCTACCTCTAATCTAGCTAGATCACCCAATGTTCTAATTTCAGCAGACTTCAAACAGTTAAATGCTCTAACAGATAAATCAAGATCAGACAAGTTGGTTTTCAAAAGCTTTCTCATATGCAAGAACTCTTCGTCTACCATATTATCCTCTTCATCTTTTTTGGTATCAAATACCATATTCTCGTCCGTAAACTTCAAGAAATGCTGAATCAAAATATGAGCTGCTTCTTGAAGAGCCTTTTCTGGATGAATAGATCCATCCGTCTTAAGTTCTATAAGAAGTTTTTCGTAATCTGTTCTTTGTTCTACACGGGTGTTTTCTACGCTAAACTTAACATTCTTAATAGGAGTAAAGATAGAATCGATAGCAATAAATCCAATCGGTAAATCACCAGTCTTTTGCTCTTCGCTAGGAACATACCCTCTACCCTTTTCGATGATAATTTCAAACTCAAGTTCTTTTTTGTCATCTAATCTAGCCAATACAAGCTCAGGATTAAGAATTTCAAACGAAGATGTGAATTTTGCAATATCGCCAGCAGTTAAAACATTTTGATTTTTGATTTTAACAGTGACCTTATTTTCGAGGAAGTCTCCTACTTTCTTGAATCTTACTTGTTTTAAGTTTAAGATGATTTCAGTCACATCATCAACTACACCTTCGATTGCAGAAAATTCATGCAATACACTTGGAAAACGTACAGCTGTGATAGCGTAACCTTCTAGAGATGATAAAAGGATTCTACGCAAGGCATTACCTACCGTTACTCCATATCCTCTCTCTAATGGTTTAAACTCAAAAAATCCATGAAAGTCGTCTGATTTCTCCATTACGACTTTATCGGGCATTTGAAATGCTAATATTGACATATTTTTAAGTTTTAATTCGAATTATTTTTAAAAAAAAGCTAAAAACAAGTAATTATTATGGATTACTTGTTGTAAAGTTCAACTACTGCTTGATCGTTGAAGTTCTCAGGAACTTGCTCTCTATCTGGATAGTTGATAAATACACCTGACATCTCTGCGGCGTTGAAATCTATCCATCCATACTTTTTAGCTGAATTTACACTTAAGCTTGTTGTAACAGCTTCTAGGGCTTTTGATTTTTCTCTAACAGCGATCGACTGACCTGGCTTAACCAACATTGAAGGAACATTCATAACTTCACCGTTCACTATAATATGCTTATGAGCTACTAATTGTCTTGCTGCTCTCCTTGTAGGAGCTATACCCATACGATACACAAGATTGTCTAGACGAGATTCACACAACTTGATAAGGTTGGCACCTGTTTGTCCTTCCTTAACAGCGGCTAAATGAAATATTCTCGCAAACTGACGCTCCAACATACCATATGTATATTTGATTTTTTGCTTTTCTTGTAACTGAAGAGCGTATTCTGATTTTTTACCTCTTCTACCTCTACCATGTTGTCCCGGAGGATAATTCTTTTTGGTAAGGGCTTTGCTGGCACCCATTACGGGCTCGCCAAACTTTCTTGAAATCTTTGATTTCGGACCTGTGTATCTTGCCATTTTTTTTAAATAGAAATTTTCAAATTGTTAGCCCCAATGTCCAAACTAACATTTGATTAAATATATATATAATTAAACTCTTCTCTTTTTTGGTGGTCTGCAACCATTGTGCGGCATAGGTGTTACATCAAAAATGTTTACCACCTCAATACCAACACTTTGAACCGTTCTCATGGCAGATTCTCTACCTGAACCAGGACCTTTTACGAATATGTCTGCTTTACGCATACCTAGATCATAGGCAACCTGACACGCACTTTGTGATGCCATTTGAGCCGCGTAGGGTGTATTCTTTTTAGAACCACGGAAGCCCATTTTACCAGCAGAACCCCAAGATATAACTTGTCCTGTACTGTTGGTTACTGAAATGATGATGTTGTTAAACGAAGCTCGAACATGCACTTGTCCATATGCTTCAACAACAACGATTCTTTTTTTAGCTTTGTCTTTTCTTTTAGCTTGAGCCATTGTAAAAAATTAAAAATGTTTAGGCGGAAATAGATTTCTACTTCCCTGATCAACTATTATTTCGTAGCCTTCTTCTTATTGGCTATAGTCTTACGCTTACCCTTACGAGTACGCGAGTTGTTCTTGGTTCTTTGACCACGAAGAGGAAGTCCTTTTCTGTGGCGTAATCCACGATAACAACCAATATCCATTAGTCGCTTAATGCTCAATTGAATTTCTGAACGTAAGCTACCTTCTACTTGGTATTCGTTGGTAATTATCGCACGAATAGCATTTGCCTCATCATCAGACCACTCACCCGCTTTCTTATCTACAGAAATATTGGCTTGTGATAAAATTTTTCTGGCAGAACTACGACCAATGCCATAAATGTAAGTAAGTGAAATCTCACCTCTTTTTTTGTCTGGAATATCTACACCTGAGATCCTCATAATATATTAACCTTGTCTTTGTTTAAACTTCGGATTTTTTTTGTTGATAACGTAAATTTTACCTTTACGTCTAATCACTTTGCACTCTTCACTGCGTTTTTTTACAGATGCCTTGACTTTCATTTTACAAATTATTTATATCTATACGTAATTCTGGCTTTAGACAAATCGTAAGGCGACATTTCTAATTTTACCTTATCCCCAGTCAAAATTCGAATATAATTCATTCTCATTTTTCCAGATATATGAGCTATAACTTCGTGTTTGTTCTCCAACTGAACACGAAACATAGCATTGGATAAAGCCTCCAAAATAATACCATCAACCTCAATATTGGACTGTTTAGCCATTTTATATTAGTTCGTTTTTTCTATTCTTTAAAACCTCATCTATATATGAAAAGGTTGTTAAAATATCATTTCCTTTTTCAGTCACTGCTACCGTATGTTCAAAATGAGCAGCCACTTTTCTATCTTCTGTCCGTATAGTCCAATCATCACTTTCTTGAACAACGAATCTCTTTCCAGCTGTTATCATCGGCTCAATCGCTAAAACCATACCAGCCACTATTTTGGTTCCATTTCCACGCCTTCCAAAATTTGGAACTTCTGGTGCTTCATGTAAACTCTTTCCTAATCCATGCCCCACTAACTCTCTCACAACTCCATATCCTCTTTGCTCTGTATATGATTGTATCGCATACGCAAGATCTCCGATTCTATTTCCTGGTCTTACTTGATTGATTCCTTCAAACAATGACTGCTTCGTATCAATCAGTAATTTATGAGCTTCTTCCTTTATACTTCCAATTCCATACGTATATGCAGAATCTGCATGATATCCGTTCTTATACACTCCACAATCAATTGAAATAATATCTCCTTCTTTCAATTCACGATTGCTTGGTATACCATGCACAACAACTTCATTCACCGAAATACAAGTTGAAGCAGGAAAACCATTAAAATTTAGAAAGGAAGAAACCCCTTTATGATCACCAATATAATCAAAGGCAATCTTATCTAACATTTTAGTAGTTATCCCTGGTGCAATGGCTTTCGCCATTTCTGCATGGGCTTGACCTAGTATTACTCCATTAGCCCGGATAATTTCTAATTCCTCAGAGGATTTTAAATAAATAACCCTTTGAGACATATATTATGAAAAATTAGCAGTCCTACCTTCGATTCTACCCGATTCCATAAGACCTTCATATTTTTTCATTAATAAATAACTCTCTATTTGCTGAAGAGTATCTAGTACTACTCCAACTAGAATCAATAAAGATGTACCACCGAAGAAGGAAGCAAATCCCT
>JBOFGX010000259.1:0-3176 GCA_051649345.1 Leadbetterella sp. | reverse complement strand
GAAAAATGAAACATCAATTCCTGTTTTCACAACAGCCTACCAAGAGTTTTTCAATAAAAATCCAGTGTCTGTTAAAGATGATTTTGAACTAGAAACTGTTTTGAACGATCACAAAATCATTGATTTGTCTCAAAATGAGGTCGTATTAAAAGTGAAACTGAATGTAAAAAAAGAAGCCAACTACGTTATGCTACAGGTTCCAATACCCGCTGGATTAGATTATTATGGGGATAATCTCAATCAATGGTCATCAAATACCTACAAAGAGCAATTGGAACAAGGTACGAATTTCTACTTCGAGCATTTGGGTGTTGGTGTTTATGATTTGAATATTAAACTTACTCCACGCTTTAAAGGTACTTATACACTCAATCCTGCCAAAGTTGAGCTGATGTATTTTCCTACGTTTTATGGCCGAGAGAGTTTGAAGCAAGTAAATATTAAAGATTGATTATAAATTAAATATGTAATTTAGGACACTAAAAATTGAAATGAAATGAAAAAAATACTCTCGACTTTTACCCTGTTTTTTTGCTGTGTTTTATCTTCTTTTGCACAAGAAATCATAGATTTGAACATAGATCATATGCTTAGAGGGAGTATTTATGCAAAATCGAGCATAGAAGATACTTTAGCCCCAGGTGGTTTTGGAGGTTCCTATAATTCGGCCAGAAAGTATACGGACAGTTTGGGTTTTAATGAAAAAGGATTTTTCTTGAAAATAGACACCACTCGTATAATTACAGTATATCAAAAGTACACAGGATATATGCTTTATATGGTAAATAAAACAAAGGAAGTTATAAAATTAAATGCGTCTGATAGTCGACTTAGCGTAATTGCAGAGGTGTTTTATAAGGGGGAATGGAAGCCAATTGAATACTTACCAAGCAGTTGGTGCGGAAATAGTTATCATGATGTGTTTTTGAAGCCCTACGAATACTGGAGCTTCAATGTTCTTAAATTCAATGGGGAAATTAAGGCTAAACTACGCTATAAGCTTATGTTAGATGCGAATACGTTTATGTATTCCAATGAAATAACGGCTTCTGTAAACAAAGGGCAATTTAGTGTACGAAAAGATTATAAACCCAATGGGATAATGGATCCATACAATGAATGATCGATGCCTGTTGTAAAGTGTTTTTTACTTCGAATCCTTGATCGTGCGGATGATTTGATCCCCAATTGCTGATCGAAGGTTCATCGTACTGATCAGCGTATTGTCTCGTGTAGGATATACACGGTTGGATAAGAAAATATACTGCACATCGTATTTGGGATCTATCCACACAAATGTACCCGTGAATCCCGAATGACCAAACGAAAGCTCGCTCGCCATCCGAGGGCCGTTGATGATTTTTTTGTCGAAATCCAATTTGTCAAAAGCGATCGCTCGGCGATTTCCTTCATAGGGAAACTGGTAATCCGAGAATTGAGCAAACAGTTTTGAATCAAAATAATGCTGCCCACCAAACTCTCCTTTTTGCAGATACATTTGAATAAGTTTAGACAAGTCGTTTACGGAACCAAACAAACCTGCATGTCCCGAAATGCCATCTAGCATACCCGCACCTTCATCGTGTACATAGCCATGTATCAAGTTTTTTCGAAACAAGGGATCTTTTTCGGTAGGTACAATTTGCTCTTTTTCAAAACGACTCCTTGGCTTATATCCCAAGGTGTGAGCACCCAGAGAAGCATAGGATTTTTTCAAATAAGATGGGTAGTCCATTCCTGTGATGTTTTGGATGATTTGGGGGTAAAAATAATAGTGGAGGTCACTGTACACATATCCTTGATTGGGATTTACGGGTGAGTCCAAAATTTGCTTCCAAACAAACCTTTTGTAGTCTTTGTGTAGATAAAGTGAATCATGAACCTGAACAGGGAATTCCTCACTTTTACTGGTAGAAAACGTGTTTTTCTTCCACGCAATCGTGGTCGGTTGCAGGGCTTTGTTCCAAAGGTTTTTGTTTTTTGCTAAGCTCGAAATATAGTCGAAATGAAACTTAGCTTTTTTGTGCAAGATTTTTTGGAAGAATGTTTTTTTATGGATAACCTTATCTAATGAGTCATCCAAAATGATGTTTTGCTTGATGGCAGCTTGAAGCGTAGCCGTCGTGTCCACACAATCTCTCCAAAACGGTATCCAAGCCTTTAGACCCGATCGATGGGTGAGCATATCTCTAAACTTGAGTTGAGCTTTATTCGTGTTTTTGGCTTCAGGGAGATAGTCCGACAGGGTTTTGTCAAGGTCAAACTTACCTTCGGATTGTAGCTGTAGAATGGCCAAGGCCGCAGTAGAAACTTTGGTGATCGATGCCAAATCAAATATGTCTTCTAATACGGTTTCTCCTTGTTTTTTCGGGTAGATTGGGGGCAATAAACCGGAGTTGGCTATTGGACTAATTTTGCCAAAATAATCCATGGCCTCACTTTGATCCATTTTTTCTACACTGGGCTTCGCTCGAAGGTATTTTTTGTTTCTTTCGGCTTCTTCGTAGGTATGAAATCCGTAGGATTTGCTATAGATAACGGATCCGTTTTTTACCACTTGCACCACTCCGCCTGGAAAAGCCTTGGCTTTTAGTCCTTCATTGATGACCGAATCTACCCGAGAAGATAGGAGGGTGGAAGATATGTTTTCGAGTTCGGGAAGCCGATACTTCAATCGATCGAGGCTTTCAGTATTTACGCCTGTACCCAAAGCATAATTGCCAATTCGAACAGGTAGTTTACCGGTGCTCGGAATCGCTCCAAAAACGGCCATTGAAGCCGCTTCCTCAGTAAATTTGCCACCTTGTCCTAGGAGAATGATGGCTTCGGCTTTGTGTATATTTTTGATTTTTTCTAGGGCGTAGGTATTCCCAAAAACACAAAGTACGGTTTTGTATTTCGAAAGGATATGAGATAGAATTTCGAGGTTCTTTTCGTTGAGTCCAAAGGATGCTGCAGGACGGATGTTTTGTAAGTGTAAGCCCAATATCACGGTTTGGGTGCTGTCCAAACTCCGCAGAATACCTTTGGCATTGTCTAGCGTGGAACCCAAGGGGATTTGGAGGTTTTGGGTTTGAGTGTATTTTTTAGAAAGCTGTTGAAAATACGTTTCTCGGTCTGCATCCAAACTTACGATCTGAATAGACTTTGAAATGTCTTTGAGCGGTAAAATCCCG
>JBOFGX010000258.1:0-4370 GCA_051649345.1 Leadbetterella sp. | reverse complement strand
AAAATTTTGGACGCCTTAATGGCATCGTCACCGAATGTTTCGTAAAAATCACCCACACGAAACAAAAGCATGGCTCCTGGATACTTAGCTTTTATTTGGTTGTATTGTTTTGCGAGGGGAGTTTCTTTCGGTGGGCCTGGTTTTGCCATGTAATTTGGGAATTCAAAAATTCAAATTTACAAATTTTGGCTGATTTTCTTTATATGATTGTGCGTGTAATTTTTCTTTTTATTCAAGTAGGTTTAGATAGATTTATATAATTTTTTGTTAAAAATAATTACTTTTTGTAAGTTAAATCTAACAGTACCGTTTCTAAATAGCTAAATTTGCATTTTATACAGTTGATATTTTTTATTCATGTCTTCAAAAAAGCTCAGGGCTTTAGCCGTTGTTTTGCCCCAGTTTCATCCGATTCCAGAAAATGATTCATGGTGGGGTAAAGGCTTTACAGAGTGGACCAATGTTGTAAAAGCTAGACCTCGTTTTTCGGGGCATTATCAACCCCATTTACCGGCTGATTTAGGTTTTTATGATTTGAGACTCCCTCAATCGCGACAGCAGCAAGCTGATTTAGCCAAGGGGCATGATATTTTCGGTTTTTGTTTTTATCATTATTGGTTTAATGGAAAACAGCTTCTTGACACACCGCTCAGAGGAATATTGGAAAGCGGAAAGCCTGATTTCCCGTTTATGTTATGTTGGGCAAACGAAAACTGGTCACGCAGATGGGATGGTCTTGATAAAGAGGTGCTGATGGAGCAAAACTATAGCTTAGAAGATCATAGAGCCCACGCAAAGTGGCTGTGCGAGAATGTTTTCAAGGACAGCCGATACATCAAAGTAAATAATAAGCCGTTTTTTCTTTTCTACAATAGTCATATTATTCCAGAACTTAAAGAAACAATCGCTGTCTGGAGGGATGAAGTAAAAAAGCACGGTTTTGAGGATATTTATTTAGCTGGGGTAACTACGGGAGAAAAATTAATTGAAGAGCCGATTGAACTGGGTTTTGATGCTTTAGTAGAATGGCAACCCGATTGGGTAAATCTTCATACAGCTCCTTCGTTGTGGACCCGTTTGAAAACGAAACTTAAAATAAATAATAGCTACAGACGTATTTCGTATGATGAGGTTGTTCGTCGAATGAAAACAAAAAAAGAGCCTTCTTATAAGAATTACAAGTGCATAATGCCAAGCTGGGATAATTGTGCACGAAGAAAAACGAATGCATTTTTGATTTCAGACTCTACGCCTGATAAGTACAAGGATTGGCTCGAAGATGTCTGTGAAAAATCCAATGTGTATAGTAATGAGGAAAATTTTGTTTTCTTGAATGCTTGGAACGAATGGGCAGAAGGAAATCACTTAGAACCCGATCAAAAATGGGGAAAACAATACCTGCAAAAAACCAAAGAAGTTTTGCAAAATTATAAATAAGAGAATCTGATATTTAATTCTGATAGTATTTAATAGTTTCATGTCAAACAAGCCTAAAGTAAGTGTTATTGTCCCTAACTTCAACCATGAGGCTTATCTGGATGCTAGATTGGCTTCTATACTCAATCAGTCATTTACGGACTTTGAAATCATTCTTCTGGATGATGCGTCTAAAGACAAAAGCGTAGACGTCCTAACGAAATATACACAAGATATACGTGTTAGTCATTTTGTTAAGAATGAAAAAAATTCAGGTTCTACTTTTATTCAATGGCAGAAAGGTATTGAATTGGCGAAAGGCGACTATATTTGGATAGCCGAAAGCGATGATTTATGCCACGAAAATTTCTTAGAATATGCTATACATGATCTTATGAATGATTCAAAATTGGGATTGGTGTATTATGCCTCAGAATGGATTGATTCAGCAGGTGTGGTGTTTGATAAGCCTAATTTTGAAGATGAAGGCGGCTATTGGTCAGGTAGTGAGTTTATTCAAAAATCATTTACTAAGGGGAATTCAATTTATAATGCCAGTAGTGCCTTATTCTCTAAAGATTTGCTTAAAAATGTAGATTTTGAGAGTTTGACAACGTATAAATACACGGGAGATTGGTTATTTTGGGTTCAAATGATACAAAATACGCATATCAAAAGGAGATCAGAAAGGTATAATCGTTTTCGCAGACATAGCCATAATGTATCGTTCAAAGCAGACGATCAGGGTCTACAGTTTATGGAAGGATTTCAAATTTTACGCTTTATTTTCGAAACCTTTCGTTTTGGTTTTTTAGAAAAACGAAAAATATATATGTCTTGGGCTCGTCGAATTGCTAGAAAATCGTTTGCCAAAAAGGCAGATTGGCTCCGTTCTTTACCTTTTGAATTAAGACTGTACCATTGGGTGTTTTCTCTCGTATGAAACATAATAAACTTGGAGTTTCTGTTATAATTGCCTGTTATTGCTCAGAAAAAGTGCTAGAGGAGACCCTTAAGTGCCTACAAAATCAGCAGTTTAATCGTAGCATAGATTGGGAAGTAATCGTAATAGATAATAACAGCTCAGATAATACTTTTGAACTAGCAAGAAAAGCATGGACAAATTCCGATATTGAGCTTCATGTACTAAAAGAAGAAAAAGTAGGCGAGGCTAATGCCCGAAAAGCGGGTATTCTACATGCACAGTATTCAATTTTGAGTATCGTAGATGATGACAATAGAGTAGGCCCAAATTGGATAGAAACTGTTTTTACGTACTTTGAAAATCCAGAAATTGGGCTTGTAGGTACAGTTGGGGTAGGCGATTTTGAGAGCCCACCGCCTGCATGGTTTAGGGAGGAACAAAACTCTTTCGCTATTGGAAGTTTATATTCTGGTGATTTTGTAGATATAACATCTTCAGCAATTGTCCCAGGAGCTGGGCTGAATGTACGGAAAGAAATATTTGATAAGCTCTATGCCATTGATTGGAGGCCGTTTCTTGCTGGAAGAATTGGCAATATACAGTCTGCAGGTGCGGATAGTGAAATATGCTATATCACTCGCCTGCTTGGATTCAAGATTTTTTATTCCAATGTGCTCACTTTTAGGCATTTTACTTTGGATAGTAGGATTACCTTGGAAAGGTTGAGAAATATGTATGCCGGCTTTGGGGCATCGGATGTGTTTACCTTGCCCTACCGTATTTTGTATGAGGAAGAAGTACTTGGTAAATCTTGGATGAGGAGTTTACGTAAAAAGGGCTGGTTTAATTTGTATTCAAAAAGAATTGTTTCCGCATTTAGAAAACTGAAAGGAGGCAACAGTGATCTAAAAACAGAGTTGCTTGAGATCCGATCAAAAGCGTTTTGTCAGGTGCTATCTGAAAAAAAAGATTCTTTTGAAGGAGCATTTGCCTATTTGAATGATATAAAAACGAAAGTAGCATCATTATGAACCTTTGACGATTCAGAATCGTTTATTTAGTTGAAAGAATAATAGTTTATGGTAACGGTATCAGATATAGCAAAAAATAAGATTATGGAACTTCGAGCTGTCGAAGGGAAAAACCAAGATCACGGTGTTCGGGTGGCAGTAGAAGGTGGAGGTTGCTCGGGGCTTATGTATGACTTAGCTTTTGATGCTGAGCAGCAACCGACTGATCATGTTTTTGAAGACAAAGGCATTAAGATTTTTGTAGATAAAAAAAGTCTTCTTTATCTACTTGGTACAGAATTGGACTTTAGTGATGGACTGAACGGGAAAGGGTTTCAATTCAAAAATCCCAATGCTACCCGTACGTGTGGATGTGGAGAGAGTTTTTCGGTGTAGTTTTTTTAAACCATTCCTCACATTTATTTTTCACGTATAGTTAAATCATCCATATTTAAGGATTCTATCTGAAAGTTTAGGCAAAACTCTACTGATTATTTTTAATAATTTAGATTTTCCAATATAGCTTTCTTCTTTGTTGTTTTTAAAGTCTCTAATAAATTCTTTCACTAATTCTTCAGGGTTAATTTTGTTTTTACCTCTACCTTCGGTCATAGGAGTTGCAACGATGGGGGGGATGATTTCAAATACTTTTAGCGTTGTTCCTTCCATTTGATACCTAAAGGCTTTGCTGAAATTGTGGATTGCCGCTTTAGTAGAACAATATACGGGTGCCGATTTTTTGGGTGAAATGGCCAAGCCACTACTTACATTTATAATGGCTGCGTTTTGGTTTTTTAATAAAAGGGGCAGCAATAAGCCACTTAGTTTGATAGTTGAAATTAGGTTGGCACTAACTTCATAATCTATTTTGTTGACAATGTTTAACCCAGATTACGCATTAGGGATGTTTAGGGGTATTTTCAATGGATAATCCCATAGACTTTCAAACCACTTTCTTCTTTTTTTAGGCAGAGCAATACGTAGTTTTATAGAGTCGCCAACTTTATCAAAGAAAGCAC
>JBOFGX010000257.1:0-7246 GCA_051649345.1 Leadbetterella sp. | reverse complement strand
GCTGCCGCTCCAATTGCTGCTCCTGCTGTATTGCTTGTACACGTCTTTGTGAAGTCTGTTCCTGCATTTGCTGTCGGTACCGCTGTGTTAACTGTTACTACTACTGCATCTGTCGCTGTACATCCTGTAGCTGTATTCGTTACCGTTACTGTATACGTCTGCGTTGTCGTTGGGTTAGCCGTTGGGTTCGATACCGTTGTGCTTGATAAGCCTGTCGCTGGTGACCATGCATAGGTATTTCCTGTTACTGCTGCCGCTCCAATAGCCGCTCCAGTTGCATTGCTTGTACAGGTCTTCGTGAAGTCTGTTCCTGCATTTGCTACTGGTGCTGCATTTTTAGTTACTCGAACTGTATCGGTACAAGCCGTACCACCTGTCGTAACTGTATAAACAAAATTATACTCACCTGTATTTGCCATTCCTGTAACCGTACCAGTACTTGAATTTATCGTAGCAGCTGAAGGATTGGCAGGACTTGCTTGAACAGACCATGATCCTCCCGTTGGAGAACCCGTTAATGATGTGCCCGTTGCCGGTGCACATATTGCACTATTTGCACCTGCATTTGGTTTTGGGTTTGCATTCACCGTAACCGCAACTCCACTACTCTTACAATCTGTATTTAAAAAACATTGAACATAATACGTTGTATTAGCCGTAATATTGGGAGTAGTATACGAACTAGTTGAACTTACAACTGTCGTTAATGCCGCATCTGAATACCATCTATAACCGTAAGGGTTGGTACAACCCGAAGCAGATAGAGAGGCTTGACTTCCTGAACACACAAAAACATTATTTCCTGTTTGAACATTTAATGGTGTTGGTGTTGGAGGTGTACACAAATAAAAACCTGCATCTACCGTACGGTTATCCCTTGCAGAACTACCAACTGGCTGCGTTACGTCTATTGTGTAATTTGCCGTAATTCCTGTACTTGCATTGGCATCACTATCGTCATCATCAGGAACTCCCGATGCATTTGCCGTTGTAAAATTATAATTTGTTGGGGCTATAAAACGTACAGAATACGTTCCCGCTGGCAAATCAGTGAACACGTATCTGCCATTTGCATCTGTTACAACCGTATCTAAAGGTGTACCTGTAGAATTTCTCAAAACTACACTTACGCCAGACAAACCAGTTTCACCCGCATCTTGACGTCCGTCTCTATCTGCATCAACAAATACTGTATCTCCTATTGAACCTAAAGCTTGAGAAAAACCAAAGTCAAAATTTAATTTATTTCCTCCAGGCCCTCCTGATCTAGCTAAAACAGACGTACGACCCGAAAGACCATTTAATGATCCCGACAATCCAGTTGGCAAAGCCTCACCATCACTATCATTCTCATCATTTGCATTTGTAACTGTAGCATCCTTAATTGTACGCTCATATCTAACACCATTTGTTAATATGCCTCCATTTGAATTTTGACTTCCACCTCCTGTAACTGTAACATCAACAGGTGCGACTACAATTCTGTAATCACGATCATAGCTAAGGCCTGAATAACCACCTGAACCACTGTTTCCTGTCGTATCTACATTGGATCTATTGAATAAATAGAATCCATTTGCATCCGTGGTATCTCTACCCACCAAAACACCTGCTGTTGTATATAAATAAACAGCTACATTGGGAATGGCAGCTTCGCCTGGATCCTGAACACCATCTCTATCACTATCTATCCAAAGTCTATTACCAAGCTCAACTTCTCTCAACTGAGAAACAGCCTCGATATCACCTAAACCTGCATCTTTTGCAGAAGCTCCATCCGCTTCAACACTACCATCAACAAGCTTATAAGCTCTTGTCAACTGACCTGCCTTTGTGCCTGTAATGTCATAATAATGTACCCCTTGATCTTCGAAGTTATCTGCAACTGGTACTGGATCAAAAACCGCAGCCATGACTCTGTTGGTTCCAGGTACAATCGAAAGACCTCCAATGATAACCTGATTGTGTTGAGAGTTAGGTGCAGGTGTAAAATTGGTAAAAGGTGTTGCTGTACCTCCAAACAAAGGAAACGCATCTTGGTAGAAATACTGTCCTCCACCTGTTCCTCTCTCATCGTTTGCTCCACCAGTTGTTACACCGTTGCTAGTACCATTAGATTCTAGTGTCCATTTTTCAGTTTGACCAGCTGTTGGTGATGCAATTAAAATATCACCCGCCGTTTGACCTTGGTACAATACTGTACTAGTTGTAGAAAATTCAGATTGTGTTTCATTGCCACCTTGAGCACCTGCTCTATCCCATAATGTAACTACCATGGAACCTGCGTCTGTAAATTCAATATCTGATACAGCTGGTTGTGGAAATATAAAACGATTTTCAGGTGCATTTAGACCTACAGTTTTAAAATCCGGAGTCCATGGATTCCATCTAGCTCTTCTATATCCCGTAGAATCACAATCTCTGTGTCCTCTTGAACCATTCGCCCAAAGTTCATCTATATTTCCATTACCTACACAACCTCTTCTGTAATCTAATGAAAATTCTGTTGCAGGACTCGTTGCAAGACTAGAAGTTGCTGGATCATATACATAAACATATGCTCTTAATGCAGCTCTATTTGGTATACCAATATCTTTATATTCCTCTCCACCATTTCTAATTTTATCATTTGCAGTTCCACCTCCAGCTCCATTATCTCTAAACGGCTCCCCAGGATTTCCACCTGTTCCTGCATTATAAGACCCATTCCCTGAGCCTGTCCAAGTGGCGGTTGATTGTGCGTTACATACAATTCCAATGTATAACTTTCCATTTCTTTTTCCTAAACCAAAAGGAATAACATCGGATTGAGCACAACCCACACTTGCACCAGGTAGAGACAAATAACCATCAAAGGAACTCACTTGAGCCCCCGTGTTCGGATTTATAATATATACTTTTCTATCGTACAAGTTTACCGCATATAACCTATCATTCGCAGGATTACCTGCATTCTCAATTACTTTCAAACCACCGATACCTATTTTACCAACCGCATCGTGTGTATTCACATATCTTGTCTCTCCAGAAATAGTTTTGAAATCTTTCAACCAATCATTCGTAGCACTACCGGTAGGCGAGTGAGGATTTGTAGCACTCGTAGGCAAAGTAGTTAATACCGAAGGACTGGGATTTGTTGTATATGGAATTCTGTAAATGGCACCTGCACCCCCTGGACCAAAGCCTTGATGGCGTTTCATATAGGCTCCAGCATATAATGCTCTTTTAGTTTTGTGATAAGCTACGCCCCATGTTGGTCCTATTTGCTTTGCTGTAACATTAAAACTGTGACTGGCTGGATTTGCATAATTTGCAACTGCAGTAGTATTAAGAACTGTATCTCCAGAAATGTATGGAAAATTGACTAAAACAGGTTGGTTTTGAAATGAACCATTAATTTGATCTCCGAATACATAACAGTTTACAAGAACCTCAGGACGTATAGTTCCATACGTCGCATTGGGATCCCACAAACCTAAGTTATTATTTGCGGAAGTCGAACTAACGTTAATAAACCGAGTTGTGGTATTTCCTGCAAGGCCCGTGGATGGATACAAATAGGATGGATATACAAACTCAATTCTAATATTACCAGTAATACTAGCAATACTGTAAGAACCAGTAGATGAGGTTGTTGCACTTCCAGCTAAAGTATTATCAGCTCGAAAGGCTCTAACAGTAACACCACCTATACCCACTTCTGCTGGGGCACCTGATACCTGTTGGGTACCGTTACCATTGTAGTCGTAATAGACTGTACCTGTGATTTGTGAGATTGCAGATGTCGCAACCATCAAAGTTGTAGCAAAGCTCAAAAGAGCCTTTTTGTAAAAATTTACCATTTGTAAACCTTTGTTAGTTTAATAAAATCAAAAACTAAAACTTTAAATTATTAGGAAAGGTTTAAAAGGAGCATCAAATATAAAAAATGTTTTTTATTACTTTCAAATATTTTTTCAAATTGTTTTATAAAATTTAAAATTCCTTAAACAAACAATAGAAAAAAGTAAACCTTGTATTCGAAAAGTTATATTACATTCTTTACTCTCCTAATATTGAAAATACTTTACTCAATACTTAAATTCCCTTATAATTATCAAAAAAATCTTACTCATTCGATCAATTTTCAAAAATCATACCAACTTCTACATTTTAAATACATATTTAACAAACCCAAAATATTTTTTTACTTGAAATACTAAATACTTGGGTAGATTGTTTAAAGTCCTACTAGTAATTTATCGTCTATTTTTAACCCAAAAATCTATTGACTAAAATTTCGCTAACTGTATTCAATACTTGATGATCTGAGAGTATTTACTCCCAATTTCACGGACCTATACCTCATTTGCATTAAGTCAAAAACCTAATCGCCGATCATGTTTTAGAAACGCATAACCATTAATATTATACACATTTTTAGCCCTTACTTTTTATCCTCGAACATGTAGATTATAACTATCCCTTAAAAAAGAAGTACTTTTGTGAAAAATAAAATTGTATGTCTTTTCTATCATTAGGCTTATCTAAACCACTTCTTGAGACAATAGAAAAAATGGAATATTCTTCCCCCTACCCTATTCAAGAACAAGCCATACCCATTATATTGAATGGGAAAGATTTACAAGCTAGAGCAGAAACGGGATCAGGGAAAACAGCCAGTTTTGTATTACCAATTCTGGAACTTTTCCAAAGAAAAAAAATTAGTAGAAGTTTACATTTAAAAGTACTCATACTCGCCCCTACTCGAGAACTGGTCATGCAAATTAGCGAGGTTTTCAGTATGTTTTCTCATAATCTACCTATCGTCCCCAAAAACTTGGCTATTTATGGAGGTGTACCCTTAAACCAACAAATGAAGAATCTTAAACATACGGAAATATTAGTTGCTACACCTGGAAGATTATTGGATATGGTTTCAACAAACTCTATTCACTTGGGTAAAATCGAAGTTTTGATTTTAGATGAAGCAGATAAAATGCTAGAAATGGGATTCCAAAATGAAATGAATGATATTTTAAGGCTTATTCCTCACAAAAGACAAAATCTTCTTTTTTCTGCTACCCTTGATCCAAAACTTGATACGATAAAATCATCCCTATTGAGAGAACCCGAAATAATAGAAATCGAACCCGAGGAGATTAACATGGATCTCATAAAACAATGTGCTTATATCGTAAAGTCCGAAAAAAAAGGCCCTTTGCTGCGACACTTGATTGTTTCAAAACAATTAAAACAGGTTCTTGTCTTTGTATCTAGTACACGTACTGCGGATAATGTGGTCGCCAAGCTAAGCAAAAACGGCATTGAAGCATCTAGTCTTCACAGTCACAAAACACAGAGTGCTCGTATAAATGCTCTAACTAATTTTAAAGCAGGAAAAATCAAGGTACTGGTTTCTACTGATATAGCATCACGTGGTATAGATATCAAAGAACTTCCAATTGTAATAAACTATGAACTCCCTCGATCACCAAAAGATTATTTACATAGAATAGGTCGAACGGGCAGAGCAAAAACATTTGGAGAGGCAATTTCATTAATTACAGAAGAAGAGGAGCCTCATTTTTACATTATTCAGAAGAAAATGGGACGTAAAATCGAAAAGATAGATGCAGAAAACATCGATTTCTTATAATACTCAGTTTTTAATTATTGTTTTTACATGCAACCCTTTTTCAGTAAAGAGATAGAAGAAATAAATGCCTGAATTCGTACTGGAGATTGTAATTTGATCTTTTCCCACTAGTCTACCTAATACTTCACCCCCTTTTGAATTATAAATTTTCAAGTTAAGTACTTCTACATCCGATTTTATAAAATATATACCCTCTGAAGAAGGATTGGGATAAATCGATAGCAAATCATCTGCGTAACTATTAACAGCTGAGACAATAGAACTTGTAGATTCAGACCCATCTATAAAATGTATTTTTAAGGCATAATATTTAATTCCCAACACATCTTTAGTATCAAGAAATGAATAGTTTTGAAACTCATTACCACTAAAAACGCGTATTGTTGTAAACTCATCTGTCAAGATATTCGATTTTTGCAAATCAATGTTCTTTACATTTGGTATTATCTTCCATTGTAACAAGTTTCCTTTACTATTTTTCTTGACCGAGAAATGATCAAAATAAGTGGCAAATGCAGTAATTGTACGTAATCCTAAATCAATATCTGATCTACTTTCTCCATTCAATAAAGTGATTACGTCTGATTCTCCGTAAGAAATACTTACATTCGTAATGTCAGAATCCGTAAGATCATCACCTACATTTTTATCCGTCGCTGTATAACCATTAGGATAATAAAAACGTAAAACACAGGGTTGATTTTCCCTTAAATTTATGAATTGATAATTTCCGTTCAAATCTGTAATTGTGGAATCAACCAAATTACCATTGACGTCTAAAACTGGATTTCCTGAAATATCTAACAATTTTACAACTATCCCTTCAAAGCCATTTTCTGATACATCCATAATCCCATTCTTATTAGCATCAAACCACACTCTATCTCCTATCACAGCTGAGAAAGTAATGGGTGTATGGGTTATATTTAAAGGCTCTATCGAACCCTTGCTTGAATTAGAACACAATCGCCCAAAATCATAATTACCCTGTAAAAATCTTAATTCTACATGCTCTTTTGAGTTGAACTTAAAAGAATTATGAATCGAAAAAGCATTAAATGTTATTAACTGAATAAAAATTATGACAAGACCATTAAACCATTTAAAATCGAAAATCACTTTCTTTCTTATCATTAAATTCAGTCTTTACTTAAGAAAATAAAATTATGTTTGACTCTTTTTATACCCATAAAACTAAATTAATTAAAAAGAATAACCAAATTAAACTGAAATTACGCATTTGAAATTTTTGTATTGACAAAAAAGTAAGGAGGCTACCTCATGGCAGCCTCCTCAAGAATCTAAAAGCTAACTACAGCTTTACTATCTCACTACTATCTTACGTGTGAGTAGTCCCTTGTTCGTTTGTATCGTCAGTATGTAGCTACCTGATGGTATACTGCCATCCATCTCTACTCTCACATTCGAGTCATCCTGGTTGAATCTAACTCCTACCTCTCTGCCTGATTTCGTATACACCTTCACTTGACTGATTGCATACGTAGTCGTCATCTTAAACGTCCTATCTACCGATGGGTTAGGATAAATAACTACTGCATTCGATACATCTTTGTTCATCACTGAGATAATCTTCGAGTATGCTACCTC
>JBOFGX010000256.1:0-4035 GCA_051649345.1 Leadbetterella sp. | reverse complement strand
AACGGAGTAGCATATTATATACAACAACAAGAAGAAAAGCAATTGAAATTTTTAATAAAAAAAGCAAACGAACTAAATTTTCAACTTGTTGAAAAATAGACGATTACAAATTACGTCAATGGTAGCGTAGTCGAGAACACCCTTTACACATCATCCTTAGACCTGTAATTCAAATGATGCGTTTGATTTCTACAAATTGCATATTCTTTCAACTTCTCATAATTTTTATCAATCAAAGCCTGTTTCTTAAGAGCTGACCACTTTTTTAATTTCTTTTCGTATTCTATCGCTTGATTTATATCTGCAAAAGTTTCAAAAAATTGAAGATCAATTGGGCGTCTATAAAAAGTATAAGATTTAGGATTTACTCCGTTTTCATGTTCAATCAATCGTCTTTCTAAATTACTCGTTACACCCGTATAAAAAGTACCATCAGAACATTTTAATATGTACAGATAATAGATTTTCATGATTCCATAACTTTATGACTGTAATTTTACAAGAATTTAGAAAAATTCAATCTATTTTTATTGATTTCTACAGAAAATGGTTCTCGTCTACGCTCGAACTGACAAATTTTTAACCCTTCAATAGTACTTTCACTAAAACCAAGTTCTCGACTACGCTCGAACTGACAAATGACTACGCTCGAACTGACAATCAATTCCGATCGAAATAACAGCATTTTTAACCCTTCAGCTTAATTTTAATGTAGATCGAAGTTCTCGAGACCTACGGTCGCACCTTTACTCAAACTACCGTTTTTCGTTCGGTGTGCTCGAACTGACAAATGACTACGCTCGAACTGACAAACTACTACACTCGAACTGAAAGCTTTTTAACCTTTAATAGCAATTTAACTTAAATCGAAGTTCTCGAGACCTACGGTCGCACCTTTACTCAAACTACCGTTTTTCATTCGGTGTGCTCGAGCTGACAAACGACTACGCTCGCTCTAAAGACAATCTACTAAGAAACTACCTCCTAGCTGCCCTAGGATGAAACTCATTGATGGTTTGCTGTAAAAATTCTCGATCAAGATGGGTATAAATTTCGGTAGTAATGATGGATGCATGCCCCAGCATTTCTTGTACAGCTCGCAGGTCTGCACCTCCTTCTATCAAATGCGTGGCAAAGCTATGTCTAAGCGTATGTGGTGAGATATTTTTATGTATTGCCGCTCGAGCCGCCATGTCTTTGATGATCAAAAAAACCATCACTCGCGTAAGCCCTGCTCCTCTCCTATTAAGAAACAATATATCCTCTGAACCTTTTTTTACATCGATTTGTGGACGAATGTCTTTGAGATAAATACTCATAAACTTGAGAGCATCTGAACCCACAGGAACTAGCCTCATTTTAGATCCTTTACCCGTCACACGCATAAATCCTTCATTGAATAAGATATCACTTATCCTGAGACCTGTAAGCTCAGAAACACGGAGACCCGAACTATATAAAAGCTCGATCATGGCTCTATTTCTAGCACCTTCATTGGTACTGAGATCCAACGTATCCAACATTGCCTCGATTTCATGAAAATGGAGTGTATCTGGGAGTTTACGTGTGGTTTTGGGCGTTCGAATGGTTTCGGTAGGATCCTGGGTTATCCTATTTTCTACAATTAAATACTCAAAAAATGCCTTCAAGCCAGAAAGTATCCGTGCTTGGCTTGTTGCTGCCAAACCAACATCATGAATAAAGGCTAAAAAATCAGAAATATGCCTGTCCGTAATATCATTGACAGTAGGTACGTCTTTGAGAAAACTAGCCAACTTGGCTATGTCTCGTTCGTAGGACTCATAGGAATTTTGAGAAAGACCTCGCTCGAGTTTAAGGAAATTTCGAAAATAGCGTATTTCAGACGTCCAATTCACGTATTACCAAACGAATGTAAAATTCTGCTTGATGTCTGGGTGCAAACTCAATGCTACAGGACAGGAATAAGCCAATCTTTCGTACCGAGCTTTTTGATCTGCATCCAAGCTTGGAGTCGCTTGCATCGTAAACACGAGGTCGATTCCTGCTATTCTTCTAGGAGATTCTGTACTCATAATTTTCGTAATCGAAATTTCGGTTCCTTTGAAATCTATCCCTTCTTTTTGAGCGGATATACCCATAATGGTAATGGCACAATTGGCCAAAGAAGTTGCCGCTAAATCTGTAGGCGAAAAAGCTTCACCTTTTCCATTATTATCTACTGGAGCATCTGTTATAAAGGTTTTTTGAGATGCCAAATGTGTCCCTTCTGTTCGTAAATCGCCTAAATAGTGTACACTCGATGTTGCCATTTTTTTATCTATTTAATAATGTATAAATATCGTTTAATTGTAAAGGAATATCCTCACAAAGATCTTCTATTCCGTTTTGGGTAATTAGTAAATCGTTTTCTAGTCGAATACCTATTTTCTCTTTCGCAATATAAATACCCGGCTCACAGGTAATCACCATTCCAGCTGCCAGTTTTGTATCTCGCTCACCTACATCGTGGACATCTAAGCCTAGAAAATGGCTGGGACCATGCATATAGTATTTTTTTACGTTTTCTATGGTATTTTTAGAAATTAGACCAAGACGTATCAATTGGTCTCCAATACTATTTTGAGAATATTCGCGAATATCTTTGAGCATTTGCCCAGGTTTGACATACTTTTTTATTTGACTAAAAACCTCATAAACAGCTACATACACCTCTTCTTGACGAGACGAGAATCTACCCGATACGGGTAAAACACGGGTCAAGTCGGCATTGTAATTACCGTATTCCGCTCCAAAATCCATTAAAAGCACATCCCCTTCTTTACATATTTTATCGTTTTTGATATAATGTAAAACGCAGGAATCCTCTCCCGATGCCAGAATAGGTGCAAAAGCAGGGAATCGAGAGCCTTTTTTTGCCCAAGCATATTTCAATTCTGCTTCAAGCTCGTATTCATGTACTCCAGGAGCTACTTTTTGAGCGACCGCATGAAAAGATGTTTGTGTAATCTCAATCGCCTTTTTGATTTGTCGTATTTCGTAGGGATTTTTTATTAGTCGTAATCGATCTACTTCTATGGCAATGTTTTGGACATTTTTCCCTTTAAATATAGGCTTAAGATCCTCATAATACGAAATTTCAAACGTGTATGAAATTTTCTTTTCTATATGATACGTATCAGAGTAAAAATACACATTAGAAATCTTTTTCACAATATCCTTTACATATTCTCTAAAAGATTCGGTGTAGCGTATTTCCTCAATTCCACTTAGATTCTGAGCTTGAGTTTTTGTCAATTTCTCTCCTTCCCAGATTTTTAAATGATCTGAGGTTTCTAAGACAAACAAAATCTCTTCTAACATCCCTCCGGACTTAATTAAAACCAGAAAACTATCTTCTTGATCTATGCCAGTCAAATAAAAAAAACCGCTTGATTGCTTAAAACCAAAATGTCCGTCTGCTGAACTCGGATAATATACATTGGAACAAAAAATGGCAATAGAATTATCTACCATTTTTTCGGAAAGGGCTTTTCTATTTCTTATATAAAAATCAGATGGAATGGGTTCGTAACGCATCAAGGATTTGCCAATTTTGTAGGTCTAAGGATCATAACACCTGCGTGTTTGTGAACGCGATTGAGATATTCTAAGATGGTCTCTGAACTGATGATTACCTTCTTTTTTTCAGAAGAAGCATTCAAAAGCTTCAATTTATCACCTTCCCAATAGGCAATGCCTTCGTGGTTTACGTCTAGCCCATCAACTGTACTTGTAAAAGCCAGTATATCACCTGTTTGAATCAATTTTTGATTGACAATAAACTGCGATCGTGGAATGTGCATAATCTTGATATCCTTAAGCCCTTCCTCCATTTTCTGCACTTGAGACCAAACCCACGTATCGGTTTTGAAGGCTTCATAGTATTTACGATTTCTACTCATAAAATTGAGTGTCTTGGGCAAAAGTTCACCTTTGGTCTTGGTAATATCTGTGGCATAACCTAGTTTCTCAGCATTGCGAGCCCATTCTGCAAAATAATGATGACGCGACACA
>JBOFGX010000255.1:0-4067 GCA_051649345.1 Leadbetterella sp. | reverse complement strand
CCTAATTATGAAATTATATACATTCAAAATAATTCTTTAAATAGTTTGTATTACTGGGTAAATTACTCAGTGAAAGATACAATTTTACCCAAAGAAAGATTATTAATGGATAAATTAAATTTAAATCAAAAAAAAACTTTTCAATTAGGCCGTACAACAAAACGAAATCCAATAGCTGGCAAAATTGAGATCTATTTTTTTAAAGAAAATATTAATCAAGAAAACTGGGATTCAGTACGTATAAAAAAAATGTATCTAAAAAAAGTATCAACTTCGGTTGAAGACATAGAGCCATTTTATTTTTCATCTTAGGTTGTACCAATTATCGAAAAGTCTCTTCTAATTACCTCAACCATGAATACAATAAAGATATTTTAATCTTATCAAATTTAATAACAAAACATTTTTTAGAATGTAGAGGAAATGAAAGAGACTTTGAATTGAACCAATTAATTCTGGCGGATTCTTCTAAAAGAATATCACAGAATTTTGAAAAAACCGACATCCAATACAAGGGGGGTCATATTTCAGTCTACTTTAAGTTTTCCAAAATAAGAAATAACAGAATACAACTTAATGATAAAGAATTGAAGCATTGGTCGTACAAAAAAATTAAAGAAAAGAAAATGGATATGCTATACGATGGTGAGATACAATTCGAATATGGAGAACGATTTTATCACCTTAATAGAGTAATATTGAATAGTAGTTCTAAGCATTGACTTACATTCAATATTTAAAAATTACCAATGAAAAGTGAGATGAAATTACTACCCATAATCTCCAAGATTGGGATTAAAAATATATTCTATTTTATAAAGAATAAAGTTCTATTATTGTTAAGTATTCTGAGTCCTGTCCGTGTCTTCGAAGAGACTCGGTGTTGTAAAGCTGCTACCTTTTAGTAAAGGAAAAAGTATAGCTTATTTGCCTTAGTTGTGAAGAATAAACAACGTGATTTTGAGGGTCTTTGATCACGATAGATTTAGCCGAGTCTTCGAAGAGACTCGGCGTTATGAATAAAGGCTTTTGAAATAAACAGAGATGGGTCAGAAGCCTGAGAAATACACATGCTTAGCCTAAGACTAAGCATTGTGAAGCTAGTCTTTTTTTCGAAACATTTCAACAAAACATCCAATCTGAAAAAAATCTCGACCTGTTTCGTCATTAATTCGGTAGTCGAATTGATGCAAGTAGCCTATTTGTAGTGTGGTAGCTTTCGAGGGTTTGTAGTTTAAGGCAATCAATGATCTGTTTCGTTCAAAGTAGGGTTCATTATCGGTAAAAAATATCTCGTTGCTTGTGCTAATCATAAAAGGTCGATAACCTTCTTTTTCTTTTAGTCCTAGCCGAGTCTTCGAAGAGACTCGGCGTTATGAATAAAGGCTTTTGAAATAAACAGAGATGGGTCAGAAGACTGAGAAATACACATGCTTAGCCTAAGACTAAGCATAGCGATTTAGTCTTTTTTTCGAAACATTTCAACAAAACATCCAATCTGAAAAAATTCTCGACCTGTTTCGTCATTAATTCGGTAGTCGAATTGATGCAAATAGCCTATTTGTAGTGTGGTAGCTTTCGTGGGTTTGTAGTTTAAGGCAATCAATAATCTGTTTCGTTCAAAGTAGGGTTCTTTATCGGTAAAGAATATCTCGTTGCTTGTGCTAATCATAAAAGGTCGATAACCTTCTTTTTCTTTTCCGAAAGGATAAGATAGCCCGACTCGATATCTAAAACGATTTCGATACCCATTGCTGGTAAATCTCATTTCTGTCCTGTACCGTTGTTCTACTTTAAGTTTACCAACTGATTGATATAAAACAAGTTGTGGCCAAAGTCTAAACTCATCATTATTTTTTGGTAAAACAAAGTTTCCTCCTTCTCTATATGTTTGATAACTACCCGCACCAAGGGTTAGCACAGCGTTTTTATGGAATTTATAGTTAACGCCCCCCTTGTATTCGTAATAATGAAAGTCGTCATACAATTTCAAAGAACGAAGTTGTCCTTCACCAAATACGCTCCATTTTTCGTCTATATTGTATTTTAAATTCACGATGTTCCAACTTCCTAGCTCATTTTCTTGACCGTAAACGATGGTAGACGAAATCATTGTTAGGAAGAGTATCACAAAGTGCTTTTTCATAGAATCCAAATATCCATTTCTTTAATCAGCCACCAATTAATTAAAAAAAATAAGGATTAATAGCTTTCGTTGATCGCATTTGAACAATAGTAACGAAGAATGCAAATGCCATCGAGAAATAGATATATCCTTTGGGGATTTCAAGATGGAAACCTTCTGCTATCAAAGAAACGCCCACCATAATCAGAAAGCATAATGCCAAAATTTTAAAGGAAGGATGTTTGACTATAAAATCACTGATTGGTTTGGACGCCACCAACATGATGATGACTGTTACTATGACTGCCGTGTACATAATCCAAAGTTCTTGTGCCATGCCAACGGCAGTAATGATTGAATCGATGGAAAATACTAAATCCAGTAGTATGATTTCTGAAAGCGATTTTCTAAAACTACTTTTTTGAGAACTATTCGAAAATCCAACAATCTCTGTTTCAGATTTCTGATAGATTTCCTTGGTGCTTTTGTAGATTAAAAATAGTCCTCCGAAAATCAATATCAAGCCTTTTCCTGAAAAATCAACAGAGAATATGGTAAAAATGGTTTGGTCTAATCGTAGTATCCACGTAATGGATGCCAAGAACAATAACCGCATAATCATGGCGAGTCCAAGCCCCCAATAGCGTAATTTATTTCGCTGTTGTATGGGTAACTTATCAGCCAAAATGGAAATAAAAATAATGTTATCAATGCCTAGAATGACTTCTAAGCCAATTAATGAGATTAAAGGAACAACTATGTCTATCATTTTTTTTGTTTTACTGAAAATCGTAAACTACAAAAGGGGAAGAATAAACGTCTTTTGCGAATGAGACAAAGTTAGTATTCTGATATTATCGGGAGATTAATACCATATTAGAAGTACATTAGATTTGACTGTATTTATTTTCGTCCTAGCCGTGTCTTTGAAGAGAATCGGCGTTGTAAAGATGCTACCTTTTAGTAGAGAGGAGAGTTAAGCTTATAAGCCCTATGTAAGGCTTGAAATATTTACAATCGAGATTCAATAGGGTTTTTGAATTAAACAGAGATCGGTCTTAAGACTGAGTAACACACATTCTTAGTATGGAGACTTAGCATAGCGAAATTGTACTAAATTATCAATAAAATATTCAAAAATATAAGTATATTTGGTATCTGTTAATACCACTTGAACTATGAAAAGATTTCATCTTGCCTTATTAGTTTACTTATATTTCTTTGGTTTTTATAGACTGGATGCACAGAATGTCAGTATTACGCCCAACGGTATAACTCCAGTCCAGGGCTACCAAAGGGTTCAATATGAACAACTTGATCAAATACAAAATGCCGAAGAGGGTGATATTGTATATGATACAACATTCAAGCTTTTACGATTGCTTATCAATGGAAAATGGATGCCACTTAATTTAAAAGATCAAGAATTTAGCGTTTCGATTCAAGCCAATGACCTAAACTTACCTTTTTTGAAAGTAAGCAAGGCTAAGAATAAGGGGTATTATTATATGGGCCGTTTTTCGAATTCTATCACGCTGGGAAATTTCACGCTGACTGGTTTTGGAGATGGAGATATTTTTATTGCTAAGGTGGATTCAAACGGCTTATACAAATGGGCTAGATCAATCGGAGGAGCTTCGAATGATTTCGGAACAAAAATTTTGAGTGATTCGCTTGATAATGTATACTTTAGTGGCGGAAATTTCAATACTGTAAATTTTAGTGGCAATATATTACCTTATTCGTCGGGGCAAGATTCATGGATGGCCAAATACGACTCTTTGGGCAATTATCAATGGGTAAGATCTTTTTCAGGAGCTTCTTATCAAGCTATTAAAGATTTTGAAATTAGTAATCTAGGTGAGATTTATATAGGTATAGATTACCAGAACGAAATATATCTTCCTGATAACAATTATTTCACCCAAAATGGACTAAGTGG
>JBOFGX010000254.1:0-10649 GCA_051649345.1 Leadbetterella sp. | reverse complement strand
TAAAACACTACTTTTACTCCAAATTAACACCTTCCCTCTTTTATACATTTGAGGCCATCATTGGCTTCTGGTAATGATAATTTTTACTATTTCAGACATCGAAACTTTTCTCTATTTTTGTTGATATACTTTTTGCGATTTCTCAAAAAGATTAAATAATTTGTATTTTAAACGATACTTTACACCTATACAACTCAAAAAAACATAGTAAATTTGACAAATGAAAGTATCTGAAAAACCTGTAAAAATAAATGACTTAGGTTTTCAAGTTTCGATTAGTAAAGTCTTTTCAGTAAGCACAGAAACCATATGGGAATTCATTTTGTCAGATGAAGGTATCAAAGTTTGGCTAGGTACAATGTCGATAGAAGACTTTGAAATTCAAAAACCATTTACCACTGTTGAAGGTATTGAAGGGAAATTAACGGTGTTTAAACCCAATTGCCATTTACGACTAAAATGGAAGCCAAAACATTGGCAGAAATTCTCAACTATTGAACTTCGTGTTACCAATCGAAAAGGGAAAGCATCCGTAATTTTTCACCAAACTGGCTTTTTTGAAATTGAGAAAAGAGAAGAAATGAGGATTTATTGGAAAGGTATTATTTCAAAAATGAATGACGAACTAAAATATATATGATTTCGACTTTAGTATAGTCAAAACACTTTGTCGCTACGAATAGCTTGCTGAAAAATTTGCTATGAGTAAATGAACGCTTTGCCAAGATGTAAAGGCTTTTACTTTGCCATGCTTTGTCTCTGACTAAGCAGACGTATATTCAGGTCTTTAGATAGAAATAGAATATAATATTCTGATTATAATGTACTCAAGAGAACAAATCTACACTTTATTGCTCCCCATTTTGTTAATAAAATCTATTACGAATTGGAAAAAAAATAAAGCACTCAATGATACTGTATGAGTAGAAATTTTACCCATCTACTAAATGTTTTGTATAAAATCTGAAGATTGTAAACAAAACCCGCAAATTTCTTCGGAACTTTAATGATTATCGAGATAGGCTATCGAGTCGCTCTTATAATATTGGTAATAAAAAATATAAAAAATCTAAATTGGTATGCTAGGACTCAGGACAACAATTTATAAAGTAGATGACATCATTAAAGCGAAAGAATGGTACTCAAGGGCTTTTTTGACGAAACCATATTTTGATGAACCTTTCTACGTGGGATTTAATATTGGCGGCTTTGAATTAGGACTACAACCAGACGAAACTCCTGCTATAGATAAAGTTGAAAGTGTCGTATCTTATTGGGGTGTGACAGACATATACGACACACACAAAAGATTACTAAGCTGTGGTGCAACAGAAAACGAAGCACCCTACAATGTTGGAGATGACCTAATGACTGCTACTGTAAAAGATCCTTTTGGAAATGTGATAGGGCTTATTTATAATCCTCACTTCGAAATCAAAGAATAATTTTATGGCATCAGATCAAAATTTCGTTGACTTTGTAATAGAACAAATTCAAAATGAAGGGACAATTTCCGCAAAAAAAATGTTCGGAGAATATGGTATGTATAGCGATGGAAAACTATTTGGAGTAATATGCGACAACAAACTTTTCATTAAACCCACTATAAAAGGGCGAGAGTTCATTGGTACCCCGACCGAATTACCGCCGTACGAAGGAGCTAAGCCAAGTTTCTTGATTGAGGATGAAATTGAAGATAGCAAATGGTTAAGTAGCTTAATAAAAATCACATTAGCCGATTTACCAGAACCAAAAAAGAAAAAGAAATAACTGCCCTTAAGAAGTCTATAATCAAACTGTTGAGCATGGCTCAAAGATTCAATAGGAACAAACAATTCAAAAAATAAATTAATGATAATAATATAGAACTATTAAATCTCAATTATGATATCAATTAAAAAGTAGGAAATATCCATAATACAAGTCGGGTGGATATTTCAAACGCAATAAAAAAGGCAACAGTTATAATAGAGTGGAAAATCTAATTTTGAATTTGAAGGAAATATAATCAATAAGTTTACAAATATAAGCTACGATTGAACGCTTAATTAAACCGATTACGAATAAGATTACTCAAAAAAGAACCATTGAATTGTAAAATTGAAAATCGAATGCTTTTAAATCACAATCAGTCGTTGTGTAGTTTCCCCATCTTTATATAAAATCAACCGATTCATTACAAAATATGCAAATTTATTCGGAACTTTTCTGATAAATTGGCGAGGGTGTCAATTCGCTTACATGTTGGTATAAGTAAATTACCACTATTTATAGGACATACTAAAGAAGAAAATAAGCGTTAAATAACTTTAAAAGACAAAAAAAATGAAACCTATTATAGTATTATTTTTTGCGACACTAGTATTAATTTCTTGTAACAATCAAACAAAAAAAAGTGTGGAAACAACAGAAAATGAAAAATTAATAAAACAGTATTTTGAACATTTTAACAATCATGAATGGACGAAGATGGCTAATATGTATTCAGAAATCTCCGAATTCAAAGATCCTTCCTTAGGACAAGGAATAGTAAAGCAAACTCGCCAACAAATTATTGACAAATATTCAGAATTAAATAAAGTTTTTCCAGACCTTCAGGATAAAATCATACAAATCTATCCTTCAGGAGACAAGCATATAATTGTTGAATTTGTGTCAAGCGGAACCGCACCCGACAATTCGAAATTTGAGTTGCCAATTTGTACTATTCTAACAATTGAAAACGGAATTATTACCAAAGACTTTACATATTTTGACAACTTTGAAGAAGGGAATAGTGATCAATAAACAAAGTTATAAAAGGCCCAAACAGCTAATATTTAGAGCAGTACAAAAAGGCTGAAATCCAAGGATTCTTTTGATTTTAAAGGTACTTGGGATATTTTGTCGCAGCAAACGAGACAAGATGGTGCATTTCTTGAAGGGACCAGCTCTAACACTACCTAAATGATCACAACAAAGCACTTTAATTTTGCCAATAAAAACGTAAGATACTCTACAAAACCCGCAAATTTCTTCGGAACTTTCCTGATAAATCGGGACAAATGCCAACTCCAAATATACGAATAGTACTTTTATGAATGATACTTCAAAACTTAAAAAGAGGATTATATGGACGACAATTACTTGTTTGAGTTTTCTGTCAATAACTTTTTTTTACTATCATATTGACAAACATCTTACGGGTCTAGTTTTCTTTATTCTAACACTCCTAGTCCCGATAACGCTTATTGCTATTTTAGTATTTTGGATTAAAGGGCTGATCCAAATGATAAAAAACAGAAGGCAACTTACATGGATTACTTGCTTACCGACTATCCTATGTACTGCAACCATTCTAAACATGTTTGTAGTCAACAAATGGACATCTGAACGATTTGAAAGTGACGTGAAGTTTCGAGCGTGTTACGAAGGAACGATGAACACTGCTCACATCAAATTCCGTGAAGACAAAACTTTCGAAATCAATTGGGTTGGTGTTTTATTCAGTAGTAGATGGTGGACAGGGCATTGGAATAAAAGGGGCAACATATTAACACTAAAATATGATAATAAAACTCTTGATATTTTAGGCGATTCTCTATTGATAGAAAATGGCAATTTGAATCCATTAAAACCTATGCCCGACACCTCCAAACGCTATCGCCCCTTGTTTTATTTGGGATTTTGCAAAGGAGAAAATTAATCTACTCGCCATTTGCCTTTATAGTAGAAAATATTTGAATATTCTGCCAAATATTTTACCAAAATTCACTTAAATACTAAGCCAAAATAGATACTTTTGATAGTATCAAATGATAGTTTCAAAATATGAAAACACCCGTAAAATACAAGTTAGCACGTATATTAATTCTGTTTTTACTTATAGCTTTCAAAACGCAATCGCAGAAAACAGAATCCTACAAGTCTCCTCCAAGCGAAGTATTAACGATTCATTCCAAAATCTTGAATGAAGACCGAAAGGTATATGTTCATTTGCCGAAATTAGATTCATCCGATCTCAACAAGCGATTTCCTGTGCTATACTTAATGGATGCCGAAAATCATTTTGAAATGCTAAGCACCTATCTTGACTATCTGAGCAGAAAAGATGTCAATATTACACCTAAAATACTATTAGTCAGTATTACAAACACCAGTCGAAATCGAGATTTGACGCCTACCAAAATTACGATTTTCAAAAATAAGCCTGACACTGCGGGGATTTTTAAACACAGCGGAGGAAACGAAAATTTCTTACAATTCATACGATCTGAATTAATCCCAATGATTGACAGCACCTATAAAACACAGTCCTACAGAATCTTTGGAGGACACTCATTGGGCGGAATCACGTCTATCAACTGTATATTGACTCACCCCGACATGTTTGATGCCTATATTGCTATAAGCCCATCCTTTTGGTGGGACGATGAGTATATATTAAAATTGACCGAAAAAAACCTTATACCGAGCTCTACATTAAACAAAAAACTGTTTTATTGTAATGGAAATGAAGGCGGAATGAAAGCTACCTTTCATGAAAATTCATTAAAATTTGACACTATAATTAAGGCTAAAAAGCTCGTAGGATTTGAATCTATGTATATCGATTATCCAAATGAAACACATATGAGCGTACCTATTTTTGGATATGTGGAGGCTTTGAGATTTATCTTTAAAAAGTAAACCGAATAGAAGAAAAGTCTATTTTTGTCATTGAGGGGCACAAATACACAATGTTTCTTTTACTTGCTCTATTTCAATGTAAGTACAAGAAAAGAAAAAAGCGGACTTTATAACAACAATAATGTTGTTAGTTGTTTAGACTTTAGAACATACCTATCCTGGACGTAGGGAAACTACATTATATGAGTATAGAATTAAGAAAACACATTGAAAACATTACGCCTTTAACAAATGAAGAATTTGAATATATTTTTTCACATTTTACAAGCAAAAAACTAAAAAAACACCAATTCTTGATCCAAGAAAACGATACAGTAGATCATGATTATTTTGTGGTCAAAGGACTTTTAAAAGCCTATTTTGTTAACAATGAAGACAAAGAGCATATCATGCAATTTGCTTATGAAGACTGGTGGATTACTGACTATCAGGCCTATTTCAGTCAAACAAATGCCACACTAAATATCGATTGTATCGAAGATGTCGAATTGCTTTGTTTGTCTTTACAAAACAGAGAGAAAATCTGTGCCGACCTCCACAAAATAGAGCATTTTTTTAGACGAAAATCGAATGCAGGATATGTGGCCCAACAACGTAGAATACTATCCTTCTTAAATGACAAACCCAAAGAACGTTATGAGCAACTTCTAACTTTGTATCCTTCTCTGTTTCAACGAGTCCCTAAAACACTTATAGCCTCTTATTTAGGTGTTTCAAGAGAAACCCTAAGCCGACTTTCCGTATAGTGTGATTTTTGTCACATAAAATCTGTGATTTACCTCCTTTACTATCACTTGAAATAGGGCCATTTTTGTATCATCAAATTTTAAAACACGATGATAAAGACATTTCAAAATTTAGCAAAGGGGATATTGGTAATAGCAGTTTGTACCATTTTCTCTGTTTTTAACAAAGCAACTGCACAAACAAAAAAAGTAAATCAAATGAAAAAGAAAGTCTTATTTGTGGTTACGAGCCATGATAAAAAAGGAAACACGGGTCAATCCACGGGTTATTACCTAGCAGAAGTATCACATCCCTGGGAAGTACTGAATAACGCAGGTTATGAAATAGATTTTGTAAGTCCAAAAGGCGGAAAAGCACCCGTTGATGGATTTAATCTAAATGATGCTACAAACAAAAAATTTTGGGATAATACAACCTATAGAAACAAAATCGAAAATACATTGAAGCCTGATGAGGTTGACCCAGCCAATTACCTTGCTATTTTTTATGCAGGCGGGCACGGCACCATGTGGGATTTTGCAGATAATGCAAAATTGGCATCAATAGGTGCAAAAATTTACGAGAATAATGGGGTAGTTAGTGCTGTTTGTCATGGCCCATCGGGGCTTGTAAATATAAAACTAAGTAATGGTAAGTACTTGGTGGATGGAAAGAAGATTAATGCTTTTACAAACGAAGAAGAAACGGCAGTTGCCCTAGAGAAGGTTGTACCTTTTTTACTGGAAACTGAGCTTATCAAAAGAGGAGCAATATTTGAAAAAAGTGGACTTTGGCAAAACCATGTAGCTGTAGACCAACGAGTAGTAACAGGGCAAAATCCAGCATCTGCAAAAAGCGTGGGTGAAGCCACTCTTTTAGAAATCCAAAAGATAGATTTGTAAAACCAACCGTTGTATCAATCAGCCGGCAATTGATACAATAATCGCAAAATCAAAATGGACGAAAAACCATCAAACCAAGATCTAGCCCGTTTGAAAAAATGAATGAGTGGAAATTTTATACGTACTAAAAGTTTCATTTTTTAAAAAGGGTCATTTAAACTTGGCGATTTCTTTGCTGAGGTATGGCTGTCAGATTTTCTTTTGAGAGAAAGTCTGTCTACCCGAAAGTCTATGTAAAATATTCGCATAGTTTGAACCCATTGAAACCCATTAAATTATTAATATTAAATATTTTACACTATAAATTTTACTATTTGATATAAGAGGTTTTGATGGAATACCTAGAAACTCTTGTGGCATTATTATTAGAGATAAAAAAGAACACTAGTCAAGTGGCACATCATACCGATAAATCGGCACCATGTTCCTCTTGACTTTTTCTGTAGACTCTAGTTAATAAAAAACTATAAGTAGTTTGGCTATGGCTGGATTCTGGGTCTAAACATCGTGCTTTCTTTGTAAAATCAAGTATCTATCCAATTGTGCATTCAATAATTCTATCTATTTTTACTAAGCAACTCTCCAAAAGTGTAGATATACGGGAGTTTACAAGGATATTGAATTATAAAAATGATTTCTGATTTTTAATACAAATGAAAAACCATCTCTCTTTGACTCTTAAAGTCCTTATCTTTTTTCTGCTTAATTGTTTAAGCATGAAATCGTTTGCCCAACGTACCTCTATTGGCAACCTATTAGTAGAAGGAATTGGCCCTGTCACGACTTTATATTCGGAACGGCTGGAACAATACCAGAACATTCGAAGTGCTGGATTTGCTGATTGGGATGCCTCGGGCGAAGGTCTTTATATGACTACCCGTTTTGCTGATGTTTCACAAATCCACCATGTACACAAACCGGGGGCTTACAGAGAGCAAGTCACTTTTTTTAAAGAACCTGTTACAAGTATTTCCACTTGTCCCAATCCTACAAAAAATGGTTTTTTGTATAGTCGAGATACAGGAGGCAATGAACAGTTTCAGATCTATTATTTAGATAGAAACACGGGGATTTCTACCTTATTGACAGACGGAAAAAGCCGCCATACCGCCTATAGTTGGAATAAAAAGGGAGATAAAATAGTCTATGTATCCAATAAACGAAATGGAAAAGATGCTGATTTTTACATAGCTCCTATTAGCAATCCCAAAGATGTTAGCATGGTTTCAGAAAATAAAGGCGGCGGCTGGACTATAGAAGATTGGAGTGAAGACGACACACGGATGATAATTCGAAATTACAAGTCTATAAATGAATCAAAATTGTATTTGTTTGACGTCAATGGTAGCAAATTGGAGGAGATAAATCCTTCCAGTAAACAGATATCTCATTCCACGGCTAAATTTTCAAAAGATGGCAAAGGAATCTTCTTAGCTTCAGACGAAGATACCGAATTCTTGACCCTAAGATATTACGACCTAGCTACTCGTAAAATGTCTCAAATAATAAACCTCAGCCATGATGTGGAAGGCTTTGAGCTTTCCCATGATGGCTCTAAACTTGTTTTTGTTCTTAATGAGGGCGGTTACTTTAAGCCTTATCTCATGGACACAAAAACCTATCAATATTCGCCCATCAATTTAGGTGCGATGGGTGCACTTTCGAACGTTAAATTCCATAAAGACAACAACCGCATTGCTTACAGCCTGTCTACACCAAACCAAGCCACCGAAGTATACGTACATGATTTGAGCACAAATCAAACAGAACGTTGGACTTTTAGTGAAACCGCAGGGTTAAATCCAGCAAATTTTAATCCAGCAAATCTAATCGAGTACCCGACTTTCGACAAGGACGAGCAAACCGGTAAAACACGTATGATTCCGTCGTTTCTGATTACACCTAAGAACACGAGTGCTAAACTCCCTGTCCTGATCAGTATTCATGGAGGGCCTGAGGGGCAATCCATAGCAAATTTCAACAGTACAAATCAATATTGGGCCAATGAGCTAGGCATTGCCATTCTGATACCCAATGTACGCGGCTCTACAGGCTATGGAAAATCTTACTTGAAGCTAGATAATGCGGAATTACGAGAAAATTCGGTCAAAGACATTGGGGCTTTATTGGATTGGATTGCCACTCAACCCAATTTAGATGCTTCAAGAGTTGCCGTATTCGGAGGGAGCTATGGCGGCTATATGAGTCTAGCTAGTATGACACTTTATAATGATAGACTTAAGTGCGGAATAGACCTCTTTGGGATTTCCAATTTTGTTTCCTTCCTGAAAAACACATCAAGCTACCGCGTAGACTTAAGGAGGGTCGAATATGGTGATGAACGTAATCCTAAAATGGCTGAGCATTTTGTGAAAATTAGCCCATTGACAAACATCAAGAATATCACCAAACCTATGTTTATCTATCAAGGGGAAAATGATCCTCGTGTCCCCTTATCTGAATCTGAGCAAATGGTAGAGGCATTGAAGAAAAACAATGTGCCTGTTAGCTATGTAAGGGCAAATGACGAAGGACATGGCATAGCCAAAAAACCAAATCGTGACTATACGTATGCTGGGATTTCTTGGTTCTTGAAAACATATTTAATAGGAAAGTAAAAATTCCTACAAGATTCCGAAAAGTTATTACCAAAAAAATGATCAGTAAAAGCTTGTGGACTAGTTAATAATACAAATAGTCAATAAAATAAACCGCAATGTACAAAAACTCATTATTTTAGCATTTATTCAATTATCTCAAACTACCCACTGTTTGTAATGGAACTCAAACTATGGATAATAATAACTAAAAATACACAATGAAGAGAGTTGTAATTACAGGTATGGGAACTGTAAATCCCTTGGGAAATAATGTTGTAGACTATTGGAATGCATTGATAAATGGCATGAGTGGTGCCGCATTAATCACAAAATTCGATACCTCAAAATTTAAAACAAAATTTGCCTGTGAGGTTAAAAACTTTGACCCCTACGGTGTAATTGATAAAAATGAAACACGAAAATTGGATCTTTTTTCTCAATATGCATTAGTATCAGCAGATGAAGCCATTAAGGATGCAAACATCGATTTTAAGTCCTTAAATAAAGATAGAATCGGCGTCATATGGAGTTCTGCCGACGGTGGGGTAACTACCTACGAGGAACAAGCCAAAGAATTCATAAACGGGGATGGGACTCCAAGATTCAACCCCTTTTTTGTCACGAAAAAGATCCTAAATATGGCATCGGGCAATATATCGATTAGGTATGGCTTAAGAGGAGTCGTTTATTCAGTGGCTTCAGCTTGTTCTTCTAGTAACACGGCCATTATAGATGCCTTCAATTATATTCGGTGGAACAAGGCCGATATGATTATAGCGGGAGGAACAGAAGCATGCATATCTGAATTTACGGTTGGTAGTTTAAACGCAATGAGAGCTTTGTCTACTTCCAACGATAACCCGAGCAAGGCATCCAAGCCTTTCGATATTTCCAGAGATGGATTTGTATTGGGCGAAGGTGGAGGAGCCCTAATTGTAGAAAGCTACGAGCATGCTATAAAAAGAAATGCTCCTATACTTGCCGAAATTGTAGGTGGAGGACTCGCAGGAGATGCATACCACTTAGCAGGTACACACCCAGAAGGTGCAGGAGCCGTTCTAGGAATGAAACTGGCTTTAGAGGAGGCTGCTATAAACCCTTACCAAATTGATTATATTAATGCTCATGCCACTTCCACTCCCACAGGTGATTTGAGCGAACTAAGAGCTATAGAAAAAGTGTTCGGCACCAATCTCTCAATCAATATTAGTGCTACAAAATCTATGACTGGGCATTTACAAGGCGGTGTAGGAGTTATTGAGGCTATCGCCTGTATTAAAGCTATTCAGGAAAGTATTATCCCCCCGACCATAAACACAGAAAATGTGGAACACGACTTTGCCCCAAAATTTAATTTTACCCTAGGTGAGGCACAAAAAAGGAATGTCGAATATGCCATGTGTAACACGTTTGGTTTTGGTGGGCATATTGCCACTTCCATATTTAAAAAATTCAGAGATTAATCAGTAGAAATGGAAAAAATAATTGAGATTAGATTATATAAATTTTAGAGCAGGAGCCTTTTGAAAAGCTAATTATACTTGTATTTGAGCTTTTAATCCCGAAATTTAAAATGAATAAAAAAGCAACAAATATTACACGTTTTTCGTATGTTATTTAGTCGACCCTCAAATACTCTTAATATATTGAATTTCATATAGTTGTTTTGTTTTTTCGTCAAAAGAGATACCAATAATTTGTTACTTTGATCAAAAAGCTGGTATTTTTAGTTATGAAAAAACAGACATCTTCA
>JBOFGX010000253.1:0-4511 GCA_051649345.1 Leadbetterella sp. | reverse complement strand
TTTGATTTGCGTAGCCACGATCTCATTGTAGGGATTTATGATATTGATAGTGACCTCTACTTCTTCTTGGGATTGTTTCTTGTTAAAAATCACCGTTTGAACCTCAATATCTGTCTTGGTTTCAAAAATATTTGTCGGTTTCGCCCATATTTTACTAATCAAGGTTCGTTCTTCAATGACGATCTCTACTTCTCTGTAGATGCCCCCTTGCGAGTCAAAATCTGCTGTATGCGGTAAGTAATCTTTGTGGTAGCGGTTATCTACACGAACCGTGATTTCGTTTTGTTTTTCAAAATTCAAATACGGCGTAATGTCCTGATGGAAATCGGTATAGCCGCCAATATGTGTTTTGCAAAATTTGCCATTCACCCATAAATCGGCTCTTTGGTTGGCTCCCAGAAAATTGAGTTTTACGTATTTGTTCTGCCAATTTTTAGGGGCAAAAATAGTTTTTTTATACCACCCTGTACCTCGGGCGTACATTTCCATGATGTCGAGGGTATCTTTGATATTTCGCATATCAAAGTGGGAATCGTAGTTGAAAACGTGCGGTATTTGGATGTTTTTTGACGGAATGCTTTTGTTTAAAAATGGATTGTTTTGCCAAGTAGCTTCCTTGTTTTCTTTTTCATATATAAAAGACCAGTCTTTGTTTAGAGATATGTACTGTCGCACTTCTTCGTCTTTCCACATGACTACGGTGGCTTCCTGAGGAGGCAGCACAATATGAACAAACTTAGCCTCCCAGGCTTTCATTTTGTAAGTAAGCGTACGGTTGGTCTTAAAAACAGATGCGGGCAGCTCTACTTTTACAACCTGATCTACAGGAGAAACCAAGAGCAGAAAGGTTTCGTTTTCTACTTCAAATTCTCTTTGGAAAGCGATGTGGTATGCGTTGGATTTGACGAGTCCCGTGATATCATTGGGGAAATTTCGTTTTCTGCCGTTGGTCTTGATATTGTGTGCGGTACCTACCCAAGAATCATAAAAAAAGAAATTGGTCGTCTTGTCGTTAATGGGTACATTAAAGGCCGCAATCCAGTTCCAATCTTCGGGTAGCTTGGGAGCAAATTGAAACTTGAAATCTTTGTCGTTGAGGAGTTTATAGCCCAGTTTTTCAGAGGTCATTGGGTTTTCTTTCAAAATACCCTTGGGTGTAAGGATAATTGGCTCATTCCCTTGTAATCCGCCCAATTTCAAATCTTGAGCCCATATACATTGTATACTAAAAAGAAAGATATAGAAACATCTGCTCATTTTAAAGCATGTTTAGGTTAATGATTTTACAAATATTTTTAACGGTTTTGGAAAGATTCTCAGCTGCTTGAGCTTTGGCGTTTTCTAGGTTTGTAATGCCTTGTACAATCGGGAAAACAGCCGAAATACCATACTCTTCGAGATTGTCGGAGAGTTCTACATTTCCAGCCAAAACAATTAGAGGTTTCTGGTATTTTTTACAGAGAATTCCCAAAGAGTAGGGCACTTTTCCTTGTAAAGATTGTGCGTCAAAACTCCCTTCGCCTGTGATAACCATATCAGCTGTTTTTATGTGTTCTTCCAGACCCGTGACGTTTGCAATCACATCAAAACCTTTTTGTATGCGAGCATCCGCAAAGGTGATTAGACCATATCCCAAGCCACCTGCAGCCCCGGCACCCTCTAGTGTGTGGTTTTGAGAGTTTTTTACTTGCTTTACAAGGTTCTCGAGTCCGCTTTCCAATATCTTTTGCATGTCAGGATTAGCCCCTTTTTGCTTCGAAAACGTATAGGTTGCCCCATTTTCGCCGAGCAGTGGATTTTTTACATCACAAGCGACTACGATTTCAGCAGGGTACTTTTTGAGAATAGAGTTATTCCAATCAATACTCGAAATGTCACCTAGGAATTGTCCGCCCAAGGCAATTTCTTGGTTTTGAGAATTTTTAAACGCAATACCCAAGGCTTGTGCCATGCCTACCCCACCATCGTTGGTGGCACTACCCCCGATAAAGACAATGAGTTTTTTTGCTCCGTTTTCAAGAGCATGTTTGATGATTTGTCCTGTACCGAAGGTAGAAGTCAACAAGGGATTCCTTTTCTCAACAGCAATTTGCTCCAAACCGTTTACCTTGGCCATTTCAATAAATGCAGTATCGGCACTTTTCAAATAGAAGGTGTCTATGGGTTCTCCCAAAGCATTTTTGGCCGTCAGGTAAATACGTTGACTGGAAATACTGTTTTCAATGGCCTCCAAAGATCCTTCTCCTCCATCGGCTAGTGGTAAGGTCTTCACTTGTACGTTTTTGAGTTCTCCTTCTACAGCCGCTTGAATGACTTTGCACACATCAAGCGAAGAAAGCGATTCTTTGAAGCTATCGGGAACGACCAGTATATTTTTGATCCTATTCATGAGACTATGCCAAATAAGATAGTGGAAGCGATGGTCAAAACAAGCCCAATGACGGTTTCGTAGGGAATGACCTTGAGTCTTTGCTGGACCGTCATGAAAACACTGCCACTGGTTGCATGAAAAAAGCTGCCATGCGGCAAATGATCGATCACTGTCGCTCCTGCATGAATCATAGATGCAGCGGCCAGTTTGGATACGCCTAAATTCAAAATAGTATTACCAAAAACACTGCTAGCGACGGCGGTACCCGATGTAGTAGAAGCCGTGGCGGCACCCATAATGATACCTGAGATAGGAGCCAATAAAAAGCCAGGCATGTGGTAGGTATTCAAGAATGATATCAAGGAATCTTTGAAGTCAGACTCGGTAATGATACCAGCTATGGCACCCGTTCCCAACAATAAAATGGCGATGGGAAGCATTTTCTCAAGGCCAAAAGCCATAAAATCATTGAGTTGATTTTTGAAACCCATCGATAATCCCCCAATGATACCTCCCAGAGGCAAAGCCAGCAAAGGGTCGATTTTGATGCCTGCAAGGGGTCGTAAAGCAATCAAAAATATAACAATAGCCGGACCGATGATGGCAGATGCAAACGAAGGTAAATTCTCTGGAATACTGGGCAAATCGGTTTCGTTTACGCGTTCGCCCTTAAATATCAGTATTCTTGCAATCAAGAAAGTAGCGATTAAACCCAAGCAAGCAGGAAGAAATCCAGCCATTATTAAATCAGTGAGCTCGATCCCGAATGCATCCGATGCTGCAATAGCATTGGGATTGGTGGAAACAATGTTTCCGCATTTGCCACCGCCAATGAGTGCAATCAATACGCCCAGCTTGGAATAGTTAAGTTTTTTGGCTGTCACAAGGGCAATGGGTGCGATCGTAATGACCGATACATAGATAAATACACCAATAGAGGTAATCAAAAAGGAGGTGAGAATCAAGGCTACCAAAGCCCATTTATTGCCCAAGGTATCAAGGATGGTTAATGATATTCTGGTGGCTGCTCCACTTTTGATCAATACACCTGCCAGAATACCTGCGGCTGCAATTCGTAAAATAGCCGAAACCATGGTACTTGCTCCCGTAGACATGTGATTGATGGTATCGGTTAAATTAAAACCACCGATGAGGCTTCCGAGAATGGCTCCCAACAGCATGGCATAGAAGGGTGTTACTTTTTTTAAGATTAAAAAAATAGCAATCACTAAACCAATAATGGCACCCGCCGTGGAGGAAAAAACCATACAACCTATTTTTTAAAAGAATATGTATATACTTCCGAAAGAAACCGTAGACCAAAAGCCGTTGCAATATCTCTATATATAAGCTCTATCGAGCCATCTTTGTTGTTTTTTTGTCGCATTTCGAAATAGCCACCAGCCAGATTCTTATCGGGATGATTTTTAGAAAATTGATTTTTTAATGTAAAATCCAAGGCTTTTTGTAGGGATTGATCAAATTCTGAATAGCCCAGTTTATGGAATCGTAGCCATAAAATTCCGGCAAACGAAACGGCGGATCCACAGGGGGAGGCTTCTTCGTAGGTATTGTTTACAAAACTGGAATAGTAAATTACCCCCGATTTTTGTTGGATTTTTTGCAAGGCTTGAGCTGTTTTTAAAGCCGCACGTTTATATTTTTCGTCTTTTGAAAGATCGAATGCTTCAAGCAAGGCCTCGGCATTCCAGGTGTTAAATCGAGCGTGAATTTTACCTTTTTCGGCATCATTGGGTTCAAAATTCATCCAAAAGCCATTCTCCGATTGTGTATTGACAAGTCCATCGCATAGGTTGAGAAAAGCCGTTTTGTATTTTTCGTTTTGGGTGAATTCATACATTTCTTTGAACAAATATCCCTCTGCATTTGCCCTAGCGTAGTGGTTGATATTGAATTCTTTTCCTTGGTGTTGCTTATGTGGACTTTTGTTTTTCCAGATTTCGCCCGTTGCTGGATCTACGATATTGTACATCAACTGTTGTTTTTCAAGATACAAACTATCGAGTATAAATTGTCCTGCTTGCGTGGCTGTTTGAGCATATAATTTGTTTTTTGTGATTTTGGAGAGCAGAAACAAGCCCGGTGTCCCATCTGTAATCGTCGTCGTGTTGATATACTC
>JBOFGX010000252.1:0-4731 GCA_051649345.1 Leadbetterella sp. | reverse complement strand
TAAATTCAGTTTTTTAAGTTGTCTCCTGAGAAATTCGTCTTCCGATTTGTTTAATCCCTCTTCATTATCTCCTTCATCGTATACCCACAGGTCGGGGTGCTGCTTCGCCATGTCCAAGGGAGTAAGTCCCGAAAAAATCGCATTTCTAGCATATGAAGTTGCTGTGGGTAATATCGAAAAATAAGTTTCATCTTGCTCTACTCTGAAATAATCCCCAATGAGTTCTTCTAGAAGTTTCCATTGATCGAGCCTGAAGTTATCAAGCAAAACAAAGAAAACAGGTTTGCCTCCTCCTGCAAGTGGGAACACCTTCTTTTTTAGAATATCATGTGAAAAAAGAGGTTTTTCTATTTTAGGATCATTCATCCAGGATTCGTAATTATCAGCTACAAATTCACAAAAACGTTCATTTGCCTCCATTTTTTGATTTACAAATACCTCCTCCATAGACTTATCTTCTGAGGCATCGATTTCCAGCTCCCAATAGGTCAGCTTACGATAAATATCTACCCATTCATTGAAATCCAAGCGATCATTGTATTGCATGCTGAGATTTCGGAAGTCCTGCATGTATCCACTATTTGTTTTCTCTGATACAAGTCGTTTGTTGTCTAAAAGTTTTTTGACTGTCAAAAGGATCTGATTGGGATTGATGGGTTTTATAAGATAGTCCGCAATTTTAGCTCCAATGGCACTCTCCATAATACGTTCTTCTTCTGATTTGGTGATCATGACCACGGGTATATTGGGCTTGATCTTTTTTATATGATCCAGGGTGTCTAGTCCGGTCATTCCAGACATCATTTCATCTAAAAATATCAGATCAAAACTTTGTTTTTCTACCAAATCGAGGGCATCAGATCCGCTTGGCACAGGTGTGACTGAGTAGCCTTTACTTTCTAGAAAAAGAATATAGGGTTTTAGGAAATCTATTTCGTCGTCTGCCCAAAGGATGGAATAAGTCTGCATGAATTGTTATTTGATTTGTGTTACTATATACGCTACTTATGTGCTAAAAATTGCTTAAGATTCTCTAAATCTTCTGGAGTATCCACCCCGATTGTTTTATGTTGGGTGGGAAACATTTTTATTTTGTAACCATGACTTAGCCAACGAAGTTGCTCGAGTTTCTCTGCGTCTTCTAAGCTAGTGTTTTCTAGGTGGACTATTTGCTCTAATATATCCGTTCTATACCCATAAATCCCAATATGTTTTCTGAATTCCAAATGGCTTTTCCATGCATCCACATCCAGGTCTCTAACAAAAGGGATAGGAGATCGGCTGAAGTACAGAGCTTCACTTGTTTCGTTTAAAACTACCTTTACGCTATTTGGGTTTAAGATTTCGTCCGTTTCATTTATTTTTTGATAAAGAGAGGCTATTTGAATATTGGGTGTAAGTTTATAAGCAAGATCATCGATGGTTTCTGGCAGTATTAAGGGTTCATCTCCTTGGATATTGAGAACAAAATCAAAATTCTTGCTTCCTCCAAATGCTGCAACAGCCTCTGCACATCGCTCAGTACCCGATGTATGTGTGTCTTTGGTCATGAGGACATTACCACCGATACTTTCAATCAAATTGAATATTTTTTCATGATCAGTAGCTACAAAAACGCTTTCCAAAGAAGTACTTTGGACGACCTGCTCATATACCATTTGGATGATGGGTTTGCCATTTACCTCATGCAAAAGTTTACCTGGGAATCGGGAAGAGGCAAATCTTGCAGGTATAATTCCTAGGATTTTTAACATAAATTTTAATTTGTCCTAAAAATAAAAAAACAAAAAAGGAGTTTTATCATTAACGTGTTAAATTTCCTAAAATTCGTAAATTTGTACGGCTTTCCATATAAAATTAAATGCTACCTCATGAAAATTTCAGGTATTGGGTTTTTAGTATTCTTACTTATAGTTAATACTGTTTTTGCTCAACAAAACAAGTTTTTGGAGCACAAAGTAGCTCCAAAAGAGACTTTATATTCTTTGTTAAAAAAGTATGATTGTACCCAAGATAGATTCCAAGTATTAAATCCCAATTTTGATTCTGCAGAAGGTCTCAAAATAGGACAAGTGATACGGTTTGATAAAAAGTCTTCCAATTTGGCTATGGGAAATCAAGGCAAAGTCATTGTTGTAAGTCCTACTGTTATGCCTAAGCCCGAAATAAAGAATGAAAATTCGACGGTAAAAGTAGATACTACCAAAAAACCTACAGGAATTGATGTAAATACACTTTCTGATAATCAAGTACATGTTGTTTATACTGGAGAAACAATATTTTCACTCTCAAAAAAGTACGAAATACCTATCAATGATTTTGTAGTAGCCAATAATCTGAGCGATAATATCATAAAGCAAGGTGACAAGCTAATAATTGATAAAGAAATCATCAAAAAGCAATTAGAAATACTTGCGGCATCTAAAGAGCCCAGCTTGGAGATGAAAAAAGTGGGTAAGCTAAAGACAGAAGAAGGGCTGGCACAGATCATCAAGACCAAAAGCAAAAGCAATAAATACATGGCTATGCACAAGACTATACCTGTGGGTACAATTGTAAAAATTACGAATATGGGTAATGGGGAGTCTGTTACAGCTAAGATTATTGGTAACCTTAACCCCAAAGGGCGAGATGAAAATACGCTAATAAAACTATCCCCCTTGGCTTATTATGAATTGAAACCATTGGATGATAAAATGCGAGCGAGAGTAGAATATTACCTACCAAAATCCAAGTGAGGGAGTTTGCTAGGGATATTGTAGATTTGCTTGAGAGTAAATATCAGGAATACAATACCCCCGATTTTATTCAGCCAGATCCGATTTCTGTTCCGCACCGTTTTTCGAAGAAACAAGATAAAGAAATTGCAGGTTTTTTTGCTGCCATTTTAGCTTGGGGACTGCGTAAAACCATCATTGCAAAATGCACAGAGTTGATGCAGTTGATGGATAACGCTCCACATGATTTTGTTTGTCATGCAGGAGACTCCGATCTAAAAAGAATACTCACTTTCAAGCACAGGACTTTCAATACTACAGATTTGCTCTATTTTGTTGATTTTTTTCGACATCATTATTCCCAGTATGATAGTTTAGAGGATGCCTTTTTAGTCCAAAATGAAGAGAGCCAAAATATAAAACAAAATTTGATAGGCTTCAAAGAGTATGTTAGTTCCCTAGAGCATTTTCCCAAACGTAGTGGTAAGCACGTTTCTACCCCTACCAAAAACTCTGCCTGTAAGCGGCTCAATATGTATCTCCGTTGGATGGTACGGAAAGACGACCGTGGGGTAGATTTCGGGATATGGACGCGGCTCAAGTCTAGTCAATTGGTGATACCTTGTGATGTACACGTACAAAAATCAGTCGAAAAACTGGGGCTTATGCCTTCATCAAAAGTAAACTGGAACTATGCTGCCGAACTTACCGAAAAGCTGAAATTTTTAGATCCCAATGATCCCGCCAAATACGATTTTGCTCTGTTTGGGATGAGTATGGAAAAGTATTTTGAAAGATGATGGACGCACCTGATTTCTGGATTACAATCCAAAAAATATATAAATATCTAATTGTTATATCTTTAAATGTATTTCATTAAGAAAATAGGTAAAAATAAAATTTCTTAATAAATTGGATTTGGAAGGCGAAAGGTTCGTCTATATGTGAGTTAGCAGAAATTATAAAACCAAACTCAACTCACAATAATTACGTCAAAATAATCACTTAAAATCAAAAAGTTGGAAAATAGAGAGGAGAATATCGGGACGAATCTGGAACCTTTGAAAGGACTAAAAAGGATTGACGGACACTATGTTTCACACGAAATTAGTCACCTACTACACTTTGAAAAAGGCTTTTTCTTTACATTGAAAAATCTGTTACTTAAACCAGGAAAATCAATTCGGGAATTCTTGTTAGAGGACAGACAAAAGTATGTTAAACCTATATTATTTTTAATTGTTACTTCTGTTATTTTTACAATAACGCTTCATTCAGTAGATAGTAATTTTTCCTTTTTCAACATAGATAATATTGAGCCATTAAAAGGAAAGTTGAGGTCGAAAGAAATTGGAGAATGGACTGATAATCACATTGGTTATTCACAATTAATAATGGGAATTTTCATTGCGTATTGGATTAAGATTTTCTTTAAAAATTTTAAGTACAACATTTACGAGATTTTAATACTTTTATGCTACGTTTTGGGAGAAGCATTATTTTTTTTAGCGGTTTTAATTTTACTGGCATATATTTTTAAAAGTGGATATTTAGCTACATTTGGTGTCATTTTCTACTTCACATATATAATCTGGGCAATTGGACAATTTTTTGGAGAAAAGAAAGTCATTAATTATATAAAAGCAAGTCTTGCATACATTCTTGGCAACGTAACATATTTAGGTGTACTTATTTTAATAGCTTACATACTGAAATTTATCTGAGCGTAAAATAACTTCTGCCAACATCGGTAACCGTTGCACAACTAATCTCCAACCAAAATCCGATAAAAAAGCCCCTCAAGAGGGGCGTTGTGACCGCGTAAGGATTCAAGTCAAACGCGACCCCGGCCTAAACTTCCCCGACCACAGTCGGGGTGCTCTATTCTTGACTTATAAGTTCCAATATTTTGTGTTTGCTTTTCCAAGATTTGATTTCTTTTTCTCTTTTTTAAAGCGTTTTCTTTTGTTTCAAATTCTTCATAATAGACTATAGTCCAATCTTTAGCCTTGGC
>JBOFGX010000251.1:0-11803 GCA_051649345.1 Leadbetterella sp. | reverse complement strand
ACCTTTTCTGAATTGCTAATAACTTTCGGTGTTATTGGTAGTATTCTTACAGCTATTTATTTTTTATCTCCAGGTATAAAAACGGCTGTATCCAAGAAACTGGAAGGAATTGATCTAAACAAAACCGATGTGAATAACGTCACGAGTGCCGATAAAATAAGCCTGCCTTCGACCGAGATTTCAAGCGAGGTTTCAGGGAAGCCTCTTGTGAGGTTAGCAGGATATGCGTGGAATGCACAGTCTGGTATTATCGTAGCTAACGGTGGTCCTAAGACAACTAAGGGCTCAATTATGGAAAAAAATGGCGTAAATCTAGAAATAGTCAGACAAGACTGGCTATCCGAATTACGCAACATGCAAATGAAGTTTATTGAGGAGTTTGATCAGGGTACAAAATTTCCTTCTTCTGATAAAAGTGCGTTTGGTGTTATGATAATGGGAGATGGGGCTCCTTTCTATATTAGTTCTGTACAAAAAGCTCTAAACGAGAAATACGGTAAAGACAAATACCACCTTCAAGTTTTGGGTGTAATAGGAATGAGCTACGGAGAAGATAAGCTCATAGGGCCGCCAAGCTGGAAAGCAGACCCTAAAACAATGAAAGGTGCCGTTATATCAGCGGTATTAGGAGATGGTGATTGGGTTACTACAGTTAACTATTGCTTTGCAAATGGATTAAAAGTAAATCCAGATCCTACAACATATGATGCAGATGCTGTGAATATTTATCCTTCTGAAAACGATGATTATATAAAATCAGCGGAAGAACTAATTAAGTCTCAGACTACAGGATGGACAGTATCATTAAAGGAAGTTGAAAACGGAAAGTTAACAGGAAAAACGGTTTCCAAAAAAATAGATGGTTGTGCCACTTGGACTCCGGGTGATAAGTTGGTTTTTGATAAGCTTTCTGGATATACGGATATTATATCTACGAAAGAATTTAATAATCAAATGCCTGCCGTAATAATTGGCCTTAAGGAGTGGGCTACGCCGAATGCTGAGTTAGTTTCAGGAATTCTTAAATCCACCCTTACAGCATCAAACCAAATGAAGAACTTTGAGGATTGGCGTGTGAAAGCGTCAGAAGCCGTAGCTGAAACGTTCAAAATAGAAAATCCAAAATATTGGTATGATATGTTTAAGGGGCAAAAAGGCAATAAAAATGGTGTTGAATACAATATGGGAGGTTCCAAGGTTTTCAATTATGCCGATGCTATGCAATATTTTGGATTGAGTGATGGTGTGAATAGGTATAAGTCTGTATATACACAAGTTTCTGGTTACTTAAAGGAGTTGAATCCCTTCGGATTTAATGAAAACGTTGGACAAGTTGTGCCTTATGAAGATGCTATTAATTTATTCTTTTTGAAGAATATAAACGATATAGAATCATCTGCGGCTGAAAAAGCAGATTACACGGCTCAAGCGACAGAGGTAATGGCTTCTGGAATTTGGAGGTTGAATTTTGATACGGGTAGTTCAACGATTTCTGGTAGCTCTACAAAAGAGTTGGAAAAGATATACAACCTTTTGGTACAAGCAGAAAATTCGAAATTAACAATTGTCGGTCATACAGATAATGTAGGGAATAGTGAAAGCAACCTCTCATTATCAAAGAACCGTGCACAAGCCGTAGTTGAGTATTTGTCTAAAAAAGGTATTCCTACTTCTCGTTTTCAAATGGTAGAAGGAAAAGGGCAAAGTGAGCCGCTTGAAGATAATTCTACTTCTGCAGGAAAGGCCTCAAACCGTAGAGTAGTTATTACGTTTTTAAAGTAATCTTATTGGTAATGAGCCTTATTTAGGCTCATTACTTTTACCATATTTACAATGAATACAATTTTCTCTCTAATCAAACCCTTCGAAAGGTTAAATAAACCTATTCGATATGGTGTAATAGCCTTTTGGATAATTTTACTTTTTGCTTTTTGGTATATAGGTACTTCGGGTGAAAAGCAACTTTTCCCTTCTCCCGCCTTGGTTATGAAGGGGTTCAGTGACTTGTATAATGAGGGACTCGTTGTACATATCTTCAATTCACTCAAGTTGTGTTTTATATCCATAATTTTGGCAACAATCATATCTTTGATTTTTGCATATTCATGGCCAATACCCCTTATAAAGCCTGTTTCAGAATTCATAACAAAATTTAGATTTTTGCCATTTACAGGGTTGTCATTTTATATTACACTTATAGTACATGATGCCCGAAATATGCAAATTTGGATTATGGTGATATTTTTAACTACCTTCTTGTTGTCTTCGCTTTTGGCTGTTTTAAAAGATATACCTCAGGAGGAGTTTGACCATGCAAAAACGCTAAAATGCAGTCGTTTTGAAATTGTTTGGCAAGTAATCGTAAAAGGTAGATTAGACTATGTCATAGATGTAATTCGTCAAAATTTGGCTATAACTTGGATGATGCTTGTAACAGTAGAGTCCATAGTAGTAGCTTCCGGGGGCTTGGGATTTTTGATAAAAAATTCGGATAAGTTTATGAACCATGGAAGAATCATCGCCTTACAAATAATCATTCTGTTAATCGGTTTGGGAATTGACTGGTTTATAAATTTTCTACGAAAAGCATTTTTTAGATATTCAATTATATAAATATGGATTGTAGTTTTAAAGAGACACTTTTGTATATCGAAAATCTAAGTGTTAAGTATGATGACGCAGTTATAATTAAAGACATTTCTCTAGTAGAAAAGAATGTTGTAAGGTCAGGGGTTCCTTCTACAGGACAAACCATTGCAGTAGTTGGGCGATCTGGTAGAGGAAAATCTACACTATTCAAAGCTTTGTCGGGCTTAGTAAAGCCAGAATCGGGTAAAATATTGATCAAAGATTTTGATAATTCGGATCCAGAGGCAGCAAAACCTGTTGCAGAAGGAGACATAGGATTTGTGGATCAGAAATATACCCTTTTTAGGCATATGACTGTAGAGCAGGCATTGAAATTTGCGATTAGAAAATCCACAATTTCTGATTCTGAAAAACAGCAAACTATAGAGTCTTACCTAACAAAATGGGGACTTATAAATTTTAAAGACAAATACCCCAATGAGCTTTCAGGAGGTCAGAGACAGCGTACAGCCATTATTGAGCAACTGCTTTCGTCAGATAAGTTTATAGTGATGGACGAGCCTTTCTCAGGCTTGGATGTGGGTAATATTGAAGAGGTAAAAAAGTCATTTGAGCTCCTGAGTAATACGGACGAGTTTAATACAGTTATATTTTCTACGCATGATATTGAGCTTGCTATAGAGCTCTCTCAAGCTATATATGTTATCGGGTATCCCAAAATAAATGACAAACTTATGACCTATGGTACTGTTGTAGCGAAATACGACCTACGAGAAATGGGTATAGCATGGAAAAAATATGGGGAAGAGCATAGAGAACTGCACAAAAAAATAGTAGCTCAAATGATGGATTCATAAATTAATGCGACTAGAAGAAGAATTTGTTAAGAAGCTTAAAGAACACAGCCAAGCTCTCAATGAGTATTGTAATGGGCTAAACAAGAACCTTGCAATTGTTAATGATTTAAATCAAAGCGTATCTGCGGATTTTTCGAAGGGAATTCTTAAAACGCACTATTTCGTACTGTCGGATTTTTTTATTTTTTTATGATTTTTTCAAATCGAATAATACTACAAATGCTGACTTTGTTCTAGCATATCTTTATGACGTATTACGTAATCAGTATTTTGCCGAAGTAAAGGATATAGAATCTTTAAACAAGATTATAGCCAATGATTCTTTTAAGGGTACTGTACAAAGTATCCTAGTAAAAAATAAGATTACCAAGTTAGATTCTAAAGCGAATACCTATTTCGGCTTTACGATATTCGAGAAACATGACAAAGGCTTATTTAAGTTGTATTCAACGTTTCTTTCATTGGCCTTTAATTTGGAATTCATCTCGATTGAAGATTTGGCCAAAACGTTAAAAATTCAACTGATAAATTCTGTAGACATACTAGAAACACCAGAAAACGATACTTTAGAAAAAACACTAGTTGAACTTAATCAACTCATAGGTTTAAAGCAAGTTAAAAAAAATGTTGATGACTTAGTAAACTATCTAAAAGTACAAAAAATTCGAAAAAAAGAGGGACTTAAAATAATCGATTTATCACTTCATTCCGTTTTTTATGGTCCGCCAGGCACGGGTAAGACAACCGTTGCAAGACTTCTTAGTCGTATATTTAAGCATTTGGGCTATTTGTCAAAGGGTCAGCTTTATGAAACAGACCGGGAGGGCTTAGTTGCTGGTTATGTAGGTCAAACAGCCATAAAGGTGGATAAAGTCGTAGATGATAGTATGGGGGGATTATTATTTATTGATGAGGCATATGCTCTTACTCAAGGGCTTGGGGGTAACGATTTTGGCTCTGAAGCTGTCAATATCTTACTTAAGAGGATGGAAGATCAGCGAGAGGATCTCGTAGTAGTGGTAGCGGGCTATACCGAACCTATGGGAGAGTTTATTAGCTCAAATCCTGGATTACGATCTCGTTTTAATCGCTACTTTCATTTTGACCATTTTTTACCAAACGAACTGCTTGAGATATTCGAACAGTTTTGTAAGAAGTCAGATTTTCAACTTTCTGTAGATGCTCGAGAAAAATTGTTAATGATTTTTGAATTACTTTTTGAAAAGAAGAATGAAAGTTTTGGTAATGCTCGTACAGTACGAAATTTGTTTGAAGTTTGTACGCAACAACAAGCCAATCGTCTAGTAAAACTAAAATCACACACAAAAAAGGTACTTAAAACTTTACAAGAAGAAGATATACCCGAACCCAATAAAACATTAGAAATGGTTAATGGGGTGAATTTAAGCGAACCAAATTGATAATCAGTATGTAAATGAATTTAAGTTTTCAAATTCATACTTAATAATTTTTCTTTAGCGTCCACATGGGAATGACATGAAAATAAGATTATCTTTTTTTATTAATAACATTAGGTATATCAGCAATAAAATTAGGAAATTTACCCTAGCTTCAAATCTATAAATGAAGTTTGAAAAAATCCTTTTCTAAAATAATGCGGTTTGCTTAAATATTCATTATTTGCTCTTTAACGTTTTTTAACTTTTTATTTTCAAGAGTTTTTATCAGTTTTGTTAGCATAATTAATCGCTTCAGTTAGCGAATTACAGTCTCTATTTTCAAACAAAATTGTTATTAAAATGCAGATAAACATTCCCGAACCCTGTTCAGAAGATTGGAACGCCATGAAAATTGGTTTCAATTCTCGATTTTGTGCTAGTTGTTCAAAAAACGTAATGGATTTTACGAATATTAGTAGGAGAGGAATTTTAGAATATTTGTTTGTCAATCATAACAAAAACGCGTGTGGTAGAATACGTGATTCCCAACTGAATTTTGTCAATTTAGATTATATAGAAACGATACAAGCCTTATCCAAGAAGCACAGAAATACCAATTTTTCTTTTTTTCTTTTAACGTTGGGAACATTATTATTAGCAGGATGTGATTTTCCTAGTAGTAATAAAAAAATTTCTAAAGCTGAGTTTGAATTAGCATTGCGAAAAGATAAAGAAAGTAAAGTTATAGGTAGAGGTAGCTGTCCAGAATTACAATATCAAAACAAATGCGATATCGATTCATTGGATCAAAAGACTACTATAGGTAGAGTTCAACCTAAAATATCAGAAGGTCATACTATGGGTGATTTTGAGATGGCTGAAAAAATAGACATACTTCCAGAATTCAAAGGAGGGATTGCATCCTTACATAAATTTATAAAATCGAATTTGAATTATCCTACCAAAGAAAAAGTAGATAAACTAGAAGGAGAAGTATATGTAACTTTTATGGTGACGAAAACAGGTGAAATTCTGAATCCTCAAATCTTGGGTTCAGATACTCAATCAAAAAACATGGAGATAGAGGCCATACGTATTGTAAAATTAATGCCCAACTGGAAACCGGGTCAACTAAAAGGAAAGGCTATAGATTATCAGTTTAATATGCCTATCCGGTTTAAATTATAGGTTTTTTTCATGTTTCCATTCAAATAATTTACATTTGATTTATAACTCATTATGAAATTAATTTTGACATGGTTACTAGTTTTATCTAGTTTTTATTCCGTTTTTTCACAAAGCCAAAAACTGGAAGAGCTATGTCAAGTGTTTCATTTATTGGATGAGAAACTGGAGGAAGCATAGTACTAGAAGATTTTATGAAATGGCTGGACACGAACTAATCGAAATCACTATTACGCACAAAAATAAATGAGGGGCTCCTTATTAAATTTCAACTCATACTTGCCTTGCAGCGTATTGTCATCTAAGAAAGTGCATTCTAGCATGAGAATCTGTGTTGTTTCATTGTACGTTCCTTTATACCGCATAGGACGGGGCTTAGGTCTGAGGCTTTCATCCACAATCTGTGCACCACCAATAAATCTGTAGGTTCCTTCTTTTTCAAACTTCCCCTCTTTTAGTTCAATTTTGCCAGCTATAGCACCTGATGAACAGCCCCAAAGGATTGTTATTTCTTCAGGCTTTACCCAAACGCCTATCTGATCACCTCCATACGTGCCTTCTTGCAATTGGGGATCAACGGATGGATTATCACATGATAATATCCAAAATAAAGAAACAAGAATCCAATACTTCATAACTGTTAGTATTTTAGATATATAGACACCCAACCTATCCAAATGGTTGTAAGTATTGGTTAGAAAACCCAAAATAAAGCATCATTTGGGACTAAAGTGACTTTTTTAGGTAAAGTCATATATGTTTTTTTATTCCAAACGTCTAGAATCTGGGTTGCTTTGGTTAGTTTTAGATAGTCTAATTTGGTTTCTAATGTTGTTTTTGTAGGATTTCTATTGAATATCCCAATCCATCCTCCCTTACTATTCTTTTTTAAGATTTTCCAAATTTCTATTCCGTCTTTCTCATATACTAATGTTCCCATAATACCGTTCTGATTGGCTTCCAGCATATGCTTGTTGGTCATTAGCTCTTTAGAGTAGGCATCCATAGTGGGTAGGTCTCCACCCATCATCAATGGTGAAGCAGATATAGCTCGTAGGGTAATGAAGGTTCTCATTTGGGCAGGACTTAATTGGCATTTTCGAGTAGTCCCTCTACCTGAAAGTCTTACTTCTTTTTGAGGGCCTAAGGCTGGGGGAGACATGAGTTGTAAGTTACCAAAGGGGATCATATCCATATCTATCCAAAAATTAGGCTCCGAATAACCTGACCATTTTCTCCAAGCCGCAAAACAGTTGTCAATATCTATTTGCTCATCCCAAACATCAGGCGTTACACGCAACATATTGGCCATTTTGAAAGATTTAATAGCATTCGTACTTACTCCATTTCCTGGGCTTAGACTAAGAACCATAGGTCTTCCACATTGAGCAATGGCTTTTGCATACCCTTCAGCTTCTTTAGGAAAAGGCACTACATCATCTACTTTCAGCATGTCTACTCCCCAAGCAGCCATTTGATTGACAAGACTATTATAATATTCTTGAGCACCTGGCTTATCCATATCTACACCGTAATTGTATTTGCACCAGTTACACAAATGAGCTTCAAGTGTATCCGCTATATCTTTGGCGTAATAACTGGTACCTTGAATAGGTGTATTGAGGTCGTATGCCTTTCTAGGTATTCCCCTCATCAAGTGAAAGCCAAATTTTAGTCCCAATCTATGGCATTCGTTTATCAAGTCTTTGAATCCATTGGGGAAATAGGTTTTTGAAGGTTGCACCAATCCATATTCATTAATTCTAATATCAGAAGCGTGTTTCTCGTTAGGATACATGGTTCCAGACTTAAGTTTATATTCACCAAACCAGCCATTATCCACGACAAAATACTCATATCCGTATTTTTTATATGTTTTGGCGAGTTCTTTGAGATTGTCCCATGCTGCTTTTTCATGAAGATATACTCCATAGCTATCAAAACTATTCCAGCCCATGGGTGGCTTGGGAGCTACTTGGGCAAATGATAAGCTAGAAAATATGCCTAAAATGAGGCATAAAATAGGAATTCTTTTTAGTAACATACAATACGATTGATATTGAATTTGAAGGTACTATAAATTCGACAACAATTTATGGTGGTTTTTCTATTTTCAGAACATCAGACTCAATAAAGAGGATGAAAGTATTAGAAAATGCTTGCCGCTTAGCTAGAAGCGGAATTCCTTTCTATAAAGTCGTTTACACGATCAATCACTAAGGGAGACTTTAAGTCATGACCTAATGTGTCTGTAGTAAATAGCTGGGCATTTACGAAGTTTTCGGACATTTTTTTTGCTCCTTCATATGGTGCAACACGATCTTTAGGATCGTGAATAACCAAAGTAGGAATAGATATTTTTTGGGCAAATTTGCTCAATGAAAAATAGCTTGGCTCTCTACCAAACTTATCTATAAATAGGCTTTCCATGCCTGCATAGATTTTCTTGTTGAGGTGTAGGCTGCCACCAAAAAAACGGAAGAAGTCATCTATTTCTGTAGGGGAAGCCATAAGTATAATGCTTTTAATCTTAACAGGAGCAAATTCATGTAGAGTAACCATTGTGCTAAGAGCTCCAAATGAATGGCTAACTACGACATCGAATCCCTTGTACTGGTCCGTTAATGTCCGTATGATTTTGCTGTATACAAAGGCATGTAATTGGTTTCCTTCTGATTGTCCACAGCCCGTAGCATCGACAGATAGGACTGTGTATTTCTTCCTGTCTAGGCTTTCTATGTATTTTTTCCATCTGAAAGTGCTGCTATTCCATCCGTGCAAGAAAAGTACTTTTCTTGGGCCGTTCCCCCATTGGTAATATCTGATTTTCTTATCTTCAATAAGTAAGTCATTTTGAATGGCGGAGTTAAAAAAAGAAAGATGGTATGCTTTGATAGGATGTCTTTTCGGTAAGCAGAATAGAAAAAAGGCTAGCTCAACTGCTTTCTTCTGGTGTAAGTGGCTCAGGAGATTTAATGCAAACCCTATAAGTTTTAGAAGTGTTTTATTCATAATTATATTATACCGATCGGTATATTTTTAAGTATTTTTTTAATTTTTATGTAAAATAATTATTGATTTTAAAGTTTCTATCAGAGTTTTGAAGTCATGCGTAGAGTTATTGACTTTGCTGAGTACAATGGCTCCTTGTAAACTTGTAAAGAAAATAATACCAAGCTTCTCGGCTGGAGTATCTTCCTTGAGCTGCCCATGTTTTATTCCATTTTGGATGATTTGGATAATAGTATTTTTGAAAATATTCAAGTAGTATACTAGTTTTTCCTGCATGATACTGTTGTGGTCCGAGAATTCTAAAGAAGCCTTAAGAAGCGGGCATCCATACTTGAAATTATCATCTTTAAGTCTATTCAAGAACGATTCAGCAAATGCGTCAATCTTATCGAAGACGTTGTTTTGTTTGGCAATATGGGTGCTAGTGCTCGAAATGACGATTTGCATAAGGTGCTCAAAGGCTTCAAATTCTAATTGCTCTTTGGAACTAAAATAGTTATATATGGCACCTTTGGTATATCCAGTTGCTTTCTCTATTTCACTCATAGAGGTGACTTTATACCCTTGTTTGTGAAATAACAAACTAGCACCATGCAGGATGGAGTATTTAGTAAGTTCTGATTTTTTCATTCAATATACTAATCGGTATATTTTGTAAATGTAGGTATACTTTTTTAATAAATAAAATTGTTTTTAGTTCGTAATAACTTACTCGTATTTTTGTGACTATAAACACATACTATAAAATGGTACCAGAAATAGCTCAAATCATCGAAAAATTTGATTTTGATTCGATAGAAGAATCTAGAAAATCTGATTTGAATGCATTGGCCAATTTTATTAAGAATAAAGTTGATAGAAATGAGCAAATTAGGCTTAATTTTATTTGTACGCACAATTCTAGACGAAGTCACCTATCTCAAATTTGGGCACAGACCTTGGCTTATCATTTTGGGGTGAAAGATGTTTTTTGTTATTCTGGAGGGACTGAGGCTACGGCTATGTTTCCGAAGATAGCCGAGACCTTAGTTAAGCAAGGCTTTGAAATTATGCAATTGAGCCATGAGTCTAATCCAGTATATGCTGTAAAGTATGCTGAAAATGAGCCCAGTATTATTTGTTTTTCCAAGGCCTATGATCATGTCTTTAATCCCAAAGAGCAATTTGTAGCTATCATGACATGCAACAATGCAGATATAGGGTGTCCAATAGTAGTCGGCTCAGAAGCAAGGTTTCCTATCAAATTTGAAGACCCAAAAGCTTTTGATGGGACTGATCTTATGGACGTCAAGTATGCTGAAAGAAGTTTACAAATAGGAGAAGAGCTAGCGTATGTATTCCGTATGGTTGGTCACTTGTAAAAGTATTTTACCCGTACTATTACCACTTTCAAGTAATTGATGGGCTAATTTACCATCGGCTAGATTCAGTATTGTAGGTTCGGTTGGTTTTATAATGCCACTTTTTAACCACTCAAATAGCCTTGTGCTCCTTTTGATTCGTTCTTCTTTGCTCGTCAAATAGCTCCATAAATCACCCCCAACCAATGTTTTGCTGGAGTCCATAAGCATTCGAGGATCAACAGGCGGAGGGTTACCACCGCTCATTCCATAGAATACTACCTTTCCGCAGGTTTTTGTTACAGAAAAACTATCTTGCAATGTGTTACCTATGGAATCATATACGACATCTACCCATTCGTTTCGGGTTATTTCTTTTATATTCTCTGTCCAATTTTCATCAAGGAGGATAGCATAATCAGCACCTTGATCTACGATTCTTTTTAGCTTATTTTGAGAAGTACTTAGGCCAATCACCGTAGCTTTTTTTGATTTACAAATTTGTGTTAATAGCTGCCCAACACCTCCAGCTGCAGCATGAATCAAGATGACTTCGTTTTCTTTTACTTTATGACTATCCTCACTTAAGTATTGAGCTGTTAGTCCTTGTAATAGGATTGTACAAGCTTGTGGAAGGCTGATTTGATTAGGTATAGGAATGATATGGTCTGTAGGTACTGCTACATACTCTGCATTGGCAAAAGGTACATCTGCAAAACAAATTGGGGCTCCCAAACTATACTCCGAATGCCCATTGCAATCCACAATGTGCCCGCTCCCTTCGTAACCTGCAATAAAGGGTGGAGAACCTTTTAGGTGGTAGTTGCCTTTACGACGATAAATATCTGCGAAGTTTAATCCTATGAATTCCATTTTAACTAAAACTTCATTATTCTTGAGAACGGGGAACGGCACATCTTTAAAAACTAGAACTTCGGGAGATCCAAAACTATCAAATGTTAAAGCTTTCATATGGCGGTAAATAAGAGTATTCGTTTTTGTATTATTTTGAGTTTTCTGTACAAAAGTACATGAATTTTATTTTTTAGAATCCACATTTTACAATTACTCATTTCGTATTTTTACGAGTACAGTCAGTCTTATTTTATCTCTTATGAGAACTAAAAGTACTCTATTTTTCATTTTGATTAGCTCAATATCTTCTTTTTCTCAAAGGAATAAGCATCCCAACGTAGTTTTTGTAGCAGTAGATGATCTTAAGCCTTTAGTTGGGTGCTACGGACAATCTCAAATGATTACGCCCAACATTGACAAATTGGCTAAATCGGGTGTGGTTTTTTTGAGCAATTATTGCCAGCAAGCTGTATGTGCACCGTCAAGAGCAAGCTTATTGACAGGTCGTCGTCCTTCTAATTTGCAGGTTTGGGATTTGCAAACGAGGATTCGAGATAAGAATCCA
>JBOFGX010000250.1:0-3390 GCA_051649345.1 Leadbetterella sp. | reverse complement strand
GTATTCATATTGTAGGGGGAGGATATTTATCTCGTTATGTGGGAGGCGGGATTTTATGTGAAAATAACTCCAATCCCAGCTTATTAGATTTAATTATCAAAGATAATTGGGCAGATTATGGTGGCGGAATTTTTATTACACAAGGTTCAAGTCCGCTTTTACAAAACCTTGTTCTTAGCAACAATATTGCAGATTTTTATGGAGCAGCGATTTGGGCTACAGGCAATCGTCAGCCTGCAGTACGTTTAAGAGCCTATAATTTATTGATAGAAAACGATTCAGCAGTTACGAGCGGAAGCGCGATAGGCTTACACGATTCCATTACTTTGCGTGCATGGAACTGCACAGTTGTAAAAAACAAAACCAATAACCCTAACAATACTTTAGGAACAGCTTTATGGAAAGGTGAAACTTGCCGTTTTCACTTTACTAATAGCATTTTTCAATTTAATGAAGGCAATTTACTCTATAATTTTGACTTCACTAGTCCCCTGAATGATAGCATAAATTTCAGTAATGCAGCTGCTTTTAGCTTTAATATATTAGGAGGTTCTAATCTTATTCTACAAAACAATACCCCTCTAAGTGTTAATCCACAATTCTATAATCGCCACTATAATCAGTTCCAATTAACTGCTAATAGTGGGTGTTTAAATGTGGGTACGCCTGTGCCCATTGGCGCACCTAACATAGACTTAGCAGGTTTGCCTAGGTCTATTGGAAGTGGCATAGATTTAGGAGCTTATGAATTTGATGCAGACATTAGGGACAATGATTTAGAAACTACATTAGGCTTAGTGGATAATGCCAATATTCCTATCTACCCCCATAAACCTAATGGAATTGGAGGAGCTTATGCTAAATATAAGCTGATAGTGCGCTATGAAAATGGTGTTACACCCGCAAACAAAACCGATTTACGTAACTTATATCTAAATACTTTTTCTGGAAGCACCTTAAGTCTTAATCCTGCTATTCTGCAAGACACTTTAGAGGAATGGATAATGAATATTGACGTTGATGAGGTAATAGATGCCTTAGAAGGTGTACCCGCTGGTAGTGTTAGCAAAGTCAAAGGATTAGACCATGACCATTTTTATCATACAGAAACCTTTGAAGCACTCAAAAGTCAAATTGCAATAAAACCTATTACTATCAGTATTTGCCCAGCCAATACAGAACTTATTGGGCTATTAGATACAGGCATAGACCCCTATCACCCTGAGTTGCAGCATGTAATTGCTTATTATCCGCAAAGTCCTGATGCTTTGGGGCAAAACTTCATTGATGATACCCTCTATCGTCATTTTACCTTTGACAATCATTTGATAGACCACGCCAATATGTATGGTTCAAATCAAGGGGTAAGAGGCGGGCATGGTACACATGTTGCAGGCATTATCGCCAAAGCTGCAAACCTAAATCATCTGGGCAATCCTTTCAGAATATTACCCATTAAAGTATTAGATGCTAATGGAATAGGGACAAGCTTTTCCTTAACACAAGGCATTTATTATGCAGTACAAAAAGGTACAAAAGCAATGAATATGAGTGTAGGAGGCTTAAATATGAGAGATGAAGCACTTTTTGAGGCACTATGTGTAGCGAATAAAGATAATATTTTGATGATAAGCGCAGTAGGCAATCAGCGTTTAGACAATAGCAATAAAAATAGAAGAAATTATCCTTCTTCTTTTAATCACGCTACTATCATAGCGGTACAAGCGGCTGACCAAAATCATGATTTGTGGAGTTTAAACCCCAATATAGGCTCACATTATTCTAGTGAAGCTACTCCCTGTCAAAGAAGCACAGACTTAGCTGCTCAAGGTGAGGAAATAAATAGTCTTGTACCTACTTATCACCCACTTAATGATGGTTTACCCAATAATCTCCTTCATAAAGGCAAAAAATCAGGTACTTCTATGGCAGCAGCTTATGTAACAGGCAAAGTTATCAATGAATTTAGAATAGGTACTGATATAGCCCATATCAAAAAGAACTTGATTCGACTAGCAGCCAAGAAAAATATAGGGCTTGCTATTAGTCTATCTGATGGGGAACTATTACATAATCGACAAAGCAACCATACCTTAAACCATAGACAGACCTTAGAAGATACCATTTTTCAAGCGCATGATTTTATTCATGTAAGTGGTTCTTTTGACATTACAAAAGCAAAAACACGTTTATTAGCAGGAAAATCTATTAAATTTTATCCAGGATTTAAGCTTAAAGATACAACTTTAATCGCAAAAATAGACTTACCACCTGCGATTGATTGCCAAGAGCCTTCTCCTGATTTCAATGCAAGATATGCTTCTCCTGTTTGGGTAAAACATTATCAAGAGCTTCACAATCAATATCATGCTTTAGAAGAAACAAAAATAGAAGATAAACTAGAAAATAGCCTACGTGTATTTCCTAATCCTTTTGAAAATATCACAAGGTTAAAAATTACTTTAGCAGAACAAGGCAGGCTATCTATTTATATTTACAATTCATTAGGACAAAAAATGAGCAATTTATTAGAAAATAGCCCCAAAAATATAGGTACACACGATTTTATTTGGGACGCAAGCCAAGAAAGCAAAGGATTTTATTATGTCAAAATTGTCTTAGAAGGAAAAGAAATTGCTACACAAAAAATAATGTTGATGTAGATTTTTGCAACAACCCCAAAAAAGCATAATATTGCAAGTTGTACCCCCTAACTTGCAATATTATGCCAAAAAAATATGGAGTTTTTCTACTACTGTGGCTTTGTTTTTTGGGCAAAAAAGCACAAAATCCTGCTTTATATTTACCATTTACGGATTTGCAAAAAAAAGTAAATGAGGCTTATGAGGCAGAAGATAGCTTTGCATTAAACAATATCCAACAACTTTTATACAAAAGTTATCCTTCTAAAAACCCAAAAGATACAAATATAGCTAAATGTTTTGGGTATTATTTTAGAGCTAAAAGTATTTTTTATAACCAAAAGGTTCACCTTTATAATCAGGCAGTTAAATGCTCGGATTCGGCAATTTTTTTTCATAAAGTTCATTTTCCACAAGAATTAAGCATGGATTACTATGTTCAAGCACAATGCTATACATATTTGAATCAGCCTTTACAAGCAATTCAAAGCCTTGAAAAAGCAAAAGAAATTACTGCTAATGATGCGGATATTTACAAATTATTATCTGATAATTGGAATAAATTAGGCGATTATGAAAAAGCCTTAAACTATAACCACTTAGCATTAATCTATAGTAATCCGCTTGAAAATGCAGCTCTTTTTCATGTAGATAGAGGTAGAATCTTTTATTTTTATGGACAACTTGATAGCTTTTATCATTGCCAAAATAAAATATTAAGCCTTTTGCCCAAAACAGAAAATAAGCC
>JBOFGX010000249.1:0-7331 GCA_051649345.1 Leadbetterella sp. | reverse complement strand
AGGACAAGTTATACGGCCATTTTACCTGTCCGCCAAATGTCAATTTGTAGATTCCGCTGCTATTCGCTTGAAAAACAGACCCTTGAACTGGGAATGTAATAAGCTCGGATTGAGCCTTGAGATCAATGACAAAGCATAGCAATGCCATTGAAAAAAATAATATTTTTTTCATGATTAATTATGATTTATTTGGGATTAGAATTTTAAGAAATCTGCTGTTCTTACCAAGGGTATATCAGATTTATATTGAGAGTTGATAAACTTGATCAGCTCATTGGCTATCACGGCTTGACCAAAAGCCGATGGATAGATACCATCTACACTGAAGAAATTGCCTTCGGGCCAGCGACCACTTACTTTCACCCCATCATCCGTAGTATAGGAACCTTCCCAAATCTTTTTGTAAAGCCCATTCAAATCAAATATAGGAACATTGAGGTATTCTGAATATACTCTCAAAGCCTTATTATAATCTTCATAATGCCAAATGGATTCTCTTTCAAAATTACCTATCTCAACTTGACTTCTAATTGGATTATGTTTATTTACACCAGGCTTGATGTTAATGTTTACATTTTTTCCTAACAAACTATCTACTGCACTACTTCCCAATGCATGAGTATATCCCCCCACTGTAGGCATATTGTATTCAAATTTACTATTGATAGGATCTCCCGATGTATACAAATTAGAAATTTGGTATGTTTTCATTAACTGTACAAGTTCTTCCTTGTAGTTTTTTGTGTAGTATCCCGAATATTTATATATATCTGGTCTATTTACTAAAACCCCGTTTTTAAATTTTATATTGGCTAGTCTCCTTACTAGATTATCCATATCTGGTGGAGTTTGAAAAAGTGTAAATTTATTTATTTCCCAAGATTCGAATCCATCTTCTGGAAATTTTTTATAATCACGTAATTTTAAATATTCAAGATCAATTTCCATAATACTTGGTGGTTGTTTTTCATCTCCCCAATTAACAGGATCCAATATGAAAAAATCATACTTTTTCCCTTTCTTAAAGTCCAGATAAAGTTGCCTCGAAATCGAGTTAGACCCCACGACATCTTTCTTTGATATTCTATCATAACTACTATTTATCGGTCGAACATATGTATCTGTATTTTTACTTATTGGCTTTCCTTTAAATTTATCCTTATTAACATCAGAAGGATATAAGCCACTATTATTAGTAACGGATTTGATTTTGGGTACAGGACCGCCTGTAGGATTGTATTTGGTATATACCTTACGCTCCATACCGTTGTATTCATCAGCATCAAAAAGAGGTAAATCCAGACTTATGCCCATTTGGTTGGCAATGATATTGGGATAGGAAGTGATCATTCCTTCATTAAACCATCCTGCGTCTCTAAATCCAGCAGCTACTGCACCACCTACAACAACCATTTTGAGGGGCTTGCCCTTCAGATCTTTATCTTCATTGTTTTTAAGGTTATCGAGTTTCGCAACTTTGGATGCTTTGGGAAGCTTTATATTTTTTGCAACCACGATTGTATCGCCAGTAATGGGATACCGTGTGCCAAATTCTGAGTGCTTGTAAACAAATTTACCAAATTTGTCTTTATCATTTTTTGTCTTGATGGTATCTCCATCTACAATGGCATAATCGGGGTATCCCAGATCCACGGGATCCATAATAGCTTTGTCGTTGCAGCCCAAGCTTAGTAGAGCTGCACATACTACAGATGTAAACATAGTTTTTTTCATTGTTAAAAGTTTAAAAATGTGAAAAATAGAAACATAGCTCCCCTAGGGATCAAGTAAGGTACTGTGTTTCGTAGCTTTTTGGTGTCGTCAAGTGACGAAGTAAAAGTTCATAATTTGTGGCCTATTACAAATATTATAACAAATCAAAAAAAAAAAAAACGAGACTACCTAATTTATATGGATTTATTTTTTTACGAAAATTGATGTAGGTAGATGAATTATATGTAAGAATTATATATTTAAAAATGAGCCTATTACAACTAAAAACATAGCTTTTACAAAACCAAAACACACTTTAAACCTTTAAAATAAATGACAAATTATGTTTATTTTTTTTATGCAACGGTCATAAGTTACTTTGGATACAAGAAGAGGATTATGCTTTAAAGTATAAAACAAAAGCCCCGATAACTTCACAGCGATCGGGGCTTCTTCATTTTTATGGGTTAGATTTAGCTAAGATCATCATCTTGGTCATCCGATGAATCCACGATAGGATTAAACGATTCCCGTCCTTTCAGTTTTAATTTTTCCTTGAATTGCTTTACCTTTCGGGTCAATGCTTCTAAAGCCATATCTAGAGCCTCTTCGAAGGAATTAGCCGACTCTTTTACAAAAATAGTATTGCCCGGAACATTGAGTTTTACTTCTATTTGTTTTATATGTGTGTCTTTTTTATCGCCTTTGTCTAGTTTTAAAAATACCTCTCCTCCTAGTATTCGGTCATAAAAAGTTTCTAATTTGCTAAGTTTACGTTGAATAAATAAAATAAGTGATTGATCCGCACTAAAGTGGACTGCATTTACTTGGATTCTCATACGGTCGCCATTGTTAAAGGTGAAACAAAAATTGTAATTAGGAAAAGCATCAACTTGTAATGCTTTAATGAATGTAGAAATTTAATTGACAACTTCCAAACATTTATTACACTTTTTTTGGAAATAAACGATTACCAATTAAGCATCAAATAATTACGAATTTTTGAATTGAAAATTTCGAATTTCGAATATATCGAAAGGTTCGTTAGCTGCTGATTATCAATAAACAAGAAGTAGTAGATTCAAAGATTTATTGCCAAACAATAAAGTCTTTGAAGGATTTGGAAATAGCCGTTTCAGATATTTTGGTCTTCGACTCCCATGAGGCACTCAGTTCTAAAGCCACCAAGCCCTTAAGACTAAGAGCTATCATAAAATCATCCGTTTTACGAAGGAAGTCTTGCGATCGCCTTGCGGATTTTAAAGAAAAATCTCGGGCATAAATATCTCCTTTGTTTTGGATTTCATTTTTCTTTTCGATCACATAGTTCAGTCTATCTATTAGATCTTTCATAGACTTTCCAATGACCTCAGTAGCTTCCAGAGTACCAATGGTAAGTACAGTTGTACCCCCTATAGTGGAGATTGTTTTTTGCGTGTCGGATTTCCCTCTACTGAGGACGGACGAGAGACCCGTAGTTGCACCAATAGATGCGTTAACGACGGAGCGTTGTTTCTTCCCCTTTCTCGCTTTCGAATAGGCCTTTTTCAATTGCTCTTCTTTTTCTTTTAGTTGCTCTAAAAGCTCCCATGCTCGGGAAAGCGTAGAGTAGTACAAAGCATAGTTTTTTTGATCCGCTTCTGACTCATTTACCGTATTTTTTATATTAAAACTTATACGCTTTACTTCTCTTTTTTGAGATTTATCTAAGGCAAAAAAATCAATATAAAAACCCAGTGTATCTGCAGGATCTTTTACAAATTCATATCCAGGAGTCCAAATAAATTCATACTGATAGCTGCTGTTTTTTACCAACGACTTCTTGTTGAAATTAGGAATATTCGTTATAAAGTCAAAATCTTGAATATCCTCTTCACCATTAGGATCTGACAAATAAAAACGAATGTTTACACTTTCATTTTCTTTTATAAAATACTTATCTTTCTTGGGAATGATTGTAATTTCAGGGGGCAAATCTAGCTGAGTAGCTTCTATTTTAAGTTTAGCTAAAGTTTGGGTCTTTGCAGGTTGATCTTGAACATAAAAATCAACAAACAGGGCCTTATCCTTTATTTTTTTAAATTGAGTCAAAGAAGGTTCCCATGTAAACTCACCGTTTGAATTCAAGTTTAATCCTTCGGGGAAAGTTTCTATATTGGGAATAAATACCAATTGATCCTCATCTTCATCTATTATCGTGTTATCATCAATTACAAACGTATTCTTGGTATTAAATTTTACGTAAAATGTTTTTAAATCATGAACGATAGGCTTCCTATTGGTATGCTCTATAACAAGATCTATGTTTTTTTGAATAAACCTTCCTTCTTGATAAGAGGATTCTACTATAATTTGAAAAACCTTTTGTTTCTCAAGCCTTTGGACGAGATGATACTGAGGAATCCACGTAAAATTCCCCATAGAATCTATTTCCATCCCCACAATTTTTCCTTGCTTAATGACATAACTTCGTTTGGATGGTGCGTTTTCAAACGAAAGCTTCAAATCAAATGTCAATGTATCCCCCTCTCTACCTAAATTCCAATTAGGAAATGAAGGCTCCTGAATGACCACGTGGTTTTGTGCTCTCAAAACCAATGGTGTCAAAAACATAAAAACAAACAAACTCCGAATCATAATCTATTTCGCGTGCTTAGAAGGTATTTCACAAGGGTAACCAAATAGACACCTATCTTTTATCATTTCTACCACTTGGGTTGGAACATTTTCGGGCCAACCGAGGTCCCCTTTTTGAATCAAATCTAGCATATTATCGGTCTGGATACTTAAGTTACCCTTATTGTAATGGAAAATATCCTCGATTTTATTGTTGGAAATCAAATATCTAAATAAGTCTACTAGATGTGCTGGTGGACTAAATTTCATGCAATTCATAATTATACCATCACGAAGTGTTGGATAAACAAACAGCTTTACTTTCCTACTAAACAATGTCGCAAAAGACTCCAATATCTCACCTGGCAAGTCTTTGTAGTTTTCTTCTTCAAAAATATACTCCAAATTGGGATAACCGATCAGAAGCCCCATCTTGAGTTTAGTCATTTTAGACAAATTAGCCACTAACTTATAATACTCAATATAGTTTGATATCATAACCGTTTGCCCCAGAGAGCATAGAATATCTACCCTATCTAAAAAATCTTTTTCATCTATTTCTGTTTGCCCCTCTTGGAGCGATTGTAGCGTAAGCTCGGACACAACTATGAGTTTCGACTCATCAACGTCCGATTCTTGAATAAATTGAGCTACTCCGTTTTCTAGCATATCCAAATGGACATTTATGACAGGTCTAAAACGCCCTCTTAAGACTAAAATATGCTTTTTGTACAAAACATCGGATGGCTGTAGATTATTGCCATCTGGACCAAAAATTGCTAAATCACAAAATCCATGCTTGACCAAGTAAAGACTCATTAATCTTCCATCCACCTTTTTGAATGTAGGCCCTGCAAAACGAATCATATCTATTTGGATACGATCTTTTGCTAAGTTATCACGCAAAGATTCTAGCAAAGTTTGAGGAGAGTCATAATAATGAAAACATCCAAATATGAGATTTACACCTAGTACACCGATAGCTTGCTGCTGCAATATGGTGTCATTATCTAGCATTTTTACATGAAACACTACATCATGAAATTCACCTTGTGGCTCTAATTGAAACCTACAACCAACCCAACCATGCGGATTATTGTTTTTGTGATAATTAAGTGCAACTACAGTATTGGCAAAAGAAAAAAACTTGGTTGTGGCTCCTCTTTGGGTATCCAAACGCTCAATTAGCAAGTCATATTCGTGATCAAGCATACTCATGAGCCTTTCTTCACAGACGTATCGACCGTCTTTTACTGGGCCATAAATAGCATCTGAGAAAGTCATATCATATGCAGACATAGTTTTTGCTATGGTTCCAGAAGCTCCGCCTGCCTTGAAAAAGGCTCCTGCAACATCTTGCCCAGCACCAATTTCGGCAAATGTTCCATACAACTCCTTACTAAGGTTGATTTTGAGTGCCTTCTCTAAAGTACTTAAGCTTGGATCATAACTTATAGCCATGGGATACGTCATTGTTTTTACAAATATACCCAATATTAAAATTTGACATATACTTAATGAATCAATTCTAAATTTTTTATTAACTTGGGGCTGAAAATATAAATTTAGGATTAGTTTTATTTTCATAAATTCCTGAAAATTCAATATTTATTTTTATTTCAAAAAAAATAATATTCACATGAGAAAAATTTTTCTTTTCCTTATCCAAGTTCTTTTTTTATCTCCTTTACTTGCTCAGAAAGGTTTTGAGAGCAAAAAGCACAAACCATCAGGAGAGTTTCCAAAAAATGTATCGGGGGTCATTGATGGTAGTAAGCAAACACAAAGGTCTTTGGGCTACGGGCTGAGTTTCCATTCAGATATATACAAAGAAGCTGATGGATCTGTTAGTTTTATACGTAATAGGGCCTATTCTCACAATAAGGCAAACGCAAGGAAAACTACGGCCACCATGACCTATGAGTTTATAAACTCCGTGAAAAACGATGTCAAAATCAACAACCCAAAAGAAGAATTCAAAATACTTTCAGAGGATACCGATGATAATGGAAACAACCATTTGAAACTCCAACAATATCATAATGACATTCCCATATATGGAGCAGAGAGCCACTTGCATAGCAATCAGTCGGGAGTCTTTGAAAACTGGGATGGAAGAATATACCCCAGTTATACAACATCCTTAAACCCTGAATTAAGTTCGGAAGAAGCAATTGAAGCCGCTTATAATGACGTTAAAAAAGTGAGCATCTATCAGAAAACAGGAGCCGTTGGCAAACTACTATCTCTACAGCCGGATAAGGCCGAACTATTTATCTATCCAGAAGAGTCCAAGCAAAAATTATTCTACGAGGTGACCGTAAGACCCAACATCATGGAACGCTGGGTATATTGGATACATGCCACAACGGGTGAGGTCATGCAAAAATACAATCACACTTGTACAGTCGATGGAATCGTGACGGCAACGTCTCGAGACTTAAATTCTGTTACAAGGTCCATGAAATTGACACAAATAGGAAACTCCTATTACATGATGGATAGAAGCCAAGTTATGTACAATGCTACTAAGTCAAAACTTCCTGATAACCCTTTCGGTGTCATTTTTACGGTGAATGCTCAAAACTTCAAGTTAGACGAAGCGTTGGATAATACGATCTATATTACAAGTTCAAATGCTAACAATTGGAATAGCACAGGCGTATCAGCTCAATACAATGCCACTGTAGCCTATGATTATTATAAAAATACGCACAATAGGAACTCATTGAATGGAAATGGGGGTAATATCATTTCTATAATAAACATTGCCGATAAAGATGGAAAAGGAATGGATCAAGCGTTCTGGAATGGTCAATTTATGGGATATGGAAACGGTCAAAAAGCCTTCAAGCCCCTAGCAGGTGGATTGGACGTGGCTGGGCATGAAATGTCACATGGAGTTATCGAAAATTCCGCACGTTTGGAGTATCGAAATCAATCAGGAGCCCTCAACGAATCCTTTGCTGATATTTTCGGAGCCATGGTAGATAGAGAAGATT
>JBOFGX010000248.1:0-5283 GCA_051649345.1 Leadbetterella sp. | reverse complement strand
AAAAACTTGGAATGATACGGCTCATGAAAAACGTGTATTGTATGATGCTTGGCTAGATCTATGATTTCTTCTCGTACAATTGGAGCTACAAGCGTAACCTCTGTTTGTGGTGAGTTACGTAACACAGCTTCGAGTTTTTCGATACCAACATTGCCACCACCAACGATGAGAAAATGCATGGTTTCAGCTTTTAAGAAAATCGGAAAAAGAGTATTCATGAACGAGTATTTAAATTTGCATTTGGCAAAAAGTGCTTCAAGTTAGTAAACCTACCGTAATAGCCAATAGTTTATGGTTTCTTTTCCTTGATCGTAATCGTTTGCGTGAGGGGGCAAAGCAAAGTACCGTGTACTGCGGAGCACCCGACCCACATTCATGGGGGGCACGCCCAAAATAGATCATTGACTTTTCTAAGGATTCCAATGCGATTTCGTAAACCTCTCAATTGAATAATTTTGAAGATATTGCTCTTGCAAATCGAAGTAAACGATGCGTATGTCTCTATTGGAAATAAGATTCAAAATACCTCGTGTGGTGTCTTCCAATAAACCTTCTGGTACGCTTTCATGACGTATAAAATCACCTTTCTTGAAACTGGAAGATTGGATAGTGGCGTCTTTTTTACATATATAAGTGTGGTGGGGTAAAACTTCGAAACTATTCTTGTTTTGGAGAAAACGCTCCTGAAAGCCTTTCAATATGCCTTTGGGTTTACCTGCTTGATATACAATAGCCCAATGGAAAATAGGCATCGCTAAATCCATCGCAAGTGGATAATCTGAAATGTAGTCTTTGTACTGTTTGAGGACTCGAGTATCCAATATTGAATTGGGCGTCTGGGAATTACGCCAGTCTGCCATGTTATAACACATCAGAATTCCTTTTTTGACGGGCGGCACACCTGTTGTTCTAGAATACTTGATTTGGTGAAGCCTTAATGTGACGGACAATTCAATACCTACCAAGTGCTTTTTTAAGCTTTCTAAAAAATAGAAATACGAATCCTTGGTGGTCTTTGTCCAATCGCAATCAATTTGTATTTCTTTGAAGGAAATGTGATGAGCCTTTGAAATGGAGTTTACAAGGGTTGCCGTATTCTGTGCTAATGTATTTATCTCACCTGGCAATATCCTATAGAATATGACATGATCGACATAGATAACGGGTATTATGGCCTTGCTAGGGGGTGTTTGTAGATCAAGAACTGCTGTAGGAAAGGGTCGCTTGTTTTTAAGAACAATATCAAAAAACCGCAAGTATAGATAGTCTTGTTGCTGTAAAGCTTGGGACTCTTGTTTGGTGAGTTTATATTGCGTTTTCCAATGGTAAAAGCCCGTAGTAATATGGTGGTCTGTTGATTCTGAATGGCAGGAAACAAGAACGAAAAGTAAAGCAAATAAGCTATTAGGCCTCATCCGATTTTGTGCTGTTCCCAATGGCATCTATATGGGGTTCGATACGAGTTTTGATTCTATTTGTAATACTATGTTTTTGGAGAATAAACATAAAGAACAAGAAGGCTTGTATACCTGTCCAGATCAAAAATCCTAGCCATACGCTGTCTAATAAATTGTTTAAAAATAGACTCATACCAATCCCAAAAAATACATAAAGGACTACGGCTAGTAGAACCGCTACAAGCGTATAAACAAGCTTAGCGATGGGCTCTTTGAGTTGGTCTTTGATTTCGAGTTTTTTAAGCTCAAACTTTGCCTCAATAAGTCGAATAAAGTTGGCTTTAAGCTCATCCAACTTCAAAAAATCAGATACTCCCGAAAGAAAACTCATATGGCATCTACATTAAAAATTACCTGAACCGACTTAAACTTTTTATCGATGAGTAATTCGTTTTTTTGATTGATAAGAAAGGACTTAGTGGCAGCCATGTTGACCTTGTCTTTCTCCAGTTTTACCCAGATTTCGTATATATACTTGTTGCGGATACGCTCCACTAGACCCTTTTCTGGACCCAATATACGATTTTTTCCAAGATATGCCTCTAAACTTTGAGCCAACTTGGTAGCAGCCTGCATGCAGAGAAGTTGCTCTTGATTTTTGAGGGTGATTTGTATCATCCTTACAAAAGGAGGGTAGTTGTGTTCCTGACGGTCTTGGATTTCGCTCTCATAAAAAGATTCATAATCATAGGCTTGAATCTGCTTAAGGAGTGTGTGCTCAGGGTTGGAGGTTTGGATAAGCACAACACCCTCTGCGTTTCTACGACCTGCTCTCCCACTTACTTGGGTGATAAGATGAAAGGTTCGCTCAGGAGAACGAAAATCTGGAAAGTTTATCATCTTGTCTACATTAAACACGCCCACCAAATTCACATTGTCGAAATCTAGACCTTTGGATACCATTTGTGTGCCCACCAAAATATCCATTTTGTTGTTTTCAAAAGCCTCCAAGATATCGGTATGGGCGGTTTTGGACTTGGTCGTATCTACATCCATACGGCCAACGCGAGCATGGGGAAAAAGGTCTTTGATGTCGTCTTCGAGCTTTTCAGTTCCAAGTCCATTGGTTCTCAAGGTTGGAGCTCCACAATCAGGGCAAACTTTAGGAAACTCTTCATGATGACCACAGTAATGACATATCAACTCCCGAGAAGATAAATGATAGGTGAGAGATACGGCACATTGCGAGCATTTGCCTATCCATTGACAATTCTGACAACTCAGATAAGTAGAATACCCTCGTCTATTCAGAAACAAAATACTTTGTTTCTGTTCAGCTAAATTCTTATCAATCGCATGAAAAAGAACCGAGCTAAACTCGCGAACCATGGTTTTTTCTTTTCGTTCATTTGCAAGATTTATCAATTCGATTTTGGGTAGCTCAGCGTTTCCGAAGCGTTGAAGAAGCTCAACAAATCCATATTTGCCAACTTGAGCCTGATAGTAGGACTCAATAGAGGGAGTGGCTGAGCCGAGTAAAACTTTAAAACCTATTTTCTGAGCCATTACAATACTTACGTCTCTAGCATGATAACGAGGGGCCGGTTCGTATTGCTTATAGGAAGGTTCGTGCTCTTCATCCACTATAGCCAAAGCCAAAGATTGGAAAGGTAAAAATATAGCAGACCGAACACCCACCACAAACTGGATTTTCCCACTCAACACTCCGTTCCAAACCTCCACGCGTTCATTATCTGAAAATTTGGAGTGATACACGCCAAGTTGTGAACCAAATACTTTTCGTAATCGAGACACAATCTGTGTCGTGAGAGCTATCTCAGGCAGCAAAAGAAGAACTTGTGAGCCAGAATCTAAAATTTGTTGAATGATATGTACATACACTTCCGTTTTTCCACTTCCTGTCACACCTCGAAAAAGCACCACATCTTTCTCTCGAAATGCCTCAAATATTTGCTTGGTTGCGGTCACTTGTGCATCTGACAGAATATGGGCTTGTCTGCTTGCATTTACTTCTTTGAAACGGGAAATTTCTTGTTGAAAAACCTCCAAAATACCATTTTTAGCCAAGGTATTAAGAGCTGATTCTGAGACGTTTTGTTTCTTTAAGTCTTGAATGCTTACCCCTTTGTGATTTTCATTTTCTAAATCTTGTAGGGGAACAAAGGCTAGATATTTAAGCAAAACATCCTGTTGTTTTTCTTTTTTTTCTAGATTTTGAATAAGTGATAGTACTTCATTAGACCCTTTGTATTCATCCGACAGGCGGATTCTTTTTTCAAATTTGGGTTTAAAGTTTTCATTGATTTCGTCGTAGACTAAAATTGCATTCTTGCTTATCATTTTACGCACAATATGCACTACCTTGGTTTGATCTATAAAACGTTCCAATTCGTCAAACGTGAGGGAATCTACTTCCTCTAATGCCTTGAAAACAAGCATTTCATCCTGTGATAATATCTCTGGACTATCGAAGGAAGGATGAATCTGTATTTTTGAAAGACTACTGATTTTTAAACCTGCTGGCAATGCCATGTTCATTACTTCACCAGGATAACACATATAATAGCTTGCTATCCATCCATATAGCCAAATAAGATCGGGCGTAACCGAAGGGGTTTCATCTAAGATTTCAACCACATACTTGGCTTGATATTTTTCGGGAGGAGTCATGTGTACCGACACAATAATGGCCGTTAGTACACGTTTTGCACCAAACATGACTACAGCTCGGCAACCAACTTTTGCTAGGCCTTGTAGTGTTTGAGGAACACGGTATGTGAATGTATTGGGCATAGGAACAGGTAGCAATACATCCACAAAGTAGGTGTCTATGTCCGTTTGGTGCCCTTGATTTTGCATAAGATACAAAAATAAGGATTTATTCTATGCTATTTAATAAATTAGGTTTTCATTGAATCCAAATCAAGGGCACTTACCGAAATTTTAAACATTAAATCTTTATCCACTAAAATAAAAAAAGATAAGAAATTTTGTAGAGAGCTATAGATGTATTTGAGCCAATTACATAAACAGTCTATATTTTGAATTAAAATTACATTTATGAGGCTTTTTCTGACATTTGTTTAAAATTAATCAAAAAATGTTTGGATATATTAAACAAACACTCTACATTGTTTAAGTTTTAAAGATAAAAGATAAAAAAGTTGTAGTAATTTAACAAAAAACCTACTATTTTTTTAATATTTCGAATTTAACGTTGTACAAATCAAATATTGTTGATAGTTTGCTCCGAAAATTTGTACAAAATATTGACCATTTCCTATTTACCATATGATTATTTTAATACATTTTTTAGTTTTGAAATAATTTTTGATTTTAAGTTTTGAAAAAGTGTTTAATGGTTATAATATTTGCTTAAACAAAACCTCGATTGATTATGACTGCATTAGAATTTAACTCCGCATTACAATTTAATAGCAAGTCTTTGAAGCCTTTTGCTATGAGACTGACTAAAAATTATGAAGATGCCAATGATCTTATTCAAGATACATTAATAAAGGCATTCATAAATAGAGAGAAGTTTATGGATGGTACTAACTTGAAAGCGTGGTTGTTTACAATCATGAAGAATACGTTTATTACAAACTATCAACGCCTTATTCGTAAAAATACTTTTATAGATACCACAGATAATCTACATTATATTAATTCGGAAGATAGCCTTGTTCGAAATAATGTATATTCCGATTTCGCAATGGAAGATATCAATAAGGCAATAGGTAAAGTTGATGTTGCTTACAGTGAGCCCTTTATGATGTATTTCAATGGATTTAAATATCATGAAATTGCAGATAAGCTAGATATTCCCATTGGCACTGTAAAAAATCGTATTCACTTAGCAAGG
>JBOFGX010000247.1:0-18238 GCA_051649345.1 Leadbetterella sp. | reverse complement strand
ATCTGCTCAAAGTACTTGTTTAAGAAACCTCTACATTGCCTAAATGCTATATCTTTGGAATATATCCTTTTTATATTAGAAGGATTTTCGCATTCGGTAGCAAACGTAAAATGTACAGGAATTTTCAATTCCGCCACTATGTTTACATTGCTGTCATAAAGAAGATCGACGGTTTCATAGACAATCCCCTCTTGATTGTTTTCAATAGGAATCACGCCATACCGAGCTCTTTGAGTCTCTACTGCCTCAAAAACCGCCTTTATAGTAGGTAAAGTCATGTATTCGGCAACTGCTCCAAACCTACTTTCTGCGGCTTGGTGGGTAAAACTACCCACAGGACCCAAAAATGCTACTCTTTCAGGCAATTCTATATTTCTTGCTGCTGCAAAAATTTCTAGAAATATTGCCTCCAATCCTTTTTCATCTAAGGGGCCTTGGTTTTGCTCTTTCATTCTATCCAGAATCTGTTTTTCTCTTTCTGGACGATATATGACGGATTTAGTCGTGTGCTTTACCTCTCCTACTTTCTGAACCCATTGCATACGAGCATTTAGCAATCCCAACAATTGATCGTCTACCTGATCTATTTCTTTTCTTAATTCTTCTAAACTCATGCCTCTAGTTCTACTTCTTCTGTAGAATTTATAATTTTTTCGTCTACAATATCAGATTCCACGATTAGATTATCAATGATAAACACCTGCCTTTCTGGGGTATTTTTACCCATATAATAACTCAAGATCTTGGGTATTGAGGATTCTTTTTCAAATATAACGGGGTCCAACTTTATCTCTTTGCCTATAAAGCCTTCAAATTCATCGGGTGATATCTCGCCAAGCCCTTTGAATCGGGTTATTTCAGGCTTTCCTCCTAGTTTATTGATAGCACTTACTTTTTCTTGTTCTGAGTAGCAATAAATCGTTTCTTTTTTATTTCGAACCCTAAACAAAGGTGTTTGAAGAATATACAAGTGTCCTTCGCGTACAAGATCTGGAAAAAACTGCAAGAAAAAAGTCAACATAAGCAAGCGAATATGTGACCCATCTACATCTGCATCCGTGGCTAAAATAATTTGGCTATACCGAAGATCATCAATACCGTTCTCGATATCTAGTGCATGCTGAAGCAAGTTAAACTCCTCGTTCTCGTACACTACTTTTTTGCTCAATCCAAAGCAGTTTAAGGGCTTACCTCTTAAACTAAAAACCGCCTGTGTTTCAGGATTCCTTGCCTTTGTAATAGAGCCTGATGCTGAATCACCTTCTGTAATGAACAACATGGTATCTAGCCTTCCTTCGTATTTTTCATCTGTCAGGTGATACTTACAATCTCTCAGTTTCTTATTGTGAAGATTGGCTTTTTTGGCTCTTTCATTGGCGATTTTCTTTACACCCGCGAGTTCTTTACGTTCCCTTTCAGATTGCTCAATTCTCTTTTTTAGAGCATCTTTTACATCTTGATGTATATGTAAATAGTTATCCAGTTTTTCCTTTATAAAATCATTGACAAAGGTCCGAACCGTTGGGGCCCCATCTTCTAAGGAGATATTGGTTGAGCCCAGTTTAGTTTTTGTTTGTGACTCAAAAACAGGCTCTTGAATTCGAACCGCAACTGCACCTATAACCGATTGACGGATATCTTCTGGAGCATAATCTTTGCCATAATGATCCCGAATCGTCTTGACGATTGCTTCCTTAAAAGCCGATAAATGTGTACCTCCTTGTGTCGTATTTTGACCGTTTACGAAAGAGTAATACTCTTCACCGTATTGATTACCATGTGTAAGTGCAATCTCAATATCTTCGCCTTTCAAATGTATAATGTTATACCTCAATACCGACTCATCCGTTTTGCGGGTCAATAAATCCAAAAGACCGTTTTGCGACACATAACGTTTCCGATTGAAAGTTACTACCATCCCAGCATTGAGATAGCAATAATTCCATATCATGTTTTCTACATACTGTGGAATATAATGGTAATTCTTAAAAACTGTAGGATCAGGCTCAAACAATACGTACGTGCCATTTTTTTCAGTGGTAGGAGTAATTTCTGTTTTCTCAGTTAATTCTCCTTTTTCAAATTTGGCACCAGCTGTTTCTCCTTCCCTATACGCTCTTACTTCAAAATACGAAGAAAGTGCGTTAACGGCTTTAGTTCCGACACCATTCAATCCTACTGATTTTTGAAAGGCTTTGCTGTCGTATTTAGCCCCTGTATTAATTTTTGAAACTACATCTACTACTTTACCTAAGGGGATACCCCGTCCGTAATCTCGAACACTCACCCGCCCCTCATCAATACTAATGTCTACTCCTTTACCATGTCCCATGGCAAACTCATCAATACAATTATCGATGACTTCTTTTAATAACACGTAAATACCATCATCAGGAGAAGAGCCATCACCCAATTTTCCGATGTACATACCGGGACGTAAACGGATATGCTCTTTCCAATCTAAAGACCGGATACTATCCTCATCATATTTTACTGTAGACTCCTCTGCCATTTCAAAAAATGAAATTTAGAAATAATGAAAAAAAGTAAAGATTCACTTATTTTTAACAAATGTGTCAAATAATAGAGCATTCATTCGTTATTTTTGCGTTAGCAAATAAATAATTGGCAAAAATAAAGATTCTATGAAATTTCCCAACTATAGGAAGTCCAATATAATAATAAACTCGTTTTTTTTTATTTTTCTTTCATTTCTCCTTACACAAAACCTATACGCTCAATCAGGAACAGGAACACAAAATGGTACAAGACAAATAAGTTCTGAAAACCCTGAAATACGTTCTAAAACCAACAATCGGAAGAACCCAATTCGAAAAACTACGGGTAAATCAGAAACCGATACACGGGACCTCAATATGCGTCCAGAGGATGCCAGAGCAATAGAGGCTGAAGAAGAAGGACGACTAAAAAAAGAAGCTGAGATAGAAGCGGATGTAGCAAAATCTAAACTTATAAAGCGGATTTTTGGAAGTTCGATTTTCAACAATACCAAAGTTGAAATTGGTGCTCAAACCAACATCTCCACCCCTAATAATTATGTTCTGGGGCCAGGTGATGAAATTACAATAGATGTTTACGGATATTCGCAATTTAGACAAGTTTCAAAAGTTAATTCTGACGGCTTCATAGTTCTGGATAAGGCTGGGCCTGTTACAGTTTCAGGCTTAAATAAAGAAGAAGCAGAAAATAAAATCAAAAACTCCTTTTCTAAAGTATTTCTTGGCCTGAATGGAGGCGGAGGATCCCCCGCAAATACTTTTCTAAAAATTTCTCTTTCAGGATTTAGGAATATAAAAGTTAAAATCAACGGTGAAGTTATCGCACCAGGCACATATACGGTCAATACATTTACAAGTTTCTTGAACGCTATGTATATATGCGGTGGACCTAACGAAATCGGAACATACAGAGATATTAAACTTATCCGAAACAATAAAATTGTATCCACCTTAGACCTCTATGATGTGATTACCAAAGGATTCTCCAGAGGTGATATGCTTCTTAAAGATCAAGACATAATTTTTGTAGGGCCTTATGTCAATCGTATTGCAATAGACGGTAGTACGAAAAGAGTTGGACTTTTTGAAATCACCTCTTCAGAAAAACTACAAGATGCCTTGAGCTATGCGGGCGGTTTTGATCAATATGCCTACAAAGATTTAGTTAAGCTATACAGAAACAATAGCAATGACAAAAAAATCATCGATGTAAAGCAAGAAGATCTTAGAAATACATTTGTGCAAACAGGAGACTCCATATATATTGACAAAATCTTGAATAGAATCGAAAATCAAGTAAGTATTCAAGGGGCTGTTTTCAGACCTGGAGATTATGCTTTAGAATCTAATCCTACGCTTTCGAAATTGATACAATCGGCTCAAGGTTTAAGAGAGGAGTCTTTACAAGGTAGATTAAATATCATTCGTACAAATGATGATCTTTCGATTTCGAATATTTCTATAAACTATGAAGACATAATATCCGGAAAATCCTCCGATATCTCGCTTATAAAAAGAGATAAAATTATGGTTCCAAGTATGTTTGACCTTACAGAGGAATCCTACATACGAATTCAAGGAGCGATTAACAACTTGGATGCGATTGAGGGCGTTCAGATTCCGTATATAAAAAACATGACGATTCAAGACTTGATAGTAAAGGTAGGAGGCCTTACGGAAGCCGCATCTCTATCAAAAGTAGAAATAGTTCGGAGAAAAAAGAATGTGGATGTTAAACAAGTAGACGCCCAAATTTCAGATGTAATTTCCTTTGAAATTGATCAAGATTTACGAATCAAAACCAATCAGAATGAAAGAGAAAAGCAAATTCTAGAGCCCTATGATGAGGTTTTTATTCGTACGTCACCCAACTATGAAAAGCAAAATTTTGTCATTCTTAGAGGTGAAGTTCTATATCCTGGTAAATATGGGTTGAAATTCAAAGACGAAAAAATTTCTGACATCATCAGCAGAGCTGGTGGTCTTACGCCACAGTCTTACTCAAAGGGTGCCACACTTGTTCGAAAATCGCTTCTATCCGATTATCAAAAAGAACAGCGAGAGGAGTTAATTACTAATCTAAATTTAAATACTAAAATCAAAAAGGTAAAACCTTTGAATGATGCAGATGTAGAATTGGATGAAAACGGAGATCCCATCGAAACCGATATCAATAAAACAGAAAACGAAAAAACCTTAAAAAACACAATAATTGAGTCTGTGGGTATTGACCTCGAAAGTATAATTAAATCGCCAGGCTCAAATGAAGATTTATTATTGCTAAATGGAGATGAAATCTTCATACCAAAAAAGTTACAAACCGTGCGTGTACAAGGAGAAATCCTATACCCTACCTCTGTAAAGTATAATCCCAACTTGAAATTTTCAGATTATATTTCTAGCTCTGGAGGGTTTACGAAGAAATCGGCTTCAAATAAGTCATTTATTATCTATCCAAACGGATCAGTAGATAGAACACGTTCCTTATTCTTTATTCGTATCTACCCCAAGGTTCAACCGGGTAGCGAAATTATTGTTCCTTCTAAACAAGAAAACGTAGGCACTCAGTTGGCACAAGCCAGTGGTATTATTACAACTGTTGTGGGTGCTCTCTCTGGCTTAGTTACTATTATTACAATACTCCAATTGAATAAAGACAGATAATGAATTCTACTAACTCAAACAGTCCCATAGGCCAAAATCAGCTGGAAACTCAAGAGTTTTTCAGGTCTTTGATTCAATATATCAAATTTATAAGCAGCAAATGGCAAATCCTTTTTATAGCACTTTTGATTGGGACTTGTTTTGACCTTATTACGAAATCTGTTTTTGAAGATGAAAAAAAATATTCAGGACAGCTTACATTCCATGCAGATTTAGGTGGCAAAGGTGGCGGTGGCGGAGCGTTAATGGGATTGGCTTCTAGCATGGGCTTAGGTGCTCCTAGTGTAGGCGGTGATGATCTTTTGGGCTACTCCAATTTTATGTCCATTGTAGGGTCTCTAAGTGTATATCAAACAGCTTTCATGAAAGAAGTGAAGCTAGGAAACCGCAAGGATCTTTTCATTAATATTTACATTGACAGCAGTAATATAAAACGAAAAGAATGGGGACCTACATTCTATTCTCCTGCTTCGTATTATGGCGAATACAATTTTAAGAAAAAAGACCCCAAAGATTTTACAGCTGAAGAAAACTTAATCATTGCAGATGTATATAATAAGCTTTTTGAAGACACACGTGTTGAACAAAAGGAAAAATCCAGTCTTTTTTACATACATGGCAGTACAACCAATGAGCAGCTTACCAAACTTTGGATAGAGTTGATATACAGTGTTTCCGAAGAATTTTATAAAAACATGAAGATCAGTAAAACAGTCGTTATGTTGAAACACCAAGAAAATAGATTGGATAGCCTATCCTATATATTAAAAAATAAAGATTCTAGACTCGCTCGAGTAGCTTTTGATAACCCAAATGTTGTGGATCCTGCTGGTAAAATGAAAGAGCAGCAGTTAAACAGAGATATTTCGTTTATTTCTAATCAGTATTATACACAGCAAGCAAATGTAGAGGCATTGTACAGAATGATGAACGAACAAACCCCAATATTTACTTTACTTGAGCCAGTACGACTTCCTCTTACGCAATATGAGAAAACAGGGATTAGTATTCGCATTAGCGGTTTGATTTGTTTTGCCGTGGCCTTATTGGTTCTCTCTCTTTGGAGAACCTATTTGAAATTTAATGAATCCCCTGCAAATTAGTTTTTTCTACATTTATGGAACATAAAGAAAGAACTATTACATCCGGTAAACCCTTTGGCATTTACATACGAGAGATTTGGGAGGCAAGAGAGCTTCTTTGGATTCTTGCTACTCGAGATGTCATAGTCAAGTACAAGCAAACGGTACTGGGTGTAGCGTGGAGTGCTGTGCGTCCCTTGGTTACCACACTTGTGATGGCATTTGCATTTGGTAAAATTGGTAAAATCGAGCAGCATACTATCATACCATTTACGTTGGTCGTGTTACCAGGAGTGATTATCTGGCTTTTCTTCTCACAAACACTCGTTTCTCTTTCACAGAGTTTAGTTAATAATGCTAATCTTATAACCAAAGTGTATTTCCCGCGGGTGATCATTCCTCTATCTACGACTTTACTTGGTTTTGTGGATGTATTAGTAGCACTCGTTTTGTTTGTGATACTTGCTATGTATTACCAGTTCATTCCTGACATAAAAATAGTACTTGTACCTGTAGTATTAGCTATTACTTTTTTGAATGTTTTTGGATTAGGACTCATTGCTGCTGTTTTGAATGTAAAATTTAGAGATATTGGTCAGATTGTCCCCTTCATTGTGCAGTTTGGATACTTTATTTCACCTGTTGGATATTTAACTGATAATGTTAGAAATTTTAGTACGCATGCTTGGCAGTACAAACTGTATTGCTTCAATCCCGTAACGGGGCTCATTGATCTTATGCGATGGTGTATGCTTGGAGATACAGTACCCTTCAATTGGGACAGCTTTACTCCCTTGCTTTTTTCTACGTTTATATTTAGTATTGCAGCCATTTTATTTTTTAGAAAACACGAAAATTCTTTCGTAGATCATATATAATTCGCTATGAAAGTTCTTGAGATTGAAAATATTTCGAAGAAGTATATTTTGAACCGAAACGGGGGGCAAAGTGAAGATTTTCGTGGGGTTCTTACAAAATTTGCTAAAAACATTCTAGGAAAAAATGAATCTAGTAATACAAAAAAAGAGGATTTTTGGGCTTTAAAAGACGTAAGCTTTTCCTTAGAACAAGGAGATCGTCTAGGTTTGATTGGCTCCAATGGTGCAGGCAAATCTACCCTATTGAAAGTCTTAAGTCAAATCACTGAACCTACTACAGGGAGTGTAAAAATCAAAGGGCGTATGGCCAGCCTTCTGGAAGTAGGTACGGGTTTTCATCCTGAGCTTACAGGAAGAGAAAATATATTCTTAAATGGTGCCATTCTAGGAATGAAAAAGGCCGAAATTCAACAGCACTTTGATGCCATTGTGGATTTTGCAGGTATTGAACGATTCATAGACACGCCTGTAAAACGGTATTCTTCGGGTATGTATGTGCGATTAGGTTTCGCAATTGCCGCACATTTAGAACCTGAAATCCTAGTCGTAGATGAAGTTTTGGCTGTTGGTGATGCCGATTTCCAAAAAAAGAGTATCGGCAAAATGAAAGACGTATCCAATAGTGGTCGTACCTTATTGTTTGTAAGTCATAATCTCACGGCTGTTCAAGGTCTCTGCAATAAAGGAGCTTTTCTTCAAAATGGACAATTAAAAAAATTCGGAACTATAGATGATACTATAGCCACGTATATTAAAAACGTATCTAAGTTCCAACTATCCCAAAGCTGGGATTCAATTGATTCGGCACCTGGAAAAGAGTTTGTACGTATAAAATCCTTGCAATTAGAGCCTACTTCAGAGCTTGTGAATGGCAATTTTACTACACAAACATCCCTTCGAGTTTCGGTAGAATATTGGAACCAAAAAGACGATGCTGAACTCAACGTAAGTATCTTTTTATACTCCATGACGGGCGAGTGTATATTCAATATTGGTGATGATGCCAAATTTTACAAAAAAGGATTGATCAAGTCTAGCTGTGAGATACCAGGAGATTTCCTAAACGATGGGTCTTACTTTTTCTCTATCATGATCGTACGAGATAGACTTGCTCCCGTGTTTTACTTTGAAGAAGCCCTAGCGTTCGATTTACTTGATCATAGAGAAGGTACAGAATGGTATGGAAAATGGCCCGGTGCTATTCGACCCAAAATGTTACATGTGGTATCCTCCCAACTGGAGTTTGAAAAGTAGGGTTAAGCATTGCTAGTTAATTTTATTTCTGCTACATTTGAGTTTATTTAGTTGCAATTGAGTCGAGTTAATGTTACCAAGTCCTTTTTACCCCCCAAAGAAGAGTATTTTGCTCAATTGAGTAGAATTTGGGATAGTGGTATACTGACCAACAATGGCCCTCTTGTCATTGAATTAGAAAAAAAACTCCAAGACTATATTCAAAATCCGTATTTAAGTTATATTAATAATGGCACTGTAGCTATACAGATAGCTTTGAAAGCTATGGATATAAAAGGATCCGTAATCACTACACCTTTTTCATACTGTGCCACTACTACCTCTTTGATTTGGGAAGGAATAAAACCAGTTTTTGTAGACATACTCCCGGATGATCTTAATATTGATCCCGATAAAATAGAGGCGGCAATACAAGCAGACACAACTGCTATTTTGGCAACCCATGTATATGGTAATCCTTGCCAAGTCGAAAAAATAGAGCAGATAGCCAAAAAACACAATTTGAAAGTTATTTACGATGCTGCTCATGCATTTGGCGTTGACTACAAAGGTAAGTCCCTGCTTGCATATGGCGATGTGTCCACGTGTAGTTTTCATGCAACCAAAGTTTTCCATACTATTGAAGGAGGCTCTATTGTCTGTAATAGTTTAGATTTGGATAAGAAAATTCGACTTATGCGAAGCTTCGGTCATATTCAGGATGAGTACTATCTAAGTGGAATCAATGGCAAAAACTCCGAGTTTCATGCTGCCATGGGTTTGGTAAACCTAGGGTACTTACCTAAAATAATCGAAGGCCGAAAAACCGTTACTAGAAAATATGATCAAGGGTTGAAGTGGGTTAATTGTGTCAAACCCACAGAAATATCTTCTGATATTTCACATAACTTTGCCTACTATCCTATTATTCTCAACTCTGAAAAAACATGTCTTGAGATTATAAATGCATTGAATAGCGAGAACATTTATCCAAGAAGATATTTTTATCCCAGCCTCAATACACTACCCTATCTTGAAAAGAACTATTCTTGTCCTAACAGTGAATCTATATCCAACCGCGTGATTTCTTTGCCTCTTTATCCAGACTTGGAAGATTCGATAATAGAAAAAACCATAGACATAGTCAACCGTGCCACTGCATAAGTTTATCCTCTTCGTAAGTCACGACGTAAATCGTGCTGGAGCTCAGCTGTTTATATTGAGCATCATGAAGCGACTAAAGTCTGAAGGCAATACAGTGATTCTCCTTGTTAAAAACTCTTGGGGTAGCTTAAAAGACGAATTTGAAGCAAATTTTGAAACCTATTATTTAGATAAACCGATACCATCAATTGGATTATTCTCAAAACCTAAATCCGCTTGGGAAGTCTTAAAACTGAAGTATCAATTTGATCTTGTATATGTCAATACAATCGCTAGTATTGACTTACTGCCGCAAATTAAAGCGTGTTTTTTAGCAAAAACCTTTGTGCATATACATGAATTAAGTTATTCTATTCAACAATACGGCCCTAACAATTGGAAAGAGCTTTTAGAAACTTCTGATTGTATTATCTCATGTTCAAAATCTGTACTGGAGAATTTATCATCTGTAAATAAGCCCAATTACTTGGTTCATTCATTTGTTCAAAATGAAGAAATTTTGGATAGGATTTCTAAATCTTCCAAACAAGAAACAAGACATAAATATGACCTTCCTTCGGATAAAACTTTGGTCTGTATTGTAGGTAATGCCGATTGGAGAAAAGGACATGATATTCTTCCACAAATCATTCTTCAAACTAATTCCAAGACTAAAAATATCTATTTTGTGTGTGTAGGAATCAGCCCTGATAGTGTCATGGGTAGTCAGCTGATTTTTGACTTTAAGAAATTAGGAATTGAAAACTATAAAATACTAAGTCCTACGGATAGGGCCGTGGAGATTCTTAATGCCTGTGATATATTTTTGCTAAGCTCACGAGAAGACCCGTTTCCTTTAGTAACGATAGAGGCGAGTTTATGCAAAATACCAACAGTAGGATTTAAGAATACAGGAGGTATTGATGAGTTTGAAAACGAGAACGCCGCGATGGCAGTAGACTTCTTGGATACGAATGAAATAAGCAATAAACTAAGTTTTTTATCTGAAAACCCCGACGAAAAAAATCGTTTAGGTAAGAAAGCATTTGATTTAGTTCAGGAAAAATTCAATTTTGAAATTTCCTTCAAAAAAATACAAGATATCTTGTATTTGTCTAATTCATAGAACATGTAATGTTCAAAAAATAGTATTTTCATCGATGTTAGCCATAAGATTTTGTAAATTGCATCGTTTTAGAAATACTACCTTTTAAACAGGAACTATTTTTATGTCTATAAATCGTGCTTATTTATTAATCCTGCTTATAATTTCCATAAGCTACCAAGCTCGTTCCCAAAAGGGATCGGGAGAGTTAGGAAAAAATGTAAATACTCCTAAAATCAATAATAATCCTAAAAAAAATAATCCTACTCCACCCAAAAAAAATAATCCTCCCCAAAAAGAAGATGAAGAATTTGAGGATATTTTTGAGGATTCGCCTAAGCTGCCATTTACATCGGAACAGTCCAAGCCTAAAAATAATATGGAGGACTTTCTTAGCTCTAAGGACGTGCCTTCTGGTATAAAGATTGAGCCCATTAGATCGATTAGTGAAAACGTACATGACGATACAAGCTCTATTGACGACGGTGAATTGCTCGTGATAGAAGTAGAGGACTTTGCACGTTTTGAAGGCTCGGAGAATTTTGTGCAGGTAGCCCCCTATTTTGTGGTTTGGGATACACGAAATCTGGATCCCTATCACATAGACCCCAAGTCTTTCAACCAATCCATCCCCATTAAATTATACAATGATGAGGAAGGACGTAAATGGGCACCCATGGTAGGTCAGTCTTCCCTCACTTCTGCGTTTAAATGGAGAGGGGGTAGATGGCATAAAGGGGTAGATTTGGACCTTCAAACAGGTGATCCTGTATATGCCGCTTTTGACGGTGTAATTCGTATAGCAGGAACACAAAATGGTTATGGTAGAACTGTGCTCATTCGACATTACAATGGATTAGAAACCCTATATGGTCACCTTAATTCGATCAATTTTGATGTAAATACCATAGTAAAAGCAGGAGAAGAAATTGGTAAAGGTGGAAACACCGGCCGAAGTTTTGGTTCTCATTTGCATTTTGAAACTCGGTACGAAGGAAACCAGTTTGATCCTTCACACATATACAATTTCAAAAACAATCCTATGGAGATCCGAAGCACGGAATTCCTTTTGGAACCTTCTATCTTCGGATGGGCCACAGGTAGAGTGTCCAAACCCTACAATGTTTCGAAAGAGACTCCAACTTCAGAAAGTGTAAGTGATCTCAAGTTTTCACCCGATGAAGGATCTGAAGTAGAATACATTGACGATGAAGAGGAAGAATTGCCTGTAGAAATGGAGAGAAAAATATGGTATACCGTTAGAGCCAAAGATACATTGTACGAAATCTCACGCAATTTTAATGTGTCAGTAGCGAAACTTTGTGAATTGAATCTTATAAACTCCAGTAAAAAACTTGTAGTAGGCCAAAGACTACGGATAAAATAATATATGGTAGATATCTTGGTTTTTGCAGTGCATCCAGACGATGCAGAGCTAGGCTGCTCGGGAACAATTGCCAAACACAAAGCACTCGGTCATAAAATTGCTCTTATAGACTTCACCCGCGGTGAATTAGGTACACGAGGCACTCCAGAGATCCGGTTAGAAGAATCTCAAGCCTCTGCCCAAATACTAGGCTTAGATTATAGAGAAAATCTTGGATTCAAAGATGGTTTTTTCAAAAACGATGAAGATCATCAAAGAATATTAATACAAAAAATCAGAAAATATAGACCCAAAGTAGTCCTTTGCAATGCCCCTCATGACAGACATCCCGATCACGGAAGGGCTGGAAGCCTAGCTATTGAAGCTTGTTTTTACGCGGGTCTTCGCAAGATAGAAACTGTAGACGAAAACAATATTTTGCAATCAGAATTCAGACCTGAGCATGTTTTTCAATACATTCAAGATAGATATATAGAACCCGACTTCGTGGTAGACATTAGTGCATATTGGTCTACGAAAATCAATTCCATCAGAGCGTTTAAAAGTCAATTCTATGACCCCAACAATTCTGAACCCAGCAGCTACATTTCCTCTACAGAATTTATTGAGTTTGTAGAAGCAAGGAGTAAAGAAATGGGACATAAGATAGGAGTTGCTTACGGAGAAGGTTTTCTTAGTTCAAAAAAAATACAAATCAACAACCTCCTCGATTTAGTCTGACCATTTTATACAGGGGACACCTTTAATTCCTTTTTATTTTCTAAACAAATCTCTTAACCATAAGGTTAGAAATACGTGACTAACAATCAAGTACAAAACAGACGTTTACAAGGTGATCCTGAAGCAGATAGATGCATAGAAAGTGTATTATTGCTTAATTACCCCATTCCCGATATTATCTCATATTTAATTTTTGATGAAAACAAGTCACAAATGAATACTGAGCTCTTTGAAACGTTTATTTGTAAAGAGCAAAAAGCTGTTTCACTGGATAAAAAAAATCTGACAAGAGCTTGTAATTTTTATAGTAAACATAAGAGTGTTTACGGTCTAATGCTTGCATGCTACTCTCTACCATATTGCTATTTAGCAGAAAATGGAGCTCGTGTTTTGCTACATTCAACACGCATGGTGGATGATACGAAAAAAAGATTGAAGGAAACGGGAGAATTTATCCAATGTGTACTAGACTACGACTCATGGATATCAGGTAAGGCCCAGAAAAAAATACTGAAGGTTCGTCTCTTGCATGCCTTATGGAGAAATCACCTGCAGAAATCCAAGTCATGGAATATGAATTGGGGCTTGCCGATCAATCAGGAAGATATGATTGGTACGAATCTTTCTTTTTCATACATTATCCTAAAAGGCCTAAAAAAAATGGGTGTACACATAGATGTGATTGATGAAAGAGCTTTTATGAAGCATTGGTACACGATTGGTAAACTTATGGGAATATGTGATGGAAATAGTATTGATACTTACCCAAAAGCCTTGCACATGGACAAGCATATTGCCGATAAAGAATTCAGGGCCTCTGAAACAGGCAAAACACTCACAAAATCTTTATTTGAAGCAATAGGCTCTCTTACTAATAATGTTATGGTGCTAAGCTATTTAAAAAGCCAAAGTCGGATCCTATTGGGTACAGAACACGCCAACTGGCTGGGTATTGAGGAGACTCAGGTACCTACCGTTTTTATAAAATCAATGCGTTTTACATCATCGATAATTTCATCCATTTATGACTAAGAAAAACATCAACATCCCAGAAAAATTAGTAGAACATATACTAGAAAATGGCGAGATGCCCAGTTCTGTATTCAAGTTTTGTAAAACCATTAAAATCTCTGAGGAAGAATTTTATGATAGCTATTCCTCGTTTGAAGCTGTATTAGGATATGTGTGGAAAAGTTTTTTCGAACAGACCATTTCTAAGTTCCAAAAAGATGAAATGTATGCCAGCTTTAGCGTGAAAGACAAATTACTCACCTTTCATTTTGGATTAATAGAGATTCTCAAAAAGCAAAGAAGCTTTGTCTTGATTAGCTATAAATCCATGGAAAAACCACTGGTACTAAAGCCTAATTCCAGCTTATATTCCTCTAAAAATTATGTAAAAGACTATTTTTCAGGTTTGATTTATGAAGGACAGGAAAGTAGAGAAATCGAATCTAGGCTGATTAGTCAGCTTACGAATCAATACCCAGAACTTCTCTGGAGACTTACCCTATCGATTGTAGAGTTTTGGATACGTGATACGAGCAATCAATTTGAAAAAACAGATTCCTTGATCGAAAAGTCGGTCAATACAACTCTAGATCTCATGGGGAAAACCCCACTCGATGGCTTACTAGATCTAGGAAAATTTCTATATCAAAACGCTAGATAAATGGAAGGTCAAGAATCTATACCCGTAGGAAAGCTAAGCAGAGCGACTGAGTTTTTGAAAGCAGGAGGCAAAGTAGGAGCCAACTATATAAAATACTATAGCAAACGCTTGTTTGACGACTCCCTTACAAAAGAAGAACTCCACCAAGACAATGCCAATGACATTTACAACTCCCTGAGTACTCTTAAAGGAAGTGCACTCAAAATGGCACAAATGATGTCTATGGATAGAAACATGCTGCCAAAAGCCTATACAGACAAGTTTTCGATGGCTCAATATTCTGCCCCCCCCATGTCGGGTCCTTTGGTGATAAAAACGTTCCAAACAAGTTTGGGAAAGAGCCCTTCTGAAATATTTGATAGTTTCGATATAAAAGCTGCCAATGCCGCATCCATTGGGCAGGTTCACAAAGCAAAACTTAAAGGAGATAATTTAGCCATAAAAATCCAATACCCGGGTGTCGCTGATAGTATCAAATCCGATCTAAAGATGGCCCGCCCCTTTGCAGTTCAACTTCTGAATCTTAATAACTCAGAAATTGAACGCTACTTTGGAGAAGTCGAATCCAAAATGATGGAGGAAGCCAATTATACTCTTGAGCTGGAACGGTCTCTTTATATATCAGAAAAATGCTCTCAAATACCACATATATATTTTCCGAAGTATTACCCACAGTACTCTTCTAATCGAATATTGACCATGTCTTGGGTGGATGGTCTACACTTTAAAGATTTTTTAGCTACAAATCCTACTCAAGGTATTCGAAACCAAATAGGACAAGCTTTGTGGGATTTTTATCAGTTTCAAATACATAGCTTGCGGATGGTACATGCTGACCCTCATCCTGGTAACTTTCTTTTTGAGCCGAGCGGCAGATTGGGCATATTTGACTTTGGATGCATCAAGGTTATTCCTGCTGATTTTTACGATGATTACTTCGGACTTATTGATCCGCAAATACTAGATGACAAGGACAAAATGATGCGAACTTTCAAAAAGTTAGAGTTTATTCTGGATCAAGACACGCCCAAACAGGTTGATTTTTTCTTTGAGATCTTTTATAAGATGATAGAGATGCTAGGGAGACCATTTGCGAGTACAAGTTTTGATTTTGGCCAAAAAGGCTATGTGGATGAAGTATATGGTTACTTCGAATACGTAAGCTCCTTACAAGAGCTCAAAAATGCGAACGCTGCCAGAGGATCTCAACACGCTTTGTATATAAATAGAACTTTCTTTGGATTGTATACGCTTCTACATGACCTCGGTGCCAAAATCGAAATAACCTCTCCTTTTCACAAAGGCTAAAAAGGTCACTCCATATTAGTTCTCATATTCCCTTTGAAAAAACACGTTTTTTTTCGTTATTTGGAAGAAAAAACGGCATGGACAAAGTGTGCTTAGAGTGTGGCACCGTGATTCTTGGCAGATCGGATAAGAAGTTTTGCTCGGATATGTGCCGCAATAACTTCAATAATAAGCTTAAGGCCGACGCGAACAATACTGTACGTAACATCAACAATATCCTTAAGAAAAATCGACGTATCTTAGAAGAGATTTGTGCGGAAGACAAGATTAAAACACACAAAAACACACTTTTAAAGAAAGGTTTTCAGTTTCAGCAAATCACACATTTCCGAAAAACTAAGACAGAAAACACCTATTACTTTGTATATGATTTTGGATATTTAGAACTAGAAAATGACTATATTCTCATCGTAAAAGATAATCGGACAAAGGAGTAGTATTAGAAGTAAGTCATTTCTGGTCAACAAGGCTCACGTTTATAAACTATCATGGAATCATCCATAAGCCGCGAATATTAAGTCTTGACTATGATTAGATAGATAATGCGAGTTATATGGGTTGAAATGTTTCAAGATTTTTCAGTAACAAAATTATTTTTCTCTGTTTCTGAATCAATTTCTATTAAAAATTTGCCATTTCAATCAATTTGAACTAGTTTTGCAAACGATTTTACAGGATTACAATTCTGTAAATGAAGAAGGGCCTATAGCTCAGTTGGTTAGAGCACCTGACTCATAATCAGGTGGTCCCTGGTTCGAGCCCAGGTGGGCCCACGAAGAAGGAGTTACAAGAAATTGTAACTCTTTTTTTTATTCGTAATATTTAGCTTAAATAAAAAATAATCCTAATTTAACAATTTTGGCAACATTTTGGAATAGTTAATTTCAATTGATTCTAGGAATGTTATAATTTAACAATGCTTTTACCACTTAAAATAAATTAAATGAACTGTTTAAATATCTATTGTACTATTGTAATGAATAGGCATTCTACAAAGTAAATCCACTCTATATATAGTTTAGACACATACCCATTTTACCTATTTAAGAAAATTATTGAAGACAAATGAAAAAAATTATCATACTTTTCATCATTCTAGGATTAAAAGCAAACGCTCAACAAAAAAAGTATATTCTAGGTGGATTTACTTTAGAGCAATACAAGAGTATTCCAGAAAGTGAATCCCCTGCTATCATAGTTGAAGACGAAGCTAAAATCACCTATATAAAAGAAAGAAAAGTTCAAAAACAAGTCTACACTTACCACGGAATAAAAAAAATACTGAAAAAATCAGCCATTTCTTCATCTAATGTAAATATTATATGCTCTAGATACGGAGGATGGATTACTGAGTGTAAAAATATCAAAGCATATACTTACAACCTCATTGGTAATAAACTAGTAAAAGAAGAAATGCCTGCAGATAATATCAATGTGGAGTTTACTTCAGACGATTATTTTACTTACAAAATAAACCTACTAAATGTCAGAGAAGGCTCTATTATAGAATATAGCTATCAACGGCTGAAGCCAGTTCAAGCTAACTTCGCTATTTCTACTTGGACTTTCAATGACGAATTCCCAGTGATGCATAGTAGTATCAGTCTTGAAATTCCAGATTTTTTAAAGTTTAAAACAATCATCAAGGGCAAAGAAAAACTTAGCTATGTAAATGAAGAATATAAAGCTCTCACATTTGAAGAAAGAGTATATAGAAACAGTTATTTCGGAAAATTTGAAGCTTCAAACTTACCTGCAAGAAAAGTAGAACCCTATGCTACCTCAAAGGATAAAGATATCGTCAACGTACGCTTTTACTTATCCAAATACACAAATAATTGGGGTAAGGAAATTGACTTTTCAACACCCAAAGAATTTTTAAAGAATTACCTAGATTTTACAGAATTTAAGACTAGTCAGAGATTCAAGAAAGATTATTTTGATAACACCATCCAAAATCTTGCAAAAGATAATTCCAAAAGTAAATTAGATAAAATAAAATTAATCAGTCGTGAAATCCAAAAAACCATCGAGTTTAATGGTAGATATGGGATTAATGTAGGAGATTTAGACAGACTTTATAAGGATAAAACAGGCAATGCAGCCCAAATTAACGGCATGCTATATTATTGTTTGAATAAATTAGGAATAGAGTCCCAAATTGTATTGACTAATACATTGGATATTCAATCACCAGATACAACGATGATAGACGTTAATGACTTCAACTATTTAATAGTGAGAACAAAGACTGATGAAGGCTACAAATTGTATGATATTAGTGAAAAACACTTAGAATTTGGTCTACTCCCTGACCGCATCAAAAACACGAAAGGATTGATCATTCAAAAAGATATTGTAAAATTTATAGATGTAAAAAACAATCCATTGTACCACAGCGAAAGTAAAATAATACTTGATATCAGCAAAGAAGAAACTGTTACAGGGAATTTTTTAGCTTCTTATAAAGCCCATTCTAGCAATATAAAAAAGTCAAAAATAGTTGAAAAGGGTATAGATAATTTTA
>JBOFGX010000246.1:0-13598 GCA_051649345.1 Leadbetterella sp. | reverse complement strand
TGTACACACGCCTACGTTTGATATAGACGAAGATGCTTTAGAAATAGGGTGTGGATTGATGTCTCACCTTGCATTAGAAGAATTAAAAGTATCCTAGCTATGTTTCTATTTTCAGCCGAAACCTATACAAAAAGAAGATCTAAGCTAAAAGAACTTTTGGGTTCTGGGAGATACCTGTTTTTGGGAAACAAAGAATCCTCCATCAATTACAGAGACAACCACTACAGATTTCGCCAAGATAGTAGCTTCTTATATTTCTTCGGAATCAGCAGACCCAATCTAGCTGCCCTCATCGACGTGGATACCAATACAGAAATCGTTTTTGGAGATGAGTATTCACTGAATGATACTATTTGGATGGGCTCTCAACCTACGCTCTCTTCTTTATGTGAAGCTGTAGGTGTACAAGTCTTAAAACCCAATTCGGCCTTAGAAAATCATATAGATAAAAATACGCATTTTCTACCTGCCTATAGGGGCGAAAACAAAGTTCAGATTTCGGAACTTACCAACACACCCATGCACCTATGTGAAGCCAGCGAAAAATTTTGCAAAGCCATCATAGCTATTCGAAGCATCAAAGAAAGTCAAGAAATTGAGCTCATGCACACGGCTGTAGACATTAGTAAGCAAATGCATGCTGCTGCCAAAAGAGAAATAACTGAAGGTAAAAAAGAATATGAGATTATGGCAATTCTACATGAAAAAGCCTTGACTCATCATGCTAACCTGGCGTATCAAATAATCTGCACAAAAAATGGTCAGTATCTACACAATAATGTTTATTCCAATGAACTGAGCAAAGACGATCTTATACTTATAGACGCTGGGGCAGAGCATATATCAGGGTATGCAGGTGATGTAACGCGGACTTGGTCTGTGTCTGGTGCATATACCCAACAGCAAAAAGAGATCTTTGAGATCGTACAAAAAATGAAAAAACATGTTGAAGCAACGGCAAAAGAAGGGCTTACCTATTATGATATGCATATAGAAAGTACTAAAATTATGCTTTCTGGACTTCAAAATCTAGGTTTAGTAAAAAACGTACCCGCTGAGGAATTGATTGAAAAGGGAATCGCAGGTATGTTTATGCCGCACGGCTTGGGCCACATGATAGGACTGGATGTACACGATATGGAAAACCTAAACGAAAATTGGGTTGGATACGATCTGGAACAACAAAGAAGTTCTGCGTTGGGGCTTCGTTCCTTGAGGCTCGCTCGAAAGCTAAAAACAGGTATGACCCTTACTGTAGAACCAGGTATGTATTTTATCCCTGACCTAATTGAGAACTTTAAAAGCGATAAAGCAAATCATGCCTATGTTGATTTCGATAAGCTATCAAAATATGAAAACCTAGGGGGGATTCGACTAGAAGACAATGTAGTCATTCAAAAAGATGGATGTACAATTCTAGGATTTCATCATCCTGAAGTAGATGATTTACCTTAAGTTACGATTTCGTAGATACTATTTTGCCTCCCTTCTTTTATTCAAAACAAAGGCGGCTAACAACAAAAAGAGGGCTGAAAAACTTATGTAAAACACAATATCTCGGCTATCCAACATACCTCGGCTAAGAGACTCGAAATGTGTGGACAAACCTAGTAAAGAAATCAAATAAGCCGTATAATTACTCATAAGTCCCGCCACTTGAGGAATCCCATCATAGGCAGTATAGCATAACAAAGCCGCTACGATAAAGGACACGATTTGGTTTGAGAAAAGCGTACTGGCTAATATCCCCAAAGCCGTAAAAGAGGCCGCTAAAAAGACGGTTCCCAAATAAGAACCCATAACCGAAGCCGTGTCAATATTCCCTTGAGGATTTCCTAAAGAATGCAGACTGAAATAATAAACCAAGGTGGGAATCAATGCCAACACCACGATAGTCAAGGATGCAAAAAACTTCCCAGATACCAATTGAAAAGTAGAAATGGGTTTAGTAAGCAATAACTCCAAAGTACCGAGACGAAACTCCTCCGAGAACATCTTCATGGTCACTGCAGGTATTAAAAACAAAAACACGTACGGACAAAGCTGAAAAAACATAGACATATCAGCATATCCAAAATCTAAAATATTGGTGGTAGGATATACCCAAAAAAGCAGCCCTGTTAAGCCTAAAAACACGCCTATCACAACATAGCCAATAATCGAGTTAAAAAATACCCGGAGCTCTTTTTTATAAATACTAATCATATTTTCAACACATTAGATTTACCATCTGTTCGCATTATGAGTGCGAAAACTAAAATAAATATAAAGGATAACAAAACGGTCAAAAGAACTAAATAAAAAAAATACTGACCCGAACTATACATTCGTTTCCAAAATACAGTTTTTTCTTCGATTTTGGCTTTCGATTCGCCATTTTCTTGCATGTGAATAGCATTAATCTCTATTCTTCGCTCAGTGATGGTAGGATCAATAAAATTGGAATACACCATATCGAAACTATTTAAAACCAGCCCCCAAGTTAGTGACATCAGCAACCCAAGCCCCATTATTTGATTGAAAGCAAGTTTATTTTGATTTAAATTTTTAAACTCTTTTAAAGCAAAATATAGTCCAAATGAGATCGTACCTCCACAAGCCAAAACACCCAGTATGGACGTTTCCCATAAATCTGAAATAAACAATAAAGTAGATAATACAATCGATATAGCACCTAAAATAAGTCCCCATTTGAGGGCAATTCGTGCAGTAGAAACTTTTTCCATACCTAAACTTTGCGTAATGCCAAGGTTACAAGTGTAATAACAGGAATCAATAGTTGCTTAAAACCCAATTGATCCAAAATAAAAACATGGGGTCGAGTATTCCGATTTGCTTCTAATGCATTTTTAAAATTTTGAGCATTCCAAAACTTTTCGAGGTCTGCTTTCCCAGCTTCCAGAACGCTTAAATTATACTTTATGTAATTTAGAAACCCTTCTGGATTAACGAATTCGAATAGTACGAACAACAAAAACCCACATACAAGAGCACCTACTATATTGGTAATAAATCCAATAGAAAACCCATGATAAAAATGCAATTCACCGCCATTGTTTCTTTTGAAATACCATATACTCGCCCAAATCAGGATACCTTGAAGACCCAAATCCGCTCGAATAAACTTAAAGGCATTGACGGGATTAACGGAATACATCAGTAAAAAAAACATAAAGCAAACCATACCAGATATACTTCCAAACCGAACCCCATATCGAATAATGTGTTTTCTCATACTGCTAATAAGGTTCCAGAAACCAATCCCAAGGCTTTACCTTTGAGGTTTTGATCAAACAATCCCGTATTTTTTGCTCCCGATTTGTTTTCCATCTCTGTAAAAACATATTCAAGATTTGGATCAAAAAGCGTAAAGTCCGCTTTTTGGCCTACTTGAATACCAACTGGTTGCAGACCGAAAACCAATCTGGGCTGTACGGCTATCTTATCAATGATGGTGTTTAGATCAAGTCCAGAGTTTACAAGCATAGAAAACAGAGTCTGTGTCCCTAAAGATCCAAATTCTGCCATATCAAATTCTAATTCTTTGTGTTCTGCATCTATTGCATGATGATCCGACTTTATGATATCTATCGTTCCATCTTGTATACCCAATAACAAAGCTTGCCTATCTTCTTCCGATCTAAGAGGAGGCCAAAGTTTAAAATTTGTATCGAAGGTTTCTATATCCTTATCTGTATACATAAGATTCATCACCGATACGTCAGCAGATATAGGAAGTCCATCTTGTTTCACTTTTCGAATCAACGCTACCCCTTGTTTCGTGCTAATAGATGAAAAATGCAATACAGAGTGCTTCGAAGATACCCCGGCATATTCTAGTATTTTGAGATCACGAAGCAAGCCCAATTCTTCAGATTCAGAAGGAATTCCTTTTAGGCCTAACAACATACTTTGAAGTCCCTCGTGCATTTGACCCAAATAGGACAAATAATAATCCGCTGACTTTATTACAATCCGAGAGCCCAAAGGGCTTACATATTGAATGGCTTTTAGAAGAATATCCGAATTCCTAATAATAGCGTCCCCATCGGAGAATCCAATAGCTCCGTGCACATGTAGGTCTTGCCACTCTGTGAATTCTGCCCCTTCACAATCTTTTGTAAGAGCCGCTAAATTCCAAAATTTTGTAGGCTTAGACTGAGAAAAATTTTGGAAATACGATAAAGAATTCTTGGTTTGAACTGTGGGTTTTGTATTGGCAAATCCTATGATATGCCCCACTCCCCCTGCTAAAGCAACCTCAGCCAATTGCTGAAGAGACTCCCAAGATTCTCTACCCGGATCTTGGTAATGTACACCTGTGTCTACCCAAGAAGGAGATATATGTAGATTAGGAATATTTATTTCTTGGTCTACTTTTTTACCTGTACCTTCACCTATGTGTGTCACAATTCCGTCCTCAATTTCAATAGTTCGTTTTTGGCCATTGAAAAGAGAACCTGGTTCTATGATCGTACAATTTTGTATTCGTAGATTCATACACAAATCTATTTACCGTTTACTATGGTTTATCTCAAAAAAAAAGCCCTTTTGGGCTAATTTTTTATCAATATATATTTCTTTTAATCGACATGAAATCAATACCCAACTAAGGATTTATAGGAGTCTGCATCCATCAATGTATCCGAATCCAAAGAACCATCAATCCGTATTTTCACCATCCAACCGTCACCATATGGATCATTATTGACAAGCTCAGGTTCATCTTGAAGTTTTGGATTGATCTCAATAATAGTACCTTTAACAGGCAGAAATAGATCAGAAACCGTTTTTACTGCCTCAACAGTACCAAAAATTCCGTCTGAATCAATCGTTTGATCGAGCGTTTCTATCTCAACATAAACTATATCTCCTAGTTCACTTTGAGCAAAATCAGTGATACCAATAAGTGCAGTAGAATCATCCACCATACGGATCCATTCGTGCTCTTTGGTATATTTTAAATTATCTGGAAAATTCATCTACTTTTTTTGTCAATGCAAGTTACACTATTTTTATGTAACCTTAAAATTAACTCTCCTGAATACGCATATATTTCCTCCTAATTTTATTAATCAGAAACTTTTTGTTCATCGTAAAACTATCAGGGTGTACACCTTCAAAATCTTTGGCCCATAAACTAAAAACGGATGAATCCTCTTTCAGAAAAAGCTCTGGATCTATATTTTTAGAAATCAAATATTCTCTAAAATCCATCTTATTTATCTACTGAATCGATATAATTCTTATAGCCAACATACGGTACAAAGCTCGTAAACCGACGAGTACTCAGCACTAAAAACAAGATAAGCAAAGCTATAATAAAACACAAAAACGAAATAGTAAGAAAAGTAGACAATACCGTAGAGGCCCAGCCAGGAGTAGCCGCATCCAAACCAAACTTCATATAAAGGACAACAATCGCCCCAAGTACAGAACCTGAAATTATAAGACCCATAAAGATAAGAATCCGAACGGCCATTTGCTCCATAAAAACAGATATTGCACTCATTCCATGCAAGATAAGAGAATTGAAATTCATTTTCGATTCACCTGCCAAACGTTTTCCTCTATCTAAAAGTATAGATACGATGGGTAGCTTTGATCGCATAGTTCCACCTGGATAATTATTCCATATTTCTGATACAAAGCAAAGCTTTTTGAGCTTATTGGCAGGTATGACTGAAAAGTTTCCAAACGTAATAACCTGGCCTGTTAACATTTTAAACAACATTTTGTAGACTACATAAAAAACTCGAAAAACCAGACCTTCATTACGCTTTTTACGCTGGGCAAAAACAATTTTTCCAGGTTCGGCAATTGCCTTTTCCAATAAAATTTCTACGTGCTCGGGTTGATCTTCCCCATCGGAATCCATCACTACTACAAACTCACATTCTTTGCGTTCGTTTGCAATGTATGACAAACCAATCGCAATGGCTCTTTGATGGCTCAGATTACAATTGAGATGTAATACCTCTAAAGGGAACTCGGCAAATTCAGAAGCTACAAAAGGGACATTAGAACAATCATCAATCGCAAGTACTTTCAGGTCTGGAAACTTCGTACTGTACAATTGCTTGATCTTTAGGAGAAGTAACTTCAAGACCTCCCAGTCATTATATACAGGAATAAGAATTATAATATTCTTCAATATCTATATTTTGTTTCTTCTAAATCAAAAATTTTAAATTTCGTACCATCTTTTTTCCTTAAATAAACCACATTCCTCTCTGATGGGTCAATATACTGAGGCATTTTAGAATCTTTAGGCAAATATAAATTTATTCTTTGAGCATCGAAATATGTAGCCTTGGGCTTATCACCAAATTTCTTTTCATAAATGTTTTGAAACCCACCAGGGATAAGCAATGTATCACCTGTTTGATGATACTTCAGAGACAAATCCGCAATTTTCTTGAATGGATTGGGCTCCCTTGGATATTCATACCAATTGTAAGTTACTGATTTATCTTCAAAATAAAGACTTGTCTCATTTTTTACCACCTTGTATTGCCCCAAACACACCATTAAAGCCCAAAAAAGTCCAAATCTAAGATTATTAACCAGCAATGGGATACCCACTCCGACCAAGAAAACAGAAAATGTACTTGATATTCCTATGTATCGTTTGGCTAAACTTGTTGTATGTCCGTTTTTGTATGCATCATAGAGAACAAACAAAATAGGCAAAATCAATAATAGTAAAGAAATTATGAGGAGATGCTTTTTTGCCTCATTTTCAATATTCCCCTTATACTTTTTTATCTCTAGTACTATGAAATACAAAACAAACAAAAAACCATTTATAGCTATAATAGCATAGAAGTTATTCTTAAATATTGTAACTAAAATTACGGCTCCAAGAAATGTACCATATGCCAATAAACTTTTACTTCTTTGTAAGGCTATATGAGACACTAATAAAAGTAAAAATATGCATACGCTGATTCCCACCATATTCATTCCATTTAACCTTTGAACGACTTGTAAACTGACTAAATTGGAATCAAAAAGTAGCTCAAAGGTTTTTTTTACAAGTAAAGTTGGGGTTGTCAACTGAACTCCAGAAGCCTCATGAGCATTTTTAGCTAGCTCCAATTGCTTCATATTTTTATCTTTCAAAAACCCCAAGGCCGTATATCCACCGCCATATGAAAACCAACAAAACATGGCTACACAACAAGCAGACGCACTGGCAAGCATACCTATCCAATGCTTTTTAGAGGTTTTAGAAACGACAAAAACAAGACCATGAGCCAGAGGTACTAAAAAGTTTAGATAATGATTTAATAAGCCTAAGACTAGCAAAACAGTATATAATGTAAACAATCTCCAAGAGGATTTCTTTTGCATAATTTGCAAAAACACCCAAGTAGCCAAAAGCATTAAAAAAAAGGAAAGTGTATAACTTCTTGCTATATGACTTTGGGCAATATGGAAGGGGTCGATTGCAGTACACATACCCGCAATCAAAGCAGCGGAAGTGGATTTAAAGTACGTAATGGCTATCTTATAAACAGCCCAGACGGAAAGTAGACTAAAAATGACCGAAAGCAAACGAACAGTAAAATCACTGATTCCAAACATTTTAATCCAAAAATGCAAAAATGTATTGTAAACAATATGAGTACCAAAGTCAGAATGAGCAATTGACTCAAAATACGATCGTATGGGTTGCTCTTTCCAAAATTCTTGTGATGTAAATGTAGATTGCGAAAAAACGTGCTCCTGATTTCCCCCATTTGGAAAAATACCGTGTGCGTTTAGCAAGCTAAAAAACTCATCGGTATAGATACCCCTAGCATCTAATTCATAAAGCCGAAGGCAAGCCGCTATTGCTAGCACTATCCAAAAACCAAAGCTGGTAGCGACTTTCATGCTATTTATCAAGGACTTTTTCTACAATATACCGAGGACGAGCTTTTACTTCGTCAAAAATACGACCTATGTATTCTCCCATTAGACCGATAGCTACCATTGTGCAACCGCTAAAATAGGCCATAGGTAAAACAATGGATGTCCAACCAGATAGTGCATTCCCTGTTATTTTACTCACAAGTACATACACACCCATTAGAATCGCAATGAAGAAGTTTAGGATTCCGAACCAAAGAACCAATCGCATGGGATAGTTAGTAAATGACGTAATACCACCCCAAGCAAAGGATATCATTTTTCTCAGCGGATACTTAGATTCTCCCGCTGTTCTTTCTTGCCTTTTGTAAAATACTTTTTCAGATGCAAACCCTAGAGTGGGAACCACACCTCTTAAAAACATCTGATATTCAGGATATTGACTAAGCTCAAGCACAGCAGTCTGACTCATGAGTCTAAAGTCAGCATGGTTAAAAACAATTGGGATCTTCATACTTAGCATAAGCTTATAAAAGCTTTCAGCTGTTGTTTTCTTAAAAAAACTATCGGTTGTCCTATCATCACGTACACCATACACGACATGAGCCCCAGAACGAAACTTCTCTACCATTTCTTTAATCACAGACGGATCATCCTGCAAATCTGCATCTATAGATATGAAGGCATCGAAGTCGTTTTTAAACTGAAACAAACCGGCTAAAACTGCATTTTGGTGACCAAAATTCTTTGATAATTTAATAGCTGTGATCCAAGGGCTGCTCTTGGAGAGGTCTTCAATAATTGACCAAGTTGCATCCTTGCTACCATCGTTAACATAACAAATCCTACTTTCATTTGAGAGTACTCCACCGTTTATCCATTGCTCAAAAAAAGAATGTAAAGTTTGGTTGGATTGTTTTAAAATAGCTTCTTCGTTGTAACAAGGTAATACAAGTAATAATTTTACTGACATGCAGTTTTTTGATTTTAATTTAAAGTTTTAAGATGGTAAACTCTACACGTCGGTTCTTACTTCTAGATTCTTCATCTTGATTTGTAACCAAAGGCTTGTACGGCCCCCAAGATTTTAATACGATTCTCTTCTGGTCAATTTGCGTTTCGTTCAAAATAAATTTTTTAACCTCATTGACTCTATCTTCCGCAAGTTTTATATTTTTAGCTGCATCACCCTGATTGTCTGAGTGTCCCTCAAGCAGAATCTCCATTTTTTGGTTTTCTACCATCATTTTTTTGATGATATTTAATTCTGTAAAGGATTCCTCTTTTATCGTTGATTTACCTTGTTCAAATAGCAATTTACGCAAAACTATCTTCTCTCCTTCTACCATGGTAGTAATTTCGCTTTTTTTCTCGTTTGAGATCATCTCCAATACCACCTTCGCTTCCTTGTAGGATTTCTCTTTTTGAAGATCAATTCTATGCGTTATAGATTCATATCCATCTAGCTTCGCTCTTATTTCGTATATATCACCAGGACTCAAGATGATTTTATATACTTTACTTTCTTCATCTAAAGAATACAAAAGGGGTGTATATTTCCAACCTGTGTCGGCTTTGATAGGTATTTGCACTAATTCAAAGTCAGGCTGAAGAGCCTTAGCCGTTTTATCTTTAAACGTAACATCGTACAATATTACAGGTTTAGGCTTTACAGTCGGGAACAATTTAACCCTAAAAATATCATCTGACCCTTGGCTATCTTTTGTGGAACTAAAGTAAGCATACTCTCCAGACGCCGGAATACTGATGTAGCCGTCCCATTCTGGAGAATTTATTACTGGTCCCAAGTTTATTGGATCCGACCAATTAGTCCATGTTTCGTCCAATCGCTGTGTGACGAATAAGTCAGCATCTCCATACCCAGGATGCCCTAAAGAATTGAAATACAGAGTCTTACCATCGGCTGCTAAAAATGGAGACCCTTCATTAGCAGCAGAATTGATGATCGGGCCTAAGCTAAGTGGCTTAGAATACGTATCAGTACCTATTTTAAAGGACACATAGAGGTCCCTGTCGCCAAGACTCTCAATTCGTTTCAGTCCCATGACGAGCACTTTTTCATCTGTTGAAATAGAGAACTCGGTAGTTGTTTTAGAGGTACCTCTTCTAACATCAACTTCTTCTAGTGCCTGAAAATCATTGATTTGCACTTTTGTTGGCATTTGCCATTTCTTGTTTTTCTGAGTTGCCTTGGATAAGCCCTGGGCATTTCTACCACCTGAAAGGTACAAATTTAGCACGTATAAACTCTTCCCATCAGCAGAAAGCGTAGCAGCAGCATTCTCTTCCAAGTTATTTATGGGATCTCCCAAATTAAAGGCAAACTCCCAAGTCCCATCTTTTTGGATGGTTGACTGCCAAATATCTTGTTTAATAACGGCAACCTTATCTTTCCCTTTTACTTTTTCAAATATATTGCCTGGGTGATTTAGCCTTGTAAAGTACAGATTTTTCCCATCTGGAGTCACTAATGGAGCCACTTCACCAAACCGAGAGTTTATGTTAGAACCCAAATTTTCTCTTTTTAGATCTTTGGGCAAATTCATGGCATTATTTATCCTAGCTACAAAGGGCTGCTCAGAAGATGAAATCCCTACAGCATCGTACTCCTTTACACCTTTGGATATGGAATGTACTATTAAAAGTTTGAGGGAAGCTATCTCCCTTTGCGTTTCAGGAATGATGATATTCCATGTTCTACCACTTATCCTAGGAGCAGAATCCTTGTTTTCAAATAACAAAATCTCTTGATTGTCCGTAGTGTATCCAAATATCCGACCAACTGCCCCTGGGTTTTGGTTCTCACAAATAACTATTTGGCGGACACGTATAGCCTTTTCAAAACCCACTTTTATATAATCTTCACCATAGCCAGTACCTGTAGGTCTCCAACTACAGGGAGAAGAAACGGTTTGGGGTAAGACATTGGGTTTCCCCAAAATTTGCATAGCCCTGTGCTTGGGAGAATACTGAAGATCAACCGATTCCGAAGATTTCTCTAAAACCTTTTTTGCCCATAGTACTTCTTGTGCTACCGTAGGTAATACTGAAACCAATCCCAAATAGAAGAAAGCAAGAAACGTTCTTTTCAAACGATGAAAAGGTAAGGTAAATACAAAAATAAAGGCATTTTTTGAATTAAAATAATATAAATATGGGAAATTGGCAAGAAATATTGCTTAAAAATATCAGAAATCAGTCGTGGATATATTTTAGGCCTCGCTCATCATAGATTACGAATAAGTAAAACCGCTTCTGAAACACTCTCAACAGGTGGGAGACACATGCCATTTTTACAAACACTTTAATACATCATTTTAAAACAAATGTAATTCCTACTGTAGATATTTAATACATTAAAACTATGAGCGAAATATACGCTATAAGTAGCTATGAGGAATACATTTTCGTGATAACTAGAATGCGAGAAAGTTATAATAAACAAAATTTCCTTTCTCCTTTGAAACCTTACCAAATATTATCAAAATCCGACGCCTTATATTCATGATTGCGTTCTACAAAAACACTTGGAGAATCATTCTTTAAATGCATATCAGATTTAGAAGAGAATATTTTTTTTAACAATGCGAAGGGTGTTAGAAACAAAAAGAAAATGGCAGACATAATAATTTTTGTATTAATGTATCCGAGTACATGAGCTATACCTTCCCAACCCTTTAAAAGTAGATTAGCGAATGTATCCGACACCAAAGACAGCACACCTATGATAACAGCCGCATTTATAAAATATATTCTCTTGAAAGCCATAAAGCCCCAATCGTAACTTTCTCTTCTAAAAATAAAGAAAAACACTAAAAAGCCAACTACAATCACTAATAGAGATTGATACTTATTTTTCATGGTACGTATATAGGTAGATTAAAATAAAGTATAAATAAATGGGGCAATCGCCGAACTACCTCCAAACACCAAAATACCACCTATAATAAGCAAAATAATAATCATGGGAGCTAGCCAGAATTTCTTTCTAGCCAACATAAACCCAAACAAATCCTTCAAAAAATCCATAAACGAACGTATATATTTTTAATCTAAAACAAATTCTTCTTTCCAGTTATCTGTATCCTCCCAAGCGGGTTGGTCTTTTTTACTAAATAAGTAATTCCCAACAACTAAATAATCCATCTCTGTACGCATAAAACAACGATACGCATCATTGGGGGTCATTACGATAGGCTCCCCTCTTACATTAAACGATGTATTGACTACAACACCTATACCCGTAAGCTTTTTAAACTCTTGAATAAGTTTATAATATCTTGGGTTGGTTTCTTGATGAACAGACTGTATTCTTGCTGAAAAATCAATGTGTGTGATAGAAGGCATATCCGATCGAAGATGATACAACTTATCTCTGAGGTTTAAAGAACTATAATCTTCTGGGAGGGGCTTTCTTCTTTTTTCTGCTACTGGATGCACCAATAACATGTAAGGGGAAATTCCATCATACTCAAAATAGTCACTCACTTCCTCAGCTATCACAGATGGTGCAAAAGGACGAAAAGACTCTCTATATTTAATCTTTAGGTTTAGCTTTTTTTGCATTTCGGCACTGCGAGGATCTCCCAAAATACTGCGTGCACCCAAGGCACGAGGACCAAACTCCATTTTACCTTGTACCCATCCTACTACATTTTCAGAAGACAACAATTCAGCCGTTTTGGAGGCTAGTTCTTCAAAATTAGAAAAATATGTATACTTTGCATTGTATTTTTTGGCTGTCAACTCTACATCTAAATCGGATATAGTAGGCCCCAAGTAAGAGCCTGACATGGCATCCATTGTATAATTAATCACACGAGGCTGATCAAAGTAAATATAGTTTACGGCTAAAGCTGCACCCAAGGCTCCACCTGCGTCACCTGCAGCCGGCTGAATAAATACATTTTTGAATACTCCTGATTTTTGAAGTTTTCCATTAGACACACAATTCAAAGCAACTCCCCCAGCCAAACATAGATTATCGCTACCTGTAAGTCTTTTTGCCTCTTTGGCCATCAAAACAACTACATCCTCCGTTATTTGTTGAATCGCTAAGCCTAAGTTACAATGATGTTGTAAAAGTTCATCTTCGGGCTTTCTAGTTTTGAATCCAAAAAGGATTTCCCACTTAGATTCATTAACCATTTTAAGACCAGTAGCATAATCAAAATAGTCTTGATCTAACCACAAAGAACCATCTTCTTTTATACTAATGAGGTCTTTTTTTATTATATCAACGTACTTCTTGATTTCTGGTGAAGTAGGATCTCCATACGGAGCTAAACCCATCAATTTATATTCTCCTGAATTTACCCTAAAACCTAAGAAATAGGTAAACGCGGAATATAACAATCCCAATGAATGAGGAAACCGTAATTCCTTTAGAATCGACATCTTATTACCTTTGCCATGACAAATCGAAGCCGTAGCCCACTCTCCTACCCCGTCGATCGTCAAAACCGCCGAGTCTTCGTAAGGTGAAGGATAATATGCACTAGCTGCATGCGATAAGTGGTGTTCAGGAAAAAGAAGTTTCGTTTTTTTCTTGTCGAAATCTCCAATTTTTTCTAACTCTTCCTTTAATAGATTTTTAAGAAACATTTTCTCTTTGACCCAAACCGGTATGGCTGTTATGAACGAGCGTACACCTTTTGGTGCAAAAGAATAATATGTTTCTAGAAGCCTTTCAAATTTCAATAATGGCTTGTCATAAAAAA
>JBOFGX010000245.1:0-7598 GCA_051649345.1 Leadbetterella sp. | reverse complement strand
AAAAAAATATATTTTCATTTTTTATTATTTATTTATATTTTATAAAATATAATTTATAAATATTTTCAATTTTTATATCTATTAAGGTATATTTTTCACCCTTTGTCATACCTAACTTTTGTTATATTGACTTGCCCTCCTGCAAGATCTAATTTTGAACATCTTTTTAAATTATATAAAACAGATAGTCATGAAAACAAAAGAAATACATGTAGGAAGTAGACAGAAATTATTACCTCAGGAAATAGTTTATCTAAAATCAGACCTGAATTACACCCAAATTTTTTTGAGAGACGGCAAGCAAATTTTAAGCTCCACTACGCTTAAGAAAATTGAAGGTCGTTTTGCCAATTGTGGATTTCTGCGTGTGCATAGATCCACTGTTGTAAATACAAGCTATGTAGAGAGCTACGAAGATAAAGAACTCAGTGGAGAGATTACCCTCTCCAACCAAAACAAAATAATTGTATCACGTCGCCAAAATGAAAAGCTGCGACATATAAACTTCAAAACTATGAAAAAAATAATTTTTACTTTCGCATTTATCCTTAGCATAACAAAAATAAATGCCCAAAACGCAGTCACTATATCTCCAGGTGGCAGTGAGCCTTTGAAATTTAACAATAACATATCTGACAAAATCACATTGTATGATAATGGAGCCACATCAAAATACGGAATTGGGATTCTAAGTGGAAAATACCAATTTTATGTACCAATAGGTACTGACGACTTCCTTTTTGGTGTAGGGTCAAATTCTTCTTTTGCAGAAAAATTTAGAATCAAAGGCAATGGCGTTATACAAACCAAAAATCGTATTCAACTGTTTGACGCTGGCAGTGGGGAGTCTGCGGGGCTTTGGTTTTACAATAATGGTAACTCTGCACTCAATACATTTCTTGGCATTGATCTAAGCAATAGGCTAGGTATCTATAGCCCGCTACTTACCAAAAATATTTTTACGGCTGATATGGCTAATGGAGGCATTAGACTCGAAGGTCCATCAGTTTCATCCCCAACCGTTAACATACTTAGCATGGGAGGGTTCGGACGAGTATCTGTAGATGCACCAGGAATAATTGGAGGCAGAATGACGATTTTAGAGAATGGAAATGTGGGATTAGGAACAAGTACACCAGCTGGACAATTAACACTTTCGAAAACTAACGGAGGAGCAGCCTATTTTCAAAGCCCAGCTACTGGAAATACTACAATCGATGGATTTTTTGTTGGAATGGGGTCTAGTGGTGATGCTTACTTATTTAATTACGAAAACACTAATTTGATTTTTTCAACCAATGGTACAGACAGAATGCAACTCACTGCTGCAGGTAATCTAGATTTTGTTGGCGGAGGAAAAATAGTTAACGAAGCTTTTCAATCTGTGTTTTTTCAAAATTCTTGGGGTAATCAAAATGCCGGCTATTCTACAGCACAATACTATAAAGATAAAGAAGGACGTGTTCATATAAAAGGAGTTGTAGTAAACGGAACTGCTACAATAAGCGGCTCTACAATCTTCACTTTACCTGTAGGTTATAGGCCATTTGGCAATGAACAGCTAGTTTATAACACATTTGATGGAGTTACAAATAGAAGAGTAGATATTATGCCAAATGGTGAAGTAAAAAGCGTTAACGGCGGAGCGGCCCTGATTTTTCTTGATGGAATTTCTTTTAGAGCGGATTAATAAATTAAGTGGAATGCCTAGATTAAGGACATTCCACTTTAATCAAATTATCATCATGAAAACTCAATTCTCTTTAAAACTAACTTTATGTATCCATCTATTTTTGTATTTGCAGTCGTGTAAGACTTCGGATTTAGATGCTGTTCCAATAAAGATAATCGAGCAAAAAACGGCTGACTCTAAGGCTGAAGGCTCAGCTACAGAGATTAAAATTACGGCAACTGGTGGTAAAACCACTCTGTTGGGTACTACATTTACGATACCAGCTGGAGCTATGAAAACAGGTAATGTCCTAAAAGTACAACCTACCAATGATCCCATTGATGCTGAAGGGAAAGGCTTTACCATCGAAGGAGAATGGAGCAAAGAAATCACCGTTTCGTACGAATATGGAAGCATTCCTGATCCTGAAAACTACGATGTATTTGTACGACTACCATCGGGTACTTGGATTGGGGCTTTACAACCCACGGTGAACAAAACTGCCAAAACAGTTTCTGTGCGAATCGCTCCCAATACCCTGCCGTATGCATCAGGAGCTAGGATTGCTGCTCGTAACTATAGCCTAGCGTTTGCTAAAACGTTTTATCTTAAACCCGAAACCTCGGTTACTAAAGTGGGTAAATCCATCGTGTTAACACCTTATGCAAAAGAAGGGTTTATTCCTGTAACTTTCAATGGAAAAAAATATAATACGCAAGAAGCTTACAAAGAGGCTTACAAAAATCTACAAGAGTCTAAGCGTGTTTCGAAAGAAATAGAAGAGGAATTTCTAGGAGTAGTTCCTATTACAAGACCCCAGCTAAATTATGATGACGAAGAAATCACAGATGTCAAAATTGACATAAAATATTTAGCCCAAGAATACCCGTTTGCCAATACCAAAGAGGGGTTTAAACGCGAATGGAAGGTTGAGAATAATATAGGCTCGGTAAACCCTAAAGGCAATCTTGGCGGGGAGTTTATCACCAACAATCAAGCGGATAAAGGTAAAACTGCCCTTGTGAGTTTCACAAGCGTAAATACGCAATTTCCGGATCAAAACGCGACAGCACGAGGAAGTGTAACGATAGACGATGGCCTAGAAAAATACATCGGTACGATTGAGGTTAGTGAAGATGATGACGACGGCAAAGGAAACAAAGGAAACAAAACTGCCAAATATTAGGTAGTACTTACGCTTCAGGAAAAATCAAATGGGGTGTTTGATACCTATGCCCGAAATGGAAACTCGATCGTAAATTCAAATATCAAGATGCAATTGCTCAATCAGTATTCTGAGTATGTATTTTCAACAAGAAAAGGTACAGGCAATTATACGGGTAGAACCATGGTATCATTTGAAGCGTCACCTTCAGGAAGTAAGCCTATATTCAGACTGACTTTAAACGAATCTACCAAGACATTTGATATTTACTCTGAGGTAAGTTTAGAAGGAGGTACATTTGTACAAACGTGCACTCCGTTGAGTACTTCTGGTAATCCATGTTCTGGTTTTAATGGCAGCTCAGCCGCACCTGTGGGATTTTTCACCTTCAGCCAAAATGGTTTTTCGTATACCGATAAAAACAAACTTTCAGGAACATATTCCAAAACCTCCAAGTCAAGCGGTGGAGGCATCACTTATACCACAAAGCTAGATATGAAGTTGGAGAAAGTGAATTAGGTAAAGCAGAACTCAAAATTAATAACATAGATATTTTAAAAATCAATATTAGCCAGCTGTCTTTATGAATAGAATTTATACGATTAAATCTTCCTTTAAATAAATTTTTACGAAATAATTGTGTATGTTAACAATTAATTCAAAAATTTGGAATCAGATTCATAAAAGAAAAATCATAAACATGAAAAAATACTATTCGTTGGCTTTATTAATGATGCTATCCCACTTTGGTTTTTCTCAAAATGTGAATTCATTGTTCAATGCGGCACAATCTCTTGTAAAAGATGTAAAACTAGAGAAATCTACTCGTTCTCAAAAACTAGAATCTTCTGAAAAAAATCCAGTAGACTTTACCTTTACTTCGTCTGAAACCGATAGTAAAGGAAAGACCGAAGCAAAATCGTATTCTAGCAATTGGGTCTTTTTTGATGTTTCTAAAATTGAGCGAAAAGCCGAAAAAAAGCAAATGCTTATAATTCTAGAAACCAAAGATGGGATTAATGCTATTTCTGTTAGCAAGAATGGTCAGCCGGATGGCTACACAGACAAGATATCTATACTGGTAGATAATGCCGATGAATCTCGCGATTTAGAAAAAGCACTCCGAGAATTGATTCCTGCTGGAATAAAAAAATGGGAGTCTTCTGTAAACATTCCAAGCGATTACGCCTCTCTCACCAATTTTGTACAATCCAAAATAAAGGATTTTACGGCTATGGGAGTATCTGTAAACCAAAAATCTACTACTGATAACATTTATAAATATCGCACAAGCATTCATGCAGAGCGTACAGAAGATAAAAAATCTGAACAAGTAGATTACTCTTTCGCATGGGGAGATTTGAGTGAATCCAAGTTGAAAGTCTATATCAAAAAAAACGTAGTAGGCGTAGAAGCCGAAACTGTTGATAAAATCAGATACATCAATACTACGGAGAACAAAGACAGCAAGAATGAGAATGAACTCTTAATTACTACTGAGAGTCCTTTAGAAGCAAAAGTGCTTGCTATGGCCATACAAAAGCTCATCCCTTTGGCTCGAAAAAATCAACAAGAGTATTTGGCTAAGAACACACCCAAAACACTCGAAGCACTCAAATTGATTACCGACTTTCAAGCTGGAGACTTACAATACAATCAAAGTATACCTTCTGCATGTATGTGCCAATACAATCGTACAGGGGTTGAAAAAGGCAAGTCTAAAGAGGAGAAATTGGTTTTTAACTTAGGTGATCTTACAGATTTTAAACTTGATATAGAAAAAGATCTAGTAAAGATTTCTGCCAAAACCATAGGTAAACTTCCTTTTGTAGAAGTATATGAAAAAAACGAAAGAAAATTTGAGGAAGAGTTCTCTTTTTATCTAGGAGATACCGAAAAAGCCCGGTTATTACTCGCTCAACTACCCGCTTTAGCTACCAAATGTAAAGAAAACGCAAAGGCAGAATCCTTTGATTGGTTAAGTAAGAAAATTTCTAATGCAGGTGTGGACGGGATCAATCAGAAACTTGAATATCTCAATCCTAGCGATCACAACAATTGGCGATTGACCGTTTCAGAAACTGGAGGCAAAAAAATGAAAGAAGAGGTATATGAATTTAATGTTTCTGACCTTGATATGCTTAAGACCGATTACGAAGTAGAAAAACAAAACTTAGGGATCCGTATAAAGTCTAAAAATAATGAGAAACTCATCAAACGAATTACGGATGGCAAACCTACGTTTACAAATGAAATTATGTATTTGACAATCAGCGTTGAAGATGCTAAGAAAATAAATGCTACGCTACAAGGAATTGCCGGTAAATCGAAGACTTCCAAGTAAGTATTTGAAAAAATAACTCTACAATTCTTTCTTTACCGCTTCTAACTTCAATCCTATCGAAAGTATACCCTGCAATGGGTCTGGACGCATTTTGTGCTTCACTGACCATTTATAAACACCTTCAACAGGAAAAACAACATTTTGCAAGGAAGGAATAGCTTGTGAATGGTCATACATATCCCCCAAACCATCTCCTAAAGGCTTGCCTGTTTTAGGATCAAAAAGTATGAGCTGATCCGTAGACTGTTTTACAACCTTATTGGCAGGATCTACAAGCTTTTGATCCAAATAGAGATTACTAAAAGGATAATGACCTGCATTGCGTATGAGATAATAGAAAGTGAAGGTTTTGCCTACGTCTTCTTTTTTTATTTTTAAAATAAAGGTTTGCTCATTTGCTTGCTTCCATTGGTTATCACTAAAGTCACGAATTTCTTTGAAGCCATCTAAATGATTACAACCCCATAAAAAAGTGAGCAAAAAAATGGATAGAAATCCTACCTTAAAAAAACTATTCATCTTACGAAGCGGTTGGCTCATTTCCTCTCGGTGGTCTATTGTTTCTAAATTTCTTCTTCTTTTTGGGTCTAGGAGCCCCTCCTTCTGTAGTTCCTTGCGGATTTCCTCCTGGATTTGGATTACTGCTTGCCTGATTTTGAGGCGATCTCGCTGCCTGAGAAGTGGGATTGTTTTGATTTTGAGGAGGGCGTTGAGACTGCGGCGGTCTTGGTGCTTGAGAACCTGGCGTGTTTTGCTGCTGAGGTCCTCTATTTTCCGATCTCGTATTTTCAGGTCTAGAATTTTCCGATCTTGTGTTTTCTGGTCTAGGACCTCTATCTCCTCGATCGTTTCTCGGCTTATCCGCTCTTTCCCTATTCCAACTTTTATTCTTTTTATTCCCGTATTTCTTATCTAATTTCTCAAGATCTGAGTTCAATCCTGAAGGTTTAGTTTCAGGCATTTCGCCTAATTCTGTAAGATTCTCGAGTTCTTGTGGCTTTTTTCCTTGAGCATTCATTTTCTGAATCTCTACCACCATTGAACAAGGCACTGCATGCCAATTGGTTTCATTTGGATAGCTAAACCACATTATTTTACGAAAAATATCCGTTTTCTGAAGGCTAGCATCTCCTTTTTCGGTTTGCAAGGGTCTTTCAACCGTAGGGATATCCTTGATGGCATCGATATAGGTTGTGAGCTCGTAATTGAGACAACATTTTAATCTACCGCACTGCCCAGATAATTTCACGGGATTAAGCGACAAATTTTGGTATCTAGCTGCAGCTGTAGGAATGGCTTTAAAATCTGATAGCCACGTAGAGCAGCATAACTCCCTACCGCATGAGCCTATCCCTCCTAGCCTTCCTGCTTCCTGTCGTAAGCTTATCTGACGCATTTCAATACGTACCTTGAACTCATTGGCTAGAACTTTTATAAGCTCTCTAAAATCAATTCTATCATCAGCCGAGTAATAAAAAATGGCCTTCGAATTATCAGACTGGAACTCAACCTCCGAAAGTTTAAGGTTGATTTTTAGATCTTTACAGATTTCACGACTGCGGTACATAGCAGGTAAATCTCTGTTAATTGCTTGATTGTGTTTTTCTACATCTTTCTCTGTGGCTTTACGCTGCACCACAGGAAGGTCATCGTTGAGAGCAATGTTACGCTTACTCATTTGTAGCCTAACTAACTCCCCTTGTAAACTTACAGATCCGATATGGTATCCACTGGCCATTTGACAAACCACAAAATCACCAGAATAAAGCTCTAGGTTGTTCTTATTCCTAAAATACTCTTTCCGACCTCCTTTGAATTTTACTTCAACGACCGAAAACTTCCTTTCTTTTGGCTGCTCTAAATTACTTAGCCAATCGAAGGTATTCATTTTTGTACATCCTCCAGATGAGCACCCTCCGCTACACCCTGAAGTCTTCGCATTGGTTTTATCACCTGATTCTATTTTTATACTTCCACAGCTACCTGTAGAACATTGACCGCATCCCATATTGAAAAGCAAAAACTCGGTATTCCCTTGTCTTAAATTTATATTTGATTGAATGCTAAGAATATACGAAGCATTCTTGATAAAAAGTAGAACTTCTTACAATGTAGAATATTCTAATTTTAACAAATCTAATAAATTAATCAAGAAATTGTAAAACATCTTGCCCAATATCTTTTCTAAAATACCTACCCTTAAACTTAACACTTCTTGCTAATTTTTGGGATTTTTTGATTGCAGCTGGTAGTGTTTTTGCTAGTCCAGTTAGACTAATCACCCTGCCTCCATTGCTCAGCACTTGACCATTTACAGACTTAGTACCCGCATGAAAAACAATACTTCCTTTTTCAGAACTTGGTATTTCCATGACATCATTTTTGCGATATTCTTCTGGATATCCTCCAGCTACTAC
>JBOFGX010000244.1:0-17720 GCA_051649345.1 Leadbetterella sp. | reverse complement strand
AAAATCCTTGAAAATGCGGGTCCGCGTTTCCAAATGCATGATCCTTCCACTTGGCCTAAACAAGCGGAATTTGCACGTGATGGTAAGTGGGATGAATTAAAAGCTTGGCAAGATGAATTGAATAAAGGCAAAGCCTAATTTTTTAAAATATTCTATAAAGGAAAGGTCGTTGCAAACGACCTTTTTTTTTGTGAATAATTTGGCGGTATTATTTTAGAGGTATTGCAATTCATAGTAATTTGTCCCATTGTAATACCGTATATTTGTATAAAAAAAGTTTTGAACGAGATCGCCAGACTTGCCCAGCTCAAAAAGATTACCACATTCGTATTTGATGTTGATGGTGTTTTTACAGATTGCTTACTTACAGTTGGTGACTCTGATGTGCAGCGTATTTATAATGTTAGAGATGGATACGCCATACAAATGGCAATTAAATCAGGTTATAGAATTGCGATTATTTCTGGGGGTAAACAAGAAAGTATTCGTAAAAGATTGACTGGGTTAGGTATTCCAGAAGTATTTCTTTCGGTAGCTACCGATCAAAAACCCGCCAAATTCCAGCAATTCATACATTCACATGCTATTTCTGAAGACGAAGTTTTATTTATGGGAGATGATATCCCAGATCTTTTGGTTATGAATGCTTTCGATGTGTTTAAAGCATGTCCTTCAGACGCTGTGCAAGAAGTTTTGGATGCTTGCGATTACATATCAGCTAAGAAGGGCGGAGACGGTGCCGTACGAGATGCTATAGAACTCGTCATGAAAGCCCAAGGAACATGGATGAAAGTATTTTGAGGTTGTTAAAAGAGTCTTCTAGTTAATAGCTGTAAAATATACCCTGCAAGTTTATATATATCAATGACTTATATATTCTCAACAGCAGACATGTATTTTCTACCCACCGCGATTTTCTCATTCACCTTGGCCAAAGCGATCTCAAAACCTCCAGCATGACCTGTCACATTGTGAATTGCCAAAGAATTCACAATCATATTATCTGAAAAACTGGTAAACTGTGAATGTCCTTCAAGCTCTTTCATTACCTGATTTTTTGATACATTCAAGGAAGTCTTTTCTACACCCATCATATTTTGAATGACAAACGTAGTATTCCCATTTTCGAATTTAGCATAAATAAGCTGATTTGGGATTATACTAACCGAGTTCCGTTGATCTCGGAATGATAAAATATTAGACGAAAAGTTAGATTGCGGTGTAAACTTTTTATTACCAAGACTTGAGTTTATACTATCTGCAGTAGACTGATGAGACGTAGCTAGAGACGTGGACTGAAATCCAACTATCAATAAACCGAGTATTAACAGTAATGCTAGCAATAGAAATAAAGCCAATACAACACTTCCTTCACTTGACGAAGAGGATACATAAAGCAAGCTAGAAACTCCTGCTAAAGCACCATATCCACAGAAATTCAACAACTGCATACTGCCTGTCCAAGTGGTATCATTATACTTAAGAATGTAGGGGAGTCCAAATTCAAACAAAAGACCTACCAAAATTGAGATTCCAAATGCTATTGCTCGTACCTTCATTTGCTCACCTTCTGGTATGGCAGAAAACCCTAGAGATGGAATAACACTTATTATTATTTGAATCAAAACAGCAACTAAGATAATTCCAAATAGGGCTCTACCTGATAAATAACTGGGTAGGAATGGATTTTTAAAACTAGAAAAAAATCTATCTAATTTTGAACTATTATTTTCCATAAATATGTGCTCGTAAGGGTTTGTAACTGTGTATTAAATCTATTTTGATTAAAATTCTGAGTGCAATTTAACGAATTTAATTTTTATTGACGTTAATATAATAAACATATAATTATTTATACTTTCTTTGTGAAAATAAAACAAAATTTTTATTAGAAAAAAAATGGAACTAAAAAAAATCAAAAATACCGTATTAATTGGATTAATAGTTTTTACTTATACTAATTCTAATGCTCAAGCTCCAAAGGCTGTCAGCAAACCGGCCGTAAAATCCACTGTGAAAAAAGTCACAACAGCCACAAGCAAATCCTCAGTAGTCAAAACGGCCACTACTTCCACATCGGCCCTTAAAAATGCGAAAGATTCCTTAAGTTATGCAATAGGTGTAAACGTAGGGAATAACATAAAAATGCAAAACATTGATATCAACTCAGACGTTTTCAGTAAAGCAATACGGGACATATTGAATGGCACAAAAGGATCTATGGATGAGCAATCATCCAATGCTTTTATCCAATCCTACTTCCAAAGAGTGTCTATGAAGCAAGGTATTGAAAACAGACAGAAAGGAGAGGCCTTTTTAGCTGCTAATAAAAATAATCCAGGCGTGAAGACCACAGCTACGGGTTTACAATACAAAGTTGTGAATGAGGGGAGTGGAGAGAGACCTACCGCAGAGCAAACTGTAAAAGTGCATTACCATGGAACACTCACAGATGGTAAGGTTTTTGATAGTTCTGTAGATAGAGGAGAGCCTACATCATTTGGCCTTAGCCAGGTGATAAAAGGATGGACAGAAGGACTTCAGTTGATGACTGTGGGATCTAAATATACTTTTTATATTCCTTCAGAGTTAGCATATGGTCAACAGGGCCCTCCAAGTATCGGACCTAATCAGGTACTTATTTTTGATGTTGAGTTATTGGATATTATCAAAGGTGAACCGGCTAAGCAAGATTAGCATAATACTTTAACAAATGAAAAAAACAGTCTTGTCATTATTACTGGGCTTGGTAATCGGGGTGGGCTCAGCTCAGAACGAAGTTCCCAAGTACAGTTATGACGATCTAAAGCCCACTACTTCTCAATTACGTGTGCAATCTTATGTAACACAGTTTTTGAATACTTATCACTATAAAAAATTCTCCTTGGATGATTCATTATCTGCTATTGTTTGGAAAAATTATTTAGACAATATAGATCCATACAAGCAGTATTTCACAAAAGCGGAGATTAGTCAATGGGATAAGTATAGGTATAGTATGGATGATGCGATGAAAAGCGGTGATCTAGGGCCTGCTTTTGAAGTATTTAATTTATACAGAAAAAAGTTTCGATCGCGATACCAATTTGTCAAGACTTTTCTGCAAAAGCCAATCGACTATAATTCTAATCTTACTCAAGAAGTAGATCGATCCAAAGCCGATTGGATGCAGTCAGAAAAAGATTTGGATTTACTTTGGGAAAAAAGTTTAATCAGTATCGCAGTAAATTATAAATTGAGCGGAAGTGCTGATTCCAATATTATAAAGAATATCAATAAGCGATATGATTTTTTTGAATCTAGGGTGCTCAAGTCTCGATCGGAGGATGTTTTTCAGTCCTTTATGAATGCGTTCACGGAGAGTATTGATCCACATACATCGTATATGGTTCCTAGTACGGCCGCCCAGTTCAATATAGAAATGACCCAGTCTTTAGAGGGTATAGGAGCTACTTTATCCAATGAAGGTGACTATGTAGTCATTCGTGATATTGTGGCAGGTGGACCGCTATATAAGTCTGGGAAAGCTTCTAAGAACGATTATATTGTTGCTGTCGCTCAAAACGAAGATGGTGAATTCCAAGATATCATCGGATGGATAACAGACGATGCAGTCAAAATTATAAGAGGCAAGAAAGGAACAATTGTACGCCTTAAATTATTAGCTGCAGATGCTCCAGCTGGATCCGAGCCTCGTGTTGTACGTATTGTGAGAGAAAAAATCAAGCTAGAGGAGTCTGTAGCTACTAGCAAGATTATGAACATTAAGAATGAAAAAAGAAACTATAAATTGGGTGTAATTGATATTCCCATGTTTTATAGAGATTTTGAATATGCTAGACAGGGTACGGATTTTCAAAGTACAACCAAAGACGTAAAACGTTTCTTGGAGGATTTTAGAAAAAATGGAGTTGAGGGCGTACTTATAGATTTACGTAACAATGGCGGAGGATCATTGGTAGAAGCGATCAATCTTACGGGACTATTCATCAATGAGGGGCCTGTGGTTCAGCGTAAAACCTATATGGGCAATATAGACGTAGAGCATGACAACGATGCTTCTATTTCTTGGAGTGGACCATTGATGCTATTGCAGAATCGCTTTAGTGCTTCTGCATCGGAGATTTTTGCGGGTGCGATTCAAGATTACCGTAGAGGGGTAGTAGTAGGAGAAAATTCGTATGGAAAGGGTACTGTTCAGCAACTTATAGATCTTGATCAGCATCTCAATTCACCAAGAAGTGCATCTACTGGAAACAGGGCTTCCATTGGCTTCGAAACAAAAGAAAAATATGGACAACTCAAGCTCACGACTGAAAAGTTCTATCGTATAACAGGAAACAGCACACAAAGAAAAGGGGTCATTCCAGACATTCATTTACTTTCTACAGTAGTAGATGAAGAAAGTGGTGAAAGTTTGTATCCTACGGCGTTGCCCTATGACATCATCGATAAGTCTCGATTTAATATATCGGATTCGCTTACAATTAGTGAAAGAAATATATCTAAACTAAATTCTAAGTATCAAAGTAGATTAAAGACAGATCCTATTCTAAAAGAGATTTCGGATGACTTGTCTTCCTATAAATCGGATAAAGATGTTAAAGAGATATCCTTAAACTATCAGGTTAGGTTGAAAAGAAAACAAGAAATGGAAGGTGGGCGTAAGTCAATTAAAAAATTGGCTAAAATCAACCTTGTCGATAAAAAGGAGCCAGTTAGCGAAGATGAAGAGTCAGAAACTAACACGGGAACGTTGAAAGAAAAAGACATGGATATTCATATGTCTGAGTCACAAAAAATGTTGTGTGATCTTATTCGTATAAAAGGCGAGTAATGTAGAAATCTTTTGTTTTTATGAAACTCGAGGAGCATATGTTCTTCGAGTTTTTTTGTAATATGTTAGTTCTCAAATTAACTAGTCGACCCTCAAAAAGTACAAGAAGAGAATTTTTTCAGCAAATGAGGTGCGGCTGAGGTCAAGCGAAAGAGTGTTGGCCTGAATTTTTCATGAATAAGGACAAGTTTAGGGGAAAAATTCGGACAATTTTTCGCTTGCCGGAGTGCCGTATCAGGGGTTTTTGCTTGGGTCCGTCCGTACGGCTTTTGGCCAATCAAAAAGTAAGTTCTGCCTGAATAGGGCAGCCGTCAAAAAAAGAGAAAATACCAGCTTTTTGCTGATATTGATTACTTTGTGGTATTTATTTTTGATAAAAATTAGAATAATAATATGATATTCAAATCTTTATGAGTATTTGAGGGACGACTAAATAGTCGCTCCTCAAGTACCAAGGAGAAATTTACTTACAAATGAAGTGCTGCTGAGGTCGAGCGAAAGTGTTTTGTTCTGAATTTTCGGCTTGCCGGAATACAGTATCAGGCTTTTGGCTTGGGTCCGACCATCTGGCTTTTTGACAATTCAAAAAGTAAGTTCCGCTCGAATAGTGTAGTCACCCAACAAAGCGAAAATACCATCTTTTTGTAGATTGTACTGATTTTTCTAATACTTATTTTTGATAAAAGTCAGAATAATAAAATGATAATCAAGAATTTATGAATATTTGAAGGGTGACTAACCACAAAAAAAAGACCTTGAGTATTTCAAGATCTTTTATAAACAATGTCTAGTTTGTAATAGAATCAAACGAGCTAGATCATTTCACCTCTTAAAGTGAGCGTCTAAAATCCACATAATGGTGTTGGCATCCGTATCACCTTCAATTACAATGTCTGATTGCTTATAGAACTCTATCCTTTCCTCGTAGGTCTTCAATAGGGAAGAGGCTAAGGTCTCGCTCTCAAGATCAAATAATGGGCGATTGTTTTTCTTAGAATTTCGCATCCTTTCTTCCAATTTCATAGGTTTTACGTCTAGAAAAACGCTAATGCCATTTTCTTTTATAAAACTCATATTATCATTAAAGCAAGGTGTACCACCACCTGTTGCAATAATCAGCTTGGTGTTGGCTTCTATTTTTTTTAATTGTTCGGTTTCTACTTTTCGAAAATAATCCTCCCCTTCTAGGTTAAAGATTTCATTGATTTTCTTTCCTTCCGAAACTTCTATTTTTTTATCTAAGTCTATAAAATCGTATCCCAGTTCTTTAGCTAATTGTCTTCCTAAGGTACTTTTGCCAGAAGAGGGCATTCCTAACATAAAAATGTTTTGTGTCATTTTTTATTTCGTTCTTAAATCATTTATGGTTAATCAATTTTTTCAAATCATCTGTGGATGGCAAATCATTATATGGCCATTTTTGTAAAACAGTTCCATTCTCCAAAAGGTATAAAACGGGATTATTACGAGCCATTGTTTTGGCCACTTTTTCATCTATAAAATATACCTTAGAATTTAGATTGTTTTTCTTTTTGACAGCATCTATGTCTTTGGAAAGTAGAGATGTAACGAGCATAGGCTCTACGGATTGAGATTCTGTGAAGGATACTATCTTTTTGATTTCTCCAAAGTTTACTTTCTCCAGATTTTTAGTGCTTTTTATTATCAGCATCAACTTTTTCCCCATTAGAGAACTATCCGTATAACTATTGCCTTGCTCATCACTGAGGCTATAATCTGTGATTTTGGGCTTGAGTTCATCTTCGTTCAAGGTCTTGATTTCTACAAATTTATACTTCGTAGTATCCATCAGATACTCTTTGGATTCTATCTGTGTATTTTTTGTTTTGTCAAAAAAAGTATATCTAAAGTCTGGTTTTATAGCAGGCTTTTCCATTTGCTTAGAAATACTCTTTCCTACAGCATAAGGGACAAACTCCTGAATGGGCAAGTATACGATGCCATAAATACCAACAATGAGAGCTATGATCGTCGAAAAGGCCACAATGGCATTGCTAAATGAGTAACTCGTAAATTTAGATCTATAAGCAAATATGATTAAAATAAATACCATAGTAATCACATCTTTCCAGAAAGAAGTCCACGGTTTTAAAACCAAGAAGTCTCCAAAACAACCACAATCTGTCACTTTATTATAATATGCCGTGTAGAAAGTCAAAAAAGTAAAGAATAACATGAGAAGCAAGGCAAACCATGATGAAAACTTCATTTTGAATTTGACGAGCATAGCTACACCCAATATCAATTCTGATGCACAAAACGCAATAGAAAGCGGGATTGAGTTTTCGGCAAAGAAACCAAAGAAACCAGCCAATGCGGGTACATCTTTGGCAAATACATCAAAATACTCGTGGAGTTTTATACTCGTCCCATAAGGATCCACGACCTTAACGAATCCAGAAAAAATGAATTCTAGACCTACGAGTATCCGCGATATGTTGGCGAGTAGTTTCATTGTTGTACTTGTTGCTGGATTTGTAGATTCTTTAGTTTTATCAAGCAAAAAACACAATAATTTACTATATCCTGATACCCAGAAGAAATACCTTCAGAGATGATAGTCTTACCTTGGTTATCTTCAATTTGCTTAATTCTCAATAGCTTCATCAGAATAATATCTGTCATAGAGCTTACTCGCATGTCTCGCCAAGCCTCGCCATAATCATGATTTTTTCTAAACAATAATTCCTTGATTGCGTCGGATTGGTTTCTATATGCATTTTTAACAGAATCCGAATGGTCACCAACTTCGGGCTCAAATATCAATATCAAAGCCATAATGCAATAGTTGATGATGCCTACAAACTCATTAGCCTCTCCTTCTTCAACCTTAGAGAAACCATTAATCTGAAGTGTTCGAATTCTTTGGGCTTTTATAAAAATCTGATCCGTAATAGAAGGCAACCTGAGTATCTTCCAAGAAGTACCATAATCTTGATTTTTCTTAGAAAAGATATCAAAACATTCATCAATAATGGCAGAATATTCAGATTCTGTACTACTCATGTAAAACGTAAAAGGTTTTTTAGTTTTTTTGCAAAATATGAAAAGAACTATAAACTGTAATGGGCGAATTATCAGCCTAGACTCCCCTAAAATCATGGGAATAATGAATATCACCCCAGATTCATATTACAAAGATAGCAGAATATATTCAGGTGATGAAGGCTTTTTGAAAAAAGCTGAGAAAATGCTCGAGGAAGGGGCTGATATTTTGGATTTAGGTGGATACTCTACGCGACCGGGTGCATCGGAAGTCTCTGAGTCGGAAGAATGGGCTCGGCTAGAAATACCCCTACAGACAATACGAAAAAACTTCCCAATGGCCATACTCTCTATTGATACGTTTCGAGCGGAGATTGCCGAGCGTGCCATCCAAGAAGGAGCCGATATGATCAATGATATTTCGGGTGGAGATCTAGACTTGGCCATGCATAAGGTAATAGAAAAATACAATATCCCTTACATACTGATGCATATGCGGGGGGATCCGGGTACGATGCAGTCCTTAGTAGCATACGAAGATATTTTTGCAGAAGTCTCTACGCATATCTTGCAAAAAGCCAATGGTTTGAAGAATAAAGGCATCCATGATATTATTATTGATCCTGGATTTGGGTTTGCCAAGACACTCGATCAGAATTATCAACTAGTAAATCAAATTGATCAATTTTCTCATTGGGGATTCCCTCTTTTGATGGGCATTTCTCGAAAATCTATGCTATACAAGCTATTGGATGTATCACCGGAGGATGTCCTTCCTGAGACCTCCGCCTTGCATCTTTGGGGTATGATGTCAAAGGTGGGGATTTTACGTGTGCACGATGTGAAAAGAGCGGATAATATCAGACAGATATACCTCAAAACCCGTTCTATTGGATAAAAAGTATAAGTTTTTTCTTGCATTATTCTTGTAATTGTGAAATTATGTTTAGATTTACGGTAATTAATCTTATTGTATAAATCTTAAATTCCATGAAGAAATCACTTCTATTCTTTGCATTTTTAGTTATTTCCTACAGCAATTTTGCCCAGCTTGTGGCACCTAGTATAATTGTATACAGTGGTAATCAGACAAGAAACAGGTTTCAAATGTCGATTTCTGATCCTAATCCCACGGCTACTACTATAGAAATTGAATATAATGGTGGTGGGACACCAAGATTTATGTATGTCCCTCGTGTAGCGGGTCAAGTGGTAGATGTTACTTCAGGGGTAATGCCAAAAACAACCTATCAAGTAAGAGCTAGAGCTACAACGTGTGGAGCTGTACCGAATTGTGCAACCGCGAGTCCTTGGTCTACTATTGGGTCAGTGACAACACTCAAAGACGTTCCAGGTAATATTGTTGTAACGCTTAATCCCAATCCTTGTCCTGATGTGAGAGCCATATCGTTTGCTCCTGTTCGTTGGGAGGATAACGATTACATGATATTGGAAAGAAACCTTGGGGGTGCTTGGGAATTTGTTGCTAACTTACCTAGAGAACAAACGGTGTATTTTGATGCAGTAACCGCACCCGGTAGAACGGTGCAATACAAAGCAAAGGGGTATAATGAGTCAGGCTTTGGTGGTGAAGGGTATTCAGCAAGATTGACCATTCCCAATTTTGTAGGACCTCCACAACCAACCAACCTACGCTCAGACATCAATGGAAAGTCTAACAGTGCGGTTACGGTTCGTTGGGATAATCCTAATAATGATTTTGCGTGTAGAACCAATATCAATACGGCTAACTATGTCATGATCAAAAGACAGGGCGAAACAGAATTTAAAGTCGTGGAAATTGTACCTCCTTACGTTAATACTTTAAGAATTGCGGGGCTTAATGAAAAAGAGCCTGTTGAAATTCAAGTGTTTGGATTGAGTGACAAGGGGATTGCGGGTAATAGAGCGTTTTTGAGAGATACAACCTTTGGTAAGCCGTTTGCACCTTCCAATCTGATAGGGGTTACGTTTAAAGACAATGCGACCAATTCAGTAATGGGTCTTAGCTGGAGAGATAACTCCAATGACGAAGATTTCTTTGAGGTAGAATACAGTACGGATTCTACCAACTTTTTGCCTTTGGGTAAAGTAAAAGCAAACAGTACAGGGTTAAACCATTATCCATTAGAAGAAGGCGTAAAATACTTCTATCGTGTGAGATCAGGCAATCTCCGCTACGGGGTTTCGGATTTTACGCGTACACCTACCAGCATCACATATGCATATTCAGACAAGCCTAACGCTCCGTATGCTTTGAAAGCCTCTATTGTAACTAATAAAGTGAATTTGAAATGGGTAGATGACTCAAACAAGGAATTGGAATTTGTTTTGGAAGTATCAGAAGTAAACAATACTTCCTTTAAGCAACTTGCCAAACTACCGCGTAATGCACAGACGTATATAGACAATGCAGCTACGGCCGGTAAGATATACTATTATAGAATCAAAGCGGTGAATCCTCGAGGGGAGTCGGCGTTTTCGAATGTAGAAATGATAGACTTTAAAGCGGCTACCACGTCAGAAGTTACCAACCCCAAAGTAGTTACAGCCATTTATCCAAACCCTACAACAGATTTTGTAAATCTAAATTTGGAGGGAGAGAGATCAGCTCGTGTATCTGTGTATGATCAATCCAATACGATCAAGATGACAAAGACGGTGTATTCTTCTAATCCCAAACTGAATCTAAAGGCATTGGCTGAGGGTACGTATGTGATTCAAGTAGAAGCGGGTAACAAAAAATATTCGTCTAGAATCTATAAGAAATAATTGTTTTTCATCTATTTGAAAAAGCCAATATGTAAAGTATTGGCTTTTTTTTGTACTTTTACTTTAGTTTTAACGCATTCCTACCAATTCTCATGAAAAAATACCTAGTAGTAACCTGTTTACTCTTAATTCGTTATATTGCATTTTCTCAATTGCCTCCGGGGGCACCATCCAGTCTTGCGGTTTGTCAAGATGGATTAAACTCAGGACTGAATGTATCATGGACGCCCTCAATCTCGCCTTCCGCTATAGGGTATTATGTTTTTTACAAACCCAAGACATCTACTGGAGCATTTACCCGAGTACGAGTTTTGGGAGGAACGGCAACAGGTACGACCCTTGGTGGTCTGCAGGCAGATAGAGAGTATTCAGTATATGCCACTTCGTTTAGAATAGGGACATTACCAACCGACACCTTGCAGTCTACGACTACAACCTCTACTGTTGATGCCTTATTGATCAGTCTTTTTGCTCCTCCTATATCCAATGTAGACGCTAATGCTACCTCCAACCAATTGACTATCAATATTGCGGATCAGAATATTTTTGAAGACGGCTTTATCATTGAGTATAGTGCCAATGGGGGTGCTCCGCAGACCAAAACTGTAGCTACCAACGGGCAGGCGAACTACGCTGTGCCTTTGGATGGCTTAAATCCGAGAACGTCGTATTCTATACGGGTAAGAGCCAAAAGAGGGGGTGGATGCAACGGCGATCGTTTGGGACCTTGGTCTTCGAGTATCTCCGGAGTTACTAGAGTAGGAGCACCACCTGCCCCGCAATTATCAGAGTCGGGCAATTGCCCCACCTTTGCAGCTATGCGATGGACAATTCCTTCACGTCCTGAGGATATTGAGTATTTTATAATTGAGCGATCTACCGATAATTCTAATTATGTGGTTTACGTCAATAACTATCCAGCCGCAAGTCGCGACTATACAGATAATGGCGTGACACCGGGCGTTAACTTTTTTTACAGAATACGATCTGTAAATGCCACGGCAAATCAAGTTTCCAACACCATTAATGTGGGTGTGAAAAACTATATTAACCCCAACCCAGCCACAAATTTGATTTCTGATAATTTATTAAAAACCGATAAAACGGTTACTATCCGATGGACAAACGGTGCCGTGGATAACGATTGCAGGACTAATTTTAGGGATGAGAACGTTGTTTTTTATCGTCTGGATAGGACGGGAGATTTCAAAATTTTGGAAAGATTACCTGCGGATGCTTCCAGTATTAAGATATCGAATTTAAAAGCCAAACAGAAAGTGGAGGTTTTTGTCAATTCTGTTTCTAATAGAGGATTAATCGGTACATCCGCTACGATATTGGATTCTACGTATGGCCCACCCAATGCACCTTTGTCGCCTACTTTTGTACAAGGTAGGACTGCTGCCGGAAATGATTTTTTTCATATCAATTGGAGAAAAGGACAGGCAAGTGAAGAAGATTTGTTTCAGATAGAGCGAAGTACACGGAGAGAAGATGGCTATGCACTATTGGGTATTATAGATGCCAGACTGTTTACAGAGGGATTCAAGGACTTGACGATCGAGAATGGTGTCATTTATTACTATAGAATTCGTGCTGCCAATTATATTTTTGGGCCGGGAGCTTATTCTACGATTGTAGGGCCGTGTATTTTTGATGCTACAGCCAAGCCAAATGCTCCCTATGCATTACTCGCCAAAGAGAATGCGGGTAAGGTTGATCTTAAATGGGTGGACGACTCCAGCTCTGAAGAAAAGTATGTAATAGAAAAATCGTCGGATGCAGGGGCTACGTTTGCTGTAGTAGCTACTTTAACAAAGAATATAGAAAAATATACAGACGAAAACGTAAGCCCAGGTAGGAGCTATGTGTATCGCGTAAAGGCGGAGAACACGGTAGGATCCTCTGGATTTTCTAATTTGGCAGATATCAAACTATCTGGCGGTGCTAGTACCCTAGGCAAAGAGGATGGGTATGCAGTATATCCCAATCCAGCATCTGAACACCTCGTGATATCGAGTGAGGATGCCGTATCTCTCAAAAATGCCAAAGTCAGTGTGTATTCCAATACGAACGCTTTGCTTATTTCGGATAAAGTGGATTTCAACACCCAAGGAGAGGGTAGTTTAAGCATCCAAAGACTTTTACCCGGTGTATACTATCTTCTTATTGAGGCGGATGGTAAGACGATTCGTAAGCGGATTGTGAAGTTTTGAGTAGGGAAAAGGATCGTTATTGGGAGGGCTATGGTTTTTTTGCTATAGGCTATATGCTCTATGCACAGACATTTTGATGATAGATATCAGATGACGGACTTGTGATACACGGTTTTCTATTGTAGATCAACCGAATTCAGGCGACCACAAAGAGATGGTAATGACTTGTGACTACCAACTATCGACTAAAATTCTGTCATCTAACATCCTAACGACTATCAACTGCCGACTTTTTGCTTTATGCTGTAGGCAATGAGCTTTAAGCTTTGAATTCCAAGTTGATAGAATCAAACGGTCAACCCTATTTAGGCATAGACAGAACTCTATCATCCAACATCTGTCATCTAACATCCTAACGACTATCGACTAAAATTCTGCCATCAATCATCCTTACGACTACCTACTAATAGACTATTGACTAAAAATAATCCTTATTTCAGGCACAAAAACCCGTACTTCAGGCATTTTTACGCTCTAAGATCTTGTTTTACAGGAATACATTTTTTTAGATTTGCAGAGCAGGATTGGAGGTGGAATCATATTTAGACGTAGGCAGGGAGCTTGGGTTAAATTAGATGTCTGATGCTGGATATTAGATGTCAGTGGTCGTCATCCAACGTCCGCCATCCAATATCTATCATCTAAAAGACTATCGACTTGCGACTTATGACTATATTCCTTATATTTGCCACAATGAGCTAATGCTCTAAAAATTTTATTGGCGTAATAGCTAAAGATCCTGCATTTGAAATCGGCAAAATTTCTACAGTAAAACAGGAGGTTAGTAATATCACGCTCACGCAAATACGTGAGCGTTACTTTCCTTTGTTTTACGGGCTTTGCCGAGCCTCAAATGCGAAGTAAAAAGTAATGTCTCACGTTTTTTTGTGTCCGTATGAAAACATTTGCCATCGAGTTTCGTAAACTTCGCTCCGAAAAAGACTTTTTTGCGGTCTTTCTTCCTCCTTTCAATCATTCGCAAGCTAGGGGTGAGATACCCCTTTTTCAGAATACTGTCTATGTATTTCACAATTTTTTTATTAGAAAAATACCATTTTGCAACCAAACAATACAAATTCGAATCCGTAAAATAAGATTTGAACTTTTTTATTGGACGGTAAATTCTAAAGAAATATGTTTGCAAAGAATTATTAAGCTACCCTATTTTATTTTTAATACTATAAACGCAATATGAATACATACAAAGAATTTCGAATATCGACTAGCCTAAAAATTTTAACTATCGTCTTCTTGACCAGCAGTTTGCTTCACGCACAGACGATTCGTACTCGTACCGAACCTTTTCGTGTCTATCCAACACTTGAAAACGCTGACCCAAGTCTAACCCAACCTACAGAAGAAGAAACCAACCTAGTAGGAGCGGCTTATTCTGCCCCAGGGGCTTCTCCTGAAGCAAGCCGAGCCAATAGTCTACAAAACATCCCCGTAAATCTATATACGGGTTCTCCTGTCATCAATATTCCCCTTGCAACTTTACAGGAAGGTCGCCTAGCGGTGCCTTTATCCCTCACATATGCACACAATCAAGTAAAACCGCATACCGTTTCAGGATGGACAGGGTTGGGATGGGAGTTATCGGGTATTCCTGTGATCTCTCGTATGGTTAGAGGGTATCCAGATGAAGGTAATTTGATCAATAATGTAGGAACTAAAGGCTTCTATCGGTATGGAAATGACCTGAGCAGCCAAGATCGTGAACCCGATTATTTCTTTGTCCATACGCCTTCTGGCTCTCATAAATTTATGTTTGATGCCTATGGTAAAGCCCATTTTTTTCCTGAAGCCGATATCCGTGTACAAATTTTGGTAGATAACCATCCTCAGGATACCGGACCCAATCAATATGCTAAGATTTTCAGGCGGTTTACGATTACGTTCCCCGATGGAATGGCATATATATTTTCAAAGAGCAACACCGAAGAATCAGCAGAAATTGAAACTCAAACCGCTATAAACAACGGCATTTATCCCCTGGGAAGCAATTTTCTTAATTTTTTAACGAACGCTAGCTTACCGTCCTCTTGGTATTGTGAAAAAATCCGCTCCCCGTATGGAGAGGAGATCAATTTCGACTATGACCGAGTGGCCTATACCTACTATAAATTGGCCGAAAACACCGCTAGTGGAGTCTGTCCGACTTCAGTAGTCAAGAAAATCAACAAAGTCTATGTAAGAGGGTCACAGATATCCACCATCACCAGTACCCATCAGAAGATAGCTTTTAATACAGGTATCAAAAACTGTACAGTAGATTACTCCGTCAATCCTCCCGATACCATTTGTACCTTAGTAGGTGGCACCCGATACGATATTGACAGCTGGGGTAATGCTCCTACGGGTTCGTCTGCATCCAAGATTTTGCTGAGTATAGATGTGTCGGATAATGAACCCAATCCTACCATCAAATCCAGCTTTAGTTTTAATTATGACTATTTTACGGGAGCTGATTATGGATTGCCATCGGGTTATACCTATGCCCAAGTAGGCACTACACACCAAAAGCGACTCAAGCTAAAAAAGATTTCCTTTCCCGACGGTAGCGAATACAGTTTAGGGTATGATTCAGAAAACGGTAATATCCAAAACCGCTTTAGTTTTGGAGTAGACCATTGGGGCTATGCTAATGGAGCTGAGTCTAATCTAAATTCTCTTGGCCTTATCGGAACAGATTATTACACATCAGCTCCCAGCTGTGGATCTAATAAAACTACTAATCTGACCGAAACAAAAAAAGGTGTTCTCAATAGGATCAGTCACTCTTTGGGCAACGAGACGGCGTTTGAATACGAAAGTCATACAGCCAACAACTACGCAGACCCGGGTGGCTTGCGAATAAAATACATCTTACATGACGATCGTATCCGAAACTACATCACTCGCAATAACTATTTTTACGAAACTACAGGTGGGAGTACTTCTGGGTTTATGTTCGTGAAGCCCACATACAGGATAGCCAATATCAATACAGTGTCTGCGTCTTCTGAACTATACAATACCCTCATTGCTGAATCCAGTAGACCCGTGATAGGATATGCCCGTGTACAGGAAATGACCGTATCTGGAAACCAATTACAGGTACTAGGCTCCACCATCAGTACGTTTGATCAGACCGAAGTAGAAGGCGATATCAAACAACCCACCGCCTGCACGTCTTGTATCTATAATCCCGTGTATTTCAAACTACAGCATGATTTCAGACAAGGACAAGTCCTTAGCCAGGAATCCTACAATGCTACAGGAACTCTCATCAACAAAATGAATATGGCTTATACTGCTAATGGAGGTATCAAATACGACAGCGTGTATTGTACTAAGAGTTTTGCATCTGTGATTGGAGGCAGCAGTAACCTTACCTATAATTATTATCAATATTTCAGAAAACATCGGATAGAAAGCCAAAGCTCCACCCAATATTCCAGAAGTGGAATCGGATCCGCCGTCGTGCAGACTACCAACTACACCTACAAAGACGAAATGCCCTCATCTTACAAGAATATTTACAAAGGCATGCACAATCAAGTAGTAAAAACAACAAGCAATGATGAAGATAACAACGTATTGGAAGAGATCATAAAATACACGGCTGACTTTGGCTTTGATCAAGATACAACCCTTGTCTGTGATCCCGACTGTGGTATCACGCCCAATCCCTGTAGCAATTTGACCTGCTTGGTATATCAGATAACTGAACACGTACCAGCAGCGAGTTCGTATCCTAGAGCTATACAAGAAAACAAGGACAGAAATATCCTATATGCACCTATAGAGACCCAACAAAAACGGAACGGCGTAACGATATCGGCAAGCTATCAGAATTATCACCCCATCCTTGCGGGAAACACCTTCGCTATAGGCTTACCGTATTATTCCTTCATCTTGAAGAAAATGCCCAAATCCAATTTCCAAGAAGTCTATTTTCAGAAAATAGGCGATCTGATGGTTACGGATCCTGACTATGGTGCCAGTGTGAGCGAGTATACCAATTATAACTCAAAAGGGTTGCCCGAAGTGGCTCGCACGCGGTATGGTCCTGTACACAGTACCACATACAATACTAGTGGCTTGCTCCCTCTGATCCAATCCCAAAATGCGGCTATTGCACCTCATAGTACTAGTATCACCTATGGAAAGGTGTTTAGAGGTATAGAGAAAGAAACCCTGCCCAACGCTCTAGAGAACAAGTATAGCTATAATGTATATGACAATCAGGTGGAGATTGTTCGGGACAAATTTGATCGTATACGAAAACGCTCTGTAGATGATCTAATCCCCACGACTACCGCCCCTTCATCTATTATCTGGAACAACGCCCTGCGTACCAAACAATGTTCTAGTGGGCAAATCACGCTTACTGTCTACATTACAGGGCTACTTGCAGGAGCTACGGCACAATTTAGTACCGATGGAGGCAACACCTGGCAAAATGCCAATGTGGGCAGTTCGGGATATGCATTCACTCTATCCCCAACCAATACCTACCAGAGTTTTATGGCACGATCGTCTGACAATCTCACCAATATCATCAGCACACAATATCACGCCAGCTGCAGTACCTCACCGCCTTTGACATGGGGTAGCTATACTGTAAACTCAGCAGGAAACGGTATCTGCAATTACTATGTATCCGTGACAGGATTAGCAACAGATTCGTATGCAGAATTCTCATCCGATAACACGAACTGGTTCCGAGCCAATGTGGGCGACTACGGTATGAATTTTGCTCTACCTACAGCATCTGGCTTGCAGACGTTCTGGTTTAGACCTTCGGATAGTCCGCAAAACGTGACATTTGGTACTACTCCCACATGTAATCCTTGATAGCCATGAAAAAAACAGCTTTTCTCTTGTTTTTCGTACATTCGGTGTTT
>JBOFGX010000243.1:0-1857 GCA_051649345.1 Leadbetterella sp. | reverse complement strand
AGGCTACTTACAAATTTAGTAGAACTTGGACATCTTCAGATACAGGGACTTGGAGCGCCTATACATCAACGACTGAAAAGGTCTTGGATGGTGCTGGAAATGCGGTAACAGGAGGGACTTTAATTGGAACCTTCACCGTGAATATTCCAGCGCCTTCTGGAGATACAACTCCACCAACGATTACGCTTGTAAGTATTACACCAACAACTATCACAACTGCTGGGAATCAAGAAATCGAGATTAAGGTTACTTTCGGAGATGTCTAATTTTTGTTTTACAAATCAACTTTTGTAAGATAAAATAATAATAGCCCCATGCAATGTGCAACCACTGCATGGGGGGTTGTTAATCTAGTATCAGTAGACAACATACCTATTATGGCACGGAAAAGAACGCAAGAGTCCGTAAGGCTCCAATTTGCAAAATATGGATGGACTAAAACAGGAGAATATATTTCTTGCAAGAGTTCTATAAGTTGTATTTGCCCAAAAGGGCATAACACAAAGAAAAGAATTGATCAAGTAAATAAAGGAATAGGGTGTCAGCTTTGCCTTCATGAATCTCTTAAGCTAACGCAAGCAGAGGTAGAGGAAAGATTTAAGAAAGAAGGATTTTTGTTGATATCTAACTATAAAAACGCTCAAGAAAAAATGGACGTGATTTGCCCAAAAGGACATAACATAAAAATTAATCTAGCTAATTGGAGCGGGGGTAGACGTTGTGGGGCTTGTAGATCAAGTAATTTCCCTACGGATGAATCCGTGAAAGCAATAATGAATGCTGAAGGGTTTGAGAAATTATCAATTTTTACTAGATCCAAAGATCCCATTATGTTTTGTTGCCCAAAAGGGCATACACATCATATTAAATGGGGGGACTGGCTTTTTGGGAATCGATGTGGAATTTGTTTGACGGAGAAGTCCAGTTTTAAATACTACAATAATCGAGGAGGGAATAGAGTTAGATCTTCTATTATGACTTTTTTAAAAAAAAATAAAATTCAAGAAAAATGGCAACATTTTTATTCGACTTCCGACCTCAACTCTGTTTCTGTAAAAATAAATTCTTTTTATAAAAATTGTCCAAGAGGATCGCATGTAGATCATATAGTACCAATTTCCTTTTTTGATCTAACGATCAAAAATGAGCTTGAAGCTTGCTGGAATATAAATAACCTTAGATATCTTGATGGAATAACAAATCTAAGAAGAAACAACAATATGACTACACTTGAAATCAATCAAATGTGGATTAATTTTCCTGAGATTATATCAAAAGCTAGCAATCTTGACTTTTACCTTTCTTTGAGAAAATAAAAATGACGATCGCATTAACTACAATTAAGCCTGAAAATCTAATTGCGAAACATAGCTCTGGTGCGATCGCTTCTTTTACCACTGTCAAAGATATGGGTGGTGGACAATGGAGCTATACTTTAAAAAGGGACTGGGTTTCATCCGATACAGGTATTTGGGAGATTTGGTCTACTGATACGCATAAAGTTCTAGACGAAAATGGGAATGGTATTGAAGCTAGAAAAATCACTGAGATACAAGTTGACATTGTACAAACGGCACAATATGTAATTGTTGTACCTTGGGAAGCGCTAACAACGATCGCAGAACTTAAGCAAGCGGACGAAAAGCGTTTAGTCTCTGTGGTTAAAAACCATCATCCAACTGACGCCGAAACAGATGGCTCATGGGGTATCTGGAAGTCTCAGATCGTCAAAAACCAAGACGTAGAGGTGAATTTTTTCTTATGGATTGGTGGACAATACTCCTATAAATTAATACCTCAAGATATTGTTCTCAAGTGGGAAGACATTGCAACTTACGATCCAGCGCGAAAGACTTA
>JBOFGX010000242.1:0-22647 GCA_051649345.1 Leadbetterella sp. | reverse complement strand
GAGAGGATTTGTCTACAAATATTCTTATTTTTCTAATCTTTATACCACGAGTAGGAGAGTGATGAAGATTTTTAAAATCCTTGTTAAATGCAGTCAATCCGGACTTACTTCTATCAAATTGTATACGATCACCGCTTTTTTTTAGTATGACTGTTTCATCTTGGGCGTTTGAGAAAACAAGTTCAAAATCCTCCTTAACAACGTCCAGTTCTATTTCAATTTGATCGGAAGGAAGCTTTACCTGTGAAGATCGAGATATTAGCGTTGATTTTCTAAGTTTTTCGAGTTCTTGAATAGGCGTAGATACTAGAATTTCGCTGTTGTTCATTTGTTTCAAAGCTAAAACTCTAGGTATGGTCATAGACGACCTCCACGTTTCAGTAGGTACATCTTGTCCATATAGCCAATTACTTGCCCATCCTATAAATAATTTTCTGCCATCAGAATGAGGTATGTCAGACCAGGTAACGCCCGCATAATTATCGGCACCAAGATCTACCCACTTAACTTCTGTAGATTCAGTCACAAAGGTTTTGCCATCAAAATTGCCCACAAAATACTGTGTGCTAGATCCTCCGTGAGGCCCACCTGGATTTATACTGACTAATAAAACCCATTTTTCTGTACCTTTTTCAGTTTTTAAAAGAAAAAGATCTGGGCATTCCCATACGCCTCCATATGCTGCCCAAGGAGGGTTGAAGCTACTCTCAAACTTCCAATGGAATATGTCTTTTGAACTATAAAAACTGATCTTGTCTTTTACTGCCAAAGCCATAATCCAAGATTGGGTACCTTCATGCCAAAAGACTTTGGGGTCCCTGAAATCCTTGATTCCGGGGCTTTTCAAAACAGGATTACCCTGATGTTTTTGCCAAGTTCGTCCTTTGTCTAGACTGTAAGCTATTCCTTGGGATTGGTAGTCTACTTTTCCTGCCTTTTCCCCTTCCATATCGTGGTATGTATAGATTGCAATCATGGGAGGTTTACTTTTTTGCCCTAATCCTGAACTATTTTTCCAATCTATAAAAGCCGATCCAGAGAAAATATACCCCAAGCTGTCAGGAAAAAGAGCGATTGGGTGGTTTTTCCAGTATATCATATCATTGGATATGGCATGTCCCCAATGCATAGGTCCCCATAGGATGCCATCGGGGTAATACTGGTAAAATAAATGATATTCCCCTTCATAATACACCATGCCATTAGGATCATTCATCCAATTTTTTGGAGGAGAAAAATGATATTGTGGTCTAAATTTTTCCTTATACATTTTCAGATTGTCATTTATGGGTGTTTGAGAGAAACCGGTTGAATAGAAAAGTATGATTGCTAGATAAGATAAAAATCTAATTTTAATCATATAGAATTAATTGTTGGATGCTCTCATTTGCTCGATTTCTTCAACGCTCACATAAGGAGTAGCTCCTTCTTTGCTTGCCACAAGGGTTCCAAGAGCACAAGCATAATCTAGTGAATGGGAGAGTGATTTTTTTTCAAATATACATTTTAGAAAACCAGCCAAAAAAGCATCCCCACTCCCAATAGTATCTATAACTTTTACCTTATATCCAAGTGTCTCCTCCCAATCATCGGAGCTTACAAGCACGGCTCCATTTTCGCCTCGAGTAAGGATAATATACTTCAAATCAAACCTAATCATGATTTCCTGTAATCCCTTTTTGTCTTTAGAATACCCATACCAATCTGCGATCTCATTAAATTCATCTTCGTTGAGCTTGACTATATCAGAGAGGGGTAAGATTTGTTCGATTAGATGCCTAGGTGTATGTGGAGGACGTACGTTGACGTCGTATACTCGGATTGCTTTTGAATTAGTAAGTAATTGCAATAGGGTTGATTTACTTACTGGACTTCGTGCTACTAGCGTGCTAAAAACAATAGCTTGGCTGTTTTTAACCCTTTCTACATAGTGTTCAGAATTTTCAATAAAATCCCATGCCACAGGCTTGACTATCGAATACGTAGCTTCTTTTTTTTCATTTAGTTTTACATCCACATAGCCTGTCGAGTAATCAGGATCGATTTGAATATAAGAAGTATTACATCTTCTACTTTCTAAAAATGCTAGCAGTTCTTCTCCCAATTCATCTTTCCCGATACGACTTAACATATAGCTTTCTACACCTAAATTATGTAGATGTAGACTTACGTTCATAGGGGCCCCGCCCGGCTGTTTTCCTGTAGGTAGCATGTCCCACAAAGTTTCTCCTACACAACAAATGCTTAAATTAGATATTTTGTCCATTTAATTTTTTACATTCTTATTTTGAAAGTTTTTTTTGTAGATCTTCTAAAGATACACCTTTTGTTTCGGGCATTAATAGCCAAACATAGAGCAGCTGAAGAATCATCATGCCAGCGAAAAATGAAAAGATAGCGAAACCACCCAAAGATTTAGCCAGCGGTGGAAAAAAATTAGCAATTAGAGCCGCAAAAACCCAATGAGTCAAACTTCCCCAAGCCATACCCGATGCTCGTATGGAATTTGGAAAAATTTCAGAAATAAATACCCAAATCACAGATCCTTGACCAATCGCATGGGCAGCAATAAATACAAATATAAAAAGGGGTACATTCGCAAATTGTTGGTTGAAGAATGCCATTGCGATCAAAGCTAAAGAAACAATGTATCCAATAGATCCTATATACATCAAAATTTTACGACCAAATCTATCGATTAAGTACCATCCCGTAAGCGTGAATATCATATTGACTACGCCAATTCCAGCTGATGATAATAATGAGCTTTGTTTGCCTAGTCCTGTCATTTCGAAAATTCGAGGAGCATAATAAATAATGGCATTGATACCCGAGGCCTGGTTGAAAAAAGCAAACAAGAATGCCAATACAAGAGGCCAGCGAAACTTCTGAGTAAACAATCTCTCTGTTTTGGATTGTACTGTTGTAGAATCTATAATTTCTATTAGTGCTACTTCTGCATCTTCAGGAGTCTCAGTTAACCGTAAAACTCGTCTTGCTTCTTTTTGGTCTTCTTTGTATAGTAACAGCCAGCGTGGCGTTTCGGGCGTGAAAGACATGAGAATGACAAATAGGAGAGAAGGTATAGCTACAATTCCGAGCATCCATCTCCAGTCGTCATTTCCTCCAGCTAAAAAGTAGTTGGATACATAGGCAATCAATATACCCAATACTATATTGGCTTGAAAAGATATAACCATACGGCCTCTAAATTTTGGAGGAGCAATTTCAGAAATGTAGACAGGAGCCACCACACTAGATGCCCCCACGCTCAATCCTCCGATGAATCGGGCTATCATAAATAAGGTAACATTTGGAGCTATGGCAGAACCAAGAGCAGAAACAAAAAACAATACACCTATCCACCAAAGTGTAGGTTTTCTCCCTAATTTATCCGCAGGTATCCCACCCAAAGCAGCCCCTATAACGGTACCATACAATGCCATAGCTACGGCTAAGCCGTGCGTCCAATCATCCAATTCCCATAACTTTTGAATGGCTTGCTCTGCACCAGATATCACGGCCACGTCTAGTCCAAAAAGGAAGCCACCTAAGCCTACGGTAATAGACCAAAGTATAAGTTTACTGTTCATATTGTAGTCGTAGTTTTAATCAATACATAATTCAATGGAAGGCTCTATTTGTTTTCAAATAATCTGATTGTAGAATGGAAACTAATTGTTCTAAAATTAGCATACTTAATCTAAGAATCAATTTTATTTTTCATATTATAAAATTGTAAGAGATTGATTTAAAACAAAAAAGAGTTGCTTTATTATAAAAATAAAACAACCCTTACATTCATCATAGGTTATCTGTTGCACAATATTACGAGCTAGAAAAAACAAATATTTATAAAAATTATTCTATTTTTGAAAATTAATTTTTAGAAATATGGAATATAATTGGAATAAAACGGAACAGTTTGATGAATTTAGATAAAAATATTTGCATTAAGCTTTACCTAGATGTCAAGTCAAAGCTTCAAGAACTTTTTATAGAAAATGGTCTAACATTCCGAAATTCAGAAACGGCTATTTGGAAGTTTAAAAAACAAGATGCTGAAAAGACATTTGCTCAAGAACTGATTGAAAAAGGAATAAATAAATCTTTTTCGGGAACATACAATACCATGTATTTATGGAAAAAACAAAATGAAGCACAAAAGCAAACTAGTCTAAACTTTCATGAAGATTATTTATATTTTTATGTTGATTTCTTAGGATATGAAAATCCACAAGCCTATATCAAGGCATTTTCTATTAGTCCAAGGCAATTTTTCGCTAAAACTCTTCAAGGAGATATTCTTGTCGTTCAACCCATATTTGACGCTCATTTACAAGTTTTAGAAACAAATGACAAAGCACCTTTACCCAATGAACAAACCTTGGATTCACGGGATACCGAATGCCTTCTCGAATTGATAGACTTATTTCACTCTTACAATCAAGCTTTACCCAAACGTGTTTATGATCAACAGCTAGTTTCTAGATCTGAGAAGAGTTTTTACGGCTACAATCTTGGTTCTATCCGAGTTCAATCTACTGACTGCATATTTTCGATAGGCTTCTATTCAAATTTCTTTACTATGTGGGTTTTGAACGAACAATTAAGTGAACAGATTGAATATTATGAAAACCCCTCTCGGTTTCGTATCAAGTATTTTAACTCAAATACGAAGGAGCATTCATGGACAGATTTTTATCAAGGAAATGATAATTTTGATATTGGTTTCCTATTAAAACATCCTGTTCGAATTGAAGATAAGATTATAGATACGTATTTGTTTTGTGGCTTAGAGAATAAGGCGACCAAGGCTATTACAGATTTTTTATGCCAGAATTGGAGTTCTCTAAGTACTCTATATGACATGGAGCTTAAAACTCCAATACATGATAGGTCTTTCGTTTTGATATTGAAAGTCAACAAGACTAATGTAAGTGAGTACTATTTAGAAAAAATGATAATAATAGACTAGCAGTCAGTTTGTGAAGATATAAAATGTAATGGTAGATATCGACTTAGAAACTGAACATACTTTTACTATTTAATCATTTAAATAGAGTCCTACTTGCATAATCCCCACCAATTCATATATTTACAATCTAAACTAAAAGCTAAGAAGTTAAGAATTTATTTTCAGAAAATATTGAAAAAATAAAAATTTTAAAATTTTTTGTCATTTTATTTTGAAATATAAATTCAATAAATTAAATTTGAACATCGAATTGGGAATGTGAGTGAATACTATTCGATTAGTAAGGTTAATGGATTCCAACTTACGTGCTTTTCTAAACTATAAAAATAACTATGAACAAGATCATTTCTTTTTTGATCTTATTTTTTGCCCATAGGGCTTATTCTCAAAACATTACGTTTAGTCCTAACTCCATTCCCACTGAGATTGACTTCGCAGACGTTACATTTAAGTTTAACGACGAAACTCACGCTTTCCTAGCCCAAGAAGTTGTGAGTCTAAGCAAGGATAAGCTGTTTCGAGCGGAAAATCTAAAAAAGTTTTCACTCTTTCAACCTTATTTAGATTCCAAACTATCTGAGCTAAATCTTCCAAATGATTTTAAATATTTGGCATTGTATAATCAATACCAAAGTGATGCGGAGACCAATATGACCCTAGAGTCGGGTGTGTTGTGGTGTTTTGATGCCCAAAAGGCGGAGACGAATGGACTTACGATTGATGATATCTTGGATGAAAGAAAGCATGTAGGGAAATCTACTAGTACCGCTGCTACTATATTGCAAAACTATAATCAGAAATATAATCATTGGGGACTTAGCCTATTTGCCTATATCGTATCCAATGGAGTATACCGGACGTCGGGTGCACAATCCAAATGGGTATCAAAAGAGGTGAATTTGAATAGTACAAAGTATGAACCCATTGTTCGCTTCTTAGCGTATAAGTATTTCACGCAGATGGATTTTAGTACTTCTAAGGCTCCGAAAGACAATCTAGTATTTTTTGAATACTCCAAGGGTAAAGGCAAAACTCTGTTGACACTAGCTAAAGAGTTGGCCGTAGATGCCAGAGAACTCACCAAATATAATACTTGGTTAAAAGGTAGTACAGCTACAGTAGACCAACATGCCGTTTTTGTGCCCGTTTCTCTTGCGAAACTGGGGCAACTCAAAGCAAAAAATGAACTTCGTACTTCTACACCTGGCACCAAAAAGGAAATAGATTCAGGATTTCCAGTTGCCAAAGCAAACCCAAAATTAGCGATGGGTAATGGGGGCATTTTCTACACAGTGAATGGTCTCAGCGGTATACAGGCTGAGCAATGCGATGATTTTGTCAATCTTTCTTACAAAGGGGATCTCAATACGAAGTTGTTTCTTAAATACAATGACCTTACAAAAAAAGATCCGATTATTTTGGGTAACTATTACTATTTAGAAGAGAAAAAAAACAAAGGAGAGATTCCTTTTCATGTAGTTAGAATCAAGGATGAAACAACCTGGGATGTTTCTCAGAAGTACGGTGTTAAGCTCGATAAAATTTTGACATTCAATAGGATACAGAGTAATGGTAAGCTTCAGTTGGGTAGGGTGGTTTATCTTCAAACAACACGCCCCAGTGATAAGCCTATCGAGTTTATCGATGTCAAAAAAGATGAGATTATGCCTGTGGCTTCATCCAGCAAAAAGACCCAAGAGAAGAGTAGAGTCCCAAATGAAGAGGATGAGGATTCAGAGAAGGATAATAAAAATGATAGTCCAGCTTCTAATCCCAATTCAACCGCAAAAGTAAGCCCTTCTCAATCTCCAAAGAAGCTAATTTCTGCTGATGAATCAGATGAACTGAAGACAGAATCTGTTCCTCGTTCGTCTCAAGTAGGAGTAAATACGAAAAAACCGACTAATTCCAGTAGTCCTGCTCCAAAAGCAAATACGAATACAAATGGCGGTTATACTTCGAATTCGCCTGAAAGAGAGGTTAGATATACAGATCCTGTGCCTAAGAATGTTCAAAACCGTACCATTCCTCGGGCTATGCAAGATGGGGACGAAAAAATCGGGGACGCTTACATTACGAGAACGGGTGATGATAAATACCTCGTTCATGAAGTAAAGCAAGGTGAGACTCTTTATAGGATATCCAAAACGTATAATGTCACTATTGATCAGCTTTATAGACTCAATAACCTTCAAGATAATCTGATCGAGATAGGGGATAGGATTATTGTAAAGCGATATTAGAAGAATATAAGTAGTATAGATTCACTCGAAATCGGATTGGCCTTTATCATTGATTTAGGCCAATTTTCATTTCAATGATTTCTTATACAAATCACCTAAGGTATAAAATGCGTATTTCTACCCGTCTATTGGTCTTTTCATCTTTTTGTGAAATAGGTTTATCGGGCCCATATCCAGTAGCAATGATTCTTTTGGAAGCTATGCCTTTTTGGGTTAAGTACTTTTTACATGCTTCTGCCCGTAGTTTGGATAGTTCAATGTTATCGTTACGGTTACCCTCGCCAGAGGTATGTCCACCTAATTCTATTTTTGAATCTGGATATGTAGTTAAGAAGTCATAAACTAAGTCTAAATCTGCCTTTGATGAGTCCGTAATATCGTATTTGGTTTGCTCAAATTGGATATGGTTTAACACGAGTGTTGTTCCTACAGAGATCGATTTTTCTCCAATTTTTGCAACTTCTTTATTCTTTTCTTCTGATGGATCAGGTATACGATCGGATTTTTTCTTTTTCTTTTTTACGAAAAAATCGAATGGATGTGCGTAACTCAAAAATACGCTATTCAGTCCATACGTAATTTCGGTGGATCCTAATGTTCTATTTAAGGCTACAAAATTTATTTTTTCCGTCAACAATGGACGAAATGCAAATTTGAAATCAATGAATAATCTAGAGTAGAATGGATGTTGAATAAAGGTAGGTTTTAAGCCAAACGAAACTAGAATCTTGGGCGTGTTCAGGTTTGAAATCTCTGTTCGTATACCCGTGTTCAAAAAAGTAAAGTTAGTTGGTGTCTTGATTCCTTCGTTTTTTTCAAGACCGAAAATATTATTGTATACATCAGGAACGAAATGAAGCCTTGCGATGCCTTCAAGTAAGGAGTTCTTTGCTTTCAGGCCAACCGAAAAGTCATAGTAGGCAACTTTGAAATTTAGTCCATCGAATTCAATTCCTGTGGCAATTGGAAATTGGAATGTGGAGCCATAATCAATGAGTATATTGGTTCTATTGTACCCTACAAGTATATCCAGTTTCTTTTGCGTAGGTATTCCTAGTTCTATTCCAATACTATTCGTACTTCGGAGTCGTGTATTGTTTTGCTCTATATCCAGTAAGGTCTTCTTTGTAGAAAAAGGAAGTATATTAGCAACAAATGCATAGCCTGCAGTTGTATTAGATTGTTTACTAGGTATGTATACACCTAGTCCAAATCGAGGTTGTATATAAAGTCTTCTTTCGTTGGATGGCTTTTGACTGATTAAAAAACGAGGATAATTGCTACAGATAAATAGGGTAAAAAGAGTCCAAATTTTCATAGGATGGTGGTACTTTGACCGAAAGTTACGATTTATCTAAAGTTTTTAAAAACTTTTCTGACGTTTGATGTAACTCCAATTTTTTAGAATGAGGCATTTTGTCATAGCTACCTACAAGCATGGAGAGCCTTGGGTTTTTCTTGAAAAACCACCTGTTTTTATCCATAAATCTCCAAAAGAGAGCATCCCAAACGTTCTGCCAATCGCCCGGTTTGAAATTGCTCATTTTCAGTATGTAATTGCTTCCACTGATATAGGGTTTGGTGCTCATAAGGCCACCGTCAGCAAATTGGCTCATGCCATAAACATTAGGTACCATTACCCAGTCGTATGCATCAATAAAGAGCTCCATAAACCATTGATACACATCATTAGGGTCAAATTCACAAAGCACCATAAAATTACCTATAATCATTAGTCTTTCTATATGGTGACAATACCCTGTTTTTATCACTTTTCTAATAACGGTATCAAGAGGCAATATACCCGTGGTTCCATCATAAAAACTAGGAGGTATTTTGCGAGTAAACTTCCAAAAGTTAGTTGTACGCTCAATCCTTCCTTTTTGTTCATACACGGCTCGAATAAACTCCCTCCAACCTATGATTTGACGTATTATTCCTTCAGTATTGTTAACAGGAATATTGTTTTTTGAAGCGAAATCTAGTATTTCAGAAATTACATATTCGGGCAATAACAATCCAACGTTTAGTAAAGGAGAAAGTAGACTATGGTGTAGGATAAGTTCTTTATCAACGATGGCGTCTTCAAATTCGCCAAATTCTGCAAAACGTGTTTCTAGAAACTGTTTAAGCCAAAGTCTAGCCTCTAAATGTGTAGTAGGATAGTTTATGGGACTTTTTAGGTCTCCAAGATGTAACGAAAAATGGCTCTCCACATACTGCTTTGCTTCCTTTGTTATATCGGATTCATCTGGGAATTGTACAAATGGACTTACTTTAGTCTTAGGGTATTTTTTTCGGTTGTCTGCATCAAAGCTCCATTTTCCTTCTTGAGGATGCTCCCCATCCATTAGTATGCCTAGTCTTTTGCGTTGATATGAATAGAATTCGGCTTGAAACATTCTTTTTTTATTTATGAAAAATTGAATATTCTGGTTTGAAGTATTCAAGAAACTAGGATTTGGTAATTTTTGAATACGTATATTTTTACTTGCGTTCAGGATTCTTCTCTCTAGCCAATCATCCGTAGGATCAACGTAACGTAGATTTTCTACTCCTTTTTTAGCGAGTTCTTTGATCAGGTTGTCAATCGAATGCACATGGGTGGTGGCTTCAATATACTGAACAGAAAATCCCTTGGATTCTAGGTATGCAGCATACTGTTTCATGCTAGACCTATGAAAGAGTATTTTTTGCTTATGGAACTTGTAGTGAGTAAAAAACAATTCCTCTTCAATCAAATAAACGGGGGATTCTAGATGAATATGCGAGACATCCTCAAATAGTTGGTGCGGAAATATCAGATGTATGGTGGACATGGTTTTTAGCTTTTCTACATTTTTCGGAGCAGTACATTACTTCATTCCAAACTTTCTCCCATTTTTTACGCCAATTGAAAGGGAGATTACATACTTTACAGACTTTATAGGGAAGATGTTGTTTTTTCAAGATTCAAAAGGACTAGAAAGTATAAACTCAGGCGTCTTATCTATTTTAGCATAGCTTAACCTTCCCAAAGACTGGGTGTAGTGATAGCTGTCCAAACCCGATACAGTCAGTGTACCCGCTTTTTCAATATCTATAAAACCATCGGAATGTAAACAATTTGAAGGGAATAGTACGTGTTTTATTTCCCCAATAATTAATGTCGTCCCATTAAGCTCTATGGGTATCTTTTGGCGAAATTCACAGGCAAATTTCACCTGACTTTCTTCTACAAATGGTGCCTTTATTCCGTCTATATATTCTCTCTGTAAACTGGTAGCGTCAAACTCTGAAATTGATTTGTCATATCTCGCTGAGGCTTGGTGCCCTTGCTTTAATATATTTTCATGAATATGATTAATCGTATATATTCCTGTTTCTAGGATATTTTCGAGCGTATGTCTCGGGCTTACATCTGGACGAACAATGAATGCACACAAAGCAGGATTTGCACCAATATGAATAAGGGAATTGAAAGTGGCGAGATTGGTCCGTCCTTGATTATCCTCGGTACCAATGAGTATCAAAGACTTAAATCCCCCGAGAGAATTTATAAATGTAGCTCTATACCTAGTATCCATTTTTTGGATTTCTGGAAAATCAACTTGCTGTTTTTTGGGGTCTTGCATGTTTTTTTAATATCGTTTTGTTGTTGGTCTTTACAATTTCATTTTTTCTTTGTCCCCATAACAAATCTCTGTTAGACTTGATCACCTCATTGGGCAAAACTATAGGATTGGGATACGTTTCTCCTAGTACTACACCGTATAATTGTTGTTCGAGATCTGACATTTTCCAGGGTTCATGAATGAAGGTTGTAGGAATATTTTCGAGTTCGGGACACCATTTTTTTATAAAAACACCATCTGGATCATGGTCTTGTGATTGTTTGATGGGATTGTAAATTCGTATAGTATTGATACCTGTGGTACCTGCTTGCATCTGAAATTGAGTAAAATGGATACCGGGCTCGTAATCAAGGAAGTATTTGGCTAGCGTATATACGCCTTCTTTCCAGTTAATCATTAAATGGTGGGTAAGGAACGATACCACCATGGCTCGCATCCGGAAATTTATCCAACCTGTTTTAGCTACACATCGCATATTGGCATCCACGAAAGGGATTCCGGTCTGACCTTTTTGCCAAGCTTTCAGGTGCTCTGAGTTTTTATTCCAAGGGAAAACATCATATCCAGAATTGAGGTTTTTGAATTCATAATTACACTGATTTTCAAATTTTTGGATAAAGTGACAATGCCATTTGAGGCGGGTCATGGCATTGCTTAAGCCAAATTTGAAAATGGGGTTTTGAGTCCCTTGGTGTGCCATGATCTGAAAGGCGATCTTAATGCTGATGTTGCCCCATGCTAAATAGGGAGAAAGGCGTGAGCAAGAAATCCTGCTCTCGGTAGGTTTTGAAATATGTTTGGAATAGTTTTTACCTCTTGTTTTTACAAAGCTATCCAGATATTTATAAGCATAGGATTCGCCAGCGGGTTGAAATTCAGCTGGATAAGCTTCTAGTTTTTTGAGGAGGTGCTGATGGATTACAAAAACGTGGGGTAAGCAAATGATTTTCGAAACATCAATCTCATTCTCAAGGGCTTGTTTTTTTATGTTAGCAAACCAGGCTTGATCCCAGCCTTCTCTGTTTTTGATGCCTCTAATGATGCCGTCTCTTTGGAATTCAAGCCATTGTATTTTACTTTCTTTAAAAAAAATGCTCAGTTGTTTATCTCGGCTATAGCTGAAGTCTGTGCCGCTTTCTTGATAGGAAAAAACCGATTTTAAATCGAATTGCCCTGAAAGATATTTAAAAACTGTTTCAGCTTCTGCATAGCATATATATATGCATTGTTTTTTGAGTGTTTTTCCAATATCCAATAAGGAATGGTACTGAAATTGAATATGTCGGAGCGAAGTATCAGGATATGCCAACATAGAAGGCTCAAAAATATAGACTACAATATATCGTAAATCTGATTTTGAGGCAGCATCCCATGCGGCATGATCTTGGGTGCGTATATCTCGTTTAAGCCAAACAATATTAATTGCTTCTTTCTCCACCTATGTTACATTTTAACACTCGAAATTCCCCCATCTACATGGAATACTTGTCCAGTTATCCAGCTTGATTTGTCTGATAGTAAGAAGGCTGCCATTTGGGCGATATCATCTGCTGAACCTATTTTTTTGAGAGGATGTCGTTGGGCATTGGCTTCTACTTTTTCAGGAGTATTCAAAATACTGTTTGCTAGAGGAGTTTGCGTTATGGAAGGAGCAATAGTATTGACACGAATACTGGGAGCCAATTCCGCTGCTAAAGCTCTAGAAAGACCTTCTATTGCACCTTTGGAGGTAGATACCAAGCTATGGAAGTTGAACCCTGTTTGTACAGCTACAGTTGAAAACAAAACAATAGATGCTCCAGAGCTTGATTTTTTAAGTTTTGGCAATAGGTCTTGTATTATCCGAACAGCACCTAGAACTTGTACTTCGAAATCTTCCAAAAAGTCCTCTTTCTTTATTCTAGCGAAGGGTTTTAAGTTAATTCTTCCCGGGCAATATACCAACCCATCGATGGACTCGGGTAACAGGTTGAGATCGTACTCATCGGCTTGCACATTCAGGTCGAAAAAAGTCACATTCGGAATTATTATTGAGGAACCCGTGTTTTTGGACGCAAATACGTTGTTGTTATCCGTTGCGAGAATATTACAAAGTGATGCACCGATTCCCGAAGAACCTCCAATAACAACTATATTTTTCATTTTTGATCCGATATATTGATTTTCTAACATCTTGATCGGGGAAATGTTTTGGTAATGTTTCGATTTAAATTTTAGTAAGTATTCATTTTTGATAAAAGCTAGGATTTATGGTTGATAATTACAGATTATCAATCATAAATTGGTATTATATCCAGCCAGAATTTATTATTTTGTGTACTTTTGGCTGAGTATATTTTTTTTATATCCAGCCAAAATAGTGCATATTTGTATACTTTTGGCTGAGTATATTTTTTTATATCTAGCCAAAATGCTATATATTTGTATACTTTTGGCTGAGTATATTTTTTTTGTATCTAGCCAAAATAGTATATATTTGTATACTTTTGGCTGAGTATATTAGTATATTGTGTGCCAGTTAGGGGTAGAAAATGAGTTGTACGATATTCATTAATAGTGTATAATATGTTTGTTGGTAGAGATTTGGAAAAAGAAATTTTGCTAAGAACCCTGAGGTCAAAAAGTGCTGAATTGATAGTTATATACGGTAGGCGTAGAGTAGGAAAGACTTATATGATACGAAGCATCTATAAAGAGCACATTCGATTTGAGTTTATAGGTGAGCATGAAGCTTCACTCAAGAAACAACTTGAGAATTTTAGTACAAAGCTAGATCAGTTTCAAGATTTGGTCAGTCCATCCGTTCAGCCCCAAAGCTGGACAGATGCTTTTGAAAGACTTAAAAAATATTTGATTCCTATTTTAAAGAAAAAACCGGGTGTTGTTTTCATAGATGAATTCCCTTGGTTGGATACGGCTAGGTCTGGTTTTTTGGGTGCATTTGAGTATTTCTGGAACGATTGGGCATCAAAAAATCCGAATTTGAAAATTGTCATATGTGGGTCTGCAGCATCTTGGATGATAGAGAAAGTGATTTTAAACAAGGGTGGATTGCACAATAGAGTTACGAGAAAAATTCGACTCTTACCATTCAACTTGCAAGAAACGGAAGAGTTCTTGAAATCTAAAAGTATCTATCTTGATCGCTATCAAATCACCCAGTTGTATATGACCACAGGAGGCATACCCCATTACCTAAAAGAAATAGAAAGAGGGGAGAGCGTATCTCAGGCTATCAATAGGCTTTGCTTTACAAAAGATGGTCTATTGTTTAATGAATATGATGTTTTATTTGAGGCCTTATTCAAAAACCACCATACACATCAAGCGATTATACAAGCTTTGGCTGAAAAAACGATGGGATTTTCGAGAAATGAACTCGCCCAAAAGATTAATAAAAATACAGGAGGTACACTCTCGCAGGTATTGACGGAACTTATAGAGTCGGGTTTTGTCCAAGCCTATGTTCCCTTTGGTAAGAACCAAAATAGCTTGATTTATAAGTTAGCAGATGAGTACAGCTTGTTTTACATCAAGTTTATACATAAAAGCAAATTCAAAGGAGAGGATAAATGGGCCACGATCACGAATTCTCAATCCTATAAATCGTGGTGCGGGTTTGCATTTGAGTCCGTTTGCTTTAAGCATATTCAGCAAATCAAGAACGCATTGGGCATAGCTGGCGTATATACGGAAATCTCGACTTGGCGTCAACTGGCTTCAGAAACTCTGCCAGGGGCTCAAATCGACCTGATCATTGATAGAAAAGATCAAAGCATCAATATATGTGAAATGAAGTTTTCTAGCGATCCTTATCTAATAGACAAATCCTATGCTTCTACCATACAAACTAAACTGAGCCAGTTTCGGCAAAGTGTAAAGACTAGAAAGACACTCTACTTTACGGGCGTGTCTACAAGTGGATTTGTAGAAAACGAGTACAGCAGTAGATGGCTGGATAAAGAAATAAAGTTGGATGATTTGTTTAAGAAACCTTGAGCGTTTATTCCAACCAATACTTTATACTGTTTTTATCTTTTGATTTGGGCTTAGACTTTGCCCCATCTTCGACTTTGGCTTCTTTTTTTTCTTCTTTTCTAGCCTCCTTTTTTTCTTCAAAATTCTCCCTTGGGCCAGACTGATATGGAATTAGGATCATTTCTTTAATGATACTTTCTGAAACTTTTGCCGTTTTTAATCGAATCAATCCATCGGGGCTAACGTCAAATTTATGAGGGGAATATTGAATAACCTCCTTCAATATTTTGTCTGAAACTGTCGTGCCTTCCAATTTTATAATGTCTTCATTATGAATCATATTGACAGGTTTGCAAACCAATAGCATAGTTGAAATTACTTTGTCATTTACTTTAGCCAAGTGCAATTTTATGATTTCTTCAGTTCCTAAATCAAATTTGCATTTCGACGCAGATATTTTAGTTAAAATCAGATCTGTACTAATTTTGGCAGTAGTAAGTCCTACAATTTCGTCATTTGTGAGAATGTCTTGTTGAGCTATTGACTGATGAAAAACGAGCAAAAGAATACATACTATTTTTTTCATGTATAAGCGATTTTTATTCAGATTACAGACCTTACTTCTTGTGATTGTATATAAGAAGATCAAATTTCTTCATTTTTTTTCATAAAATAAACAAACACTCAGTAAAAAGGTAAGATTGCTTAAAACTTAAATTTCCTTTTCAGTTTTTCTTCCCATGATTTTGCCTCAGATTCCTTTTGAATAGAGCCAGATCCCATTTTTTTATGAAGAATAGGATGAATTTCGCCTTTAGAAGTTAGATGATAAAGTCCGCATTCATCACATCTGTAGATGGTTTTTGCCGAACTATACACGTTCAAAATTCTGTTTTGCACAAGAGCATCCAGTGCAATTTCTTCATTTTGATAGGATTTCTTACCACAAGACATAGCTCTAATTATGAAACAGACATCAGACTATAAAATACATCTTCTAATTTAATCTACTTCCAATACTTTCATTTCTACTCGTCTATTGAGTTGCTGATTGGTATTCGATATAGGTCTATCGGGTCCAATACCGAAGGCTACGATTCGTTTGGCAGAAATTCCTTTTTTGACAAGGTAGTCTTTGCAGGCTTCTGCTCGAAGCTTAGAAAGTTCGATATTGTCACTTCTGACCCCCTCTGTAGAAGTGTGTCCAGTAATCTCGATTCGTATGGAAGGATATTTTTTTAACATGGTCAGTACTTCTTCTAACCCTTTTATTGCTTCAGGCATTAGGATTTCTTTTGACTGCTCAAATTGAATGGTATTTAGAACCAATTGCTCCCCAATGGCAATTTTTTTATCACCAATTTCAATATTTTTTCCTTCTGCAAGTTTTTTACGTTCTTCTTCTTTTTTTGCTAAACGCTCTTCTTTCTCTCGTAGAGCGTTTTCTTGCTTACGTTTTTTCTGATCTTCTTTTTCAGAATTCTGTTTTTTCTTAAAACGAATACCATACTCTAGACCAAAAAAAATACCATTGGCTGTAAGTTCTGCTAAATTCGTGCCTGTGCTTTGGTAGTCTTCTATAAAATCAACTTTCATTTTGGCAATAGGTTTTAGGCTATAATTCATAGATAAAAACCACTTAAAAGATTCACCTAAAAGCCATGCTTGTCTTCCAAATTGTAGATTTAATTGGTAAGTTTGACTCTGCCTATCTAAGTATGTAACATCAATCCGTTCCCCTGAATTTGTGAAGTCGTATTTTTCACCATCTAGTATAGACGACTTAACTAACTTGAAAGTATTTGGCATATATTCGGCTCCTACGACAAATTGATACTTCTTGATATCAAATTTCAAACCCAGATTAAAAGAGTTAAACTTAAAAACATTTGAGAAGTTTGGACCTCGCTCAGTACTAGAACCAGAATAATCGAAGGTGTTGGAATAGAGATAATAACACTGTATTCGATTAAAGCCACCCCGAACACTTACTCTAGAATTTACTCTATAATCCAAAGATAATCCCCATTTGTGCGTACTTCTAATAGGTATTCGGCTTGAGTTTCCATCCTCATCACTACCCGTTGCTCCAACAGGTCTTAGCAAAGGTTGAAAATACTCTGTGCCACTTTCTAAATATATTGGACCCGGTAATACCATGCCCAAAGAATAATGAGGGTTCAAGGATACACGTCGATATGAGTCTTGTGCTTTACTTGTAAATACCAAAGTTGACAATACAAAAACTAAACAAATACTTTTCATTTTTAAACTATTTAATAGGCAATTATTTTTTTTAACACGGATAACGCATTGGACTTCGTAATAAATTTCTAATACATGATTTGGGTTTAACAGGAGTTTTGAGTGTTTCACCTTTAGAAATAATGTAAATAAACATTAATCTACCCCCAAAACTTTCATTTCTACTCGTCTGTTAAGTTGCTGATTGGTATTCGATATTGGTCTATCGGGTCCAATACCGAAGGCTACGATTCGTTTGGCAGAAATTCCTTTTTTGACAAGGTAGTCTTTGCAGGCTTCAGCTCTAAGCTTAGAAAGTTCGATATTGTCACTTCTGACCCCCTCTGTTGACGTATGTCCCGTAATTTCGATTCGTATTGATGGATATTTTTTTAACATAGCCAGTACTTCTTCTAGCCCTTGTATTGCTTCAGGCTTGAGAACTGCCTTTGATTGTTCAAATTGAATGGCATTTAGGACAAGCTTCTCTCCAATTGCAATTTTTTTATCACCAATTTCAATATTTTTTCCTTCTGCAAGTTTTTTGCGTTCCTCTTCCTTTTTACGGTTTTCTTCTTCGATGCGTAATTTTTCTGCTTCTTTTTCCGCTTTTCTTTTTTGTTCAGCCTCCAATTCGGCTTTCAATTTGGTTTCTTTTTCTGCTTTTTTCTTTTGCTCTGCTTCTAGCTCAGCTTTTTGTTTGGCTTCAAGATCGGCTTTTTGTTTAGCTAAACGCAAATCTTTCTTTTTTTGCTCTGCCTCTTCTTGAGCTCGTTTATTGGCTAATTTCGCCTCTTCGTCTCTTTTGGCATCAAGTTCTTTTTTTTCTTTTCTAGCCTTTTCTTCAGCTAATTTTCTTTCTAGTTCTTTAATGCTATTATCCTCTTTTTCAGCGTTTCTAGTATTCGCTTTTTTCTTAAACCTCAAGGCCAATTCTGCTCCAAAGAAAATGCCATTTGCTTTTACATCTATTAAATTTGATCCAATACTACGATTGTTGTCTATGAAGTTAACACCCATTTTGCCGATAGTAGATGGATTGTAATTTGCTGATAAAAACCACCTTAAGGATTCTCCGAAAAGCAATGATTGACTACCCACTTGTAAGTTTAATTGATACGTTTGTGGTACTAAATCATTGTAGGAAAAATCAATACCCTGTCTTGGGTTACTCCCTCTATAACTCTCTCCGTCGATAACATTAGGATCAAGATATTGAAACATATCTGGAATAAGCTCTAGTCCAAGAACTACGTGGATCTTTTTGATTCCGAGTTTTAATCCCATATTAAATGAGTTGAATTTAAATAGGTTTACAAAACCATTGTTTTCAATATTTCCAGTAATCTCGAAATTATAATTATGTGAATATACATATATATATTGCGTTCGGTTAAATCCTCCACGAAGACTGACATTAGGAAGTATTCTATAATCAGCAGATAATCCCCATTTATGGGTGCTTACAATGGGGAGATTACTCTGATTACCACTATCATCGGTACCTGTGGCAGATATCGGCGTAATTTTGTTTTGAAAAAAATAATCACCTCTTTCTTGCACAATTTGACCAGGTAAGGAAATGCCAAGGGAATAGTGCGGCACAAACGATAATCGTCGGTAGTTTGTTTGAGCATTACCTATATACGTAATTATCACAAGCAAGAGAACTAGCTGCGTTTTTTTCATTTTTAAGGTTATAAATTATGTCAAAAATAAGAATGTTTTTGATTTTAAAATATATTCTTAATAATTAAAATATGATAATACGAATATCCTCTAGCATATTGTGTGATTTTGTATCAAAATTTACAATAACTTAATATGCGAATAGTTTTTTGTTAATATCAATTTATAACAACTAGTATTTAAGTGCGGCACCTGATTGTCAAAGCTTATTGTTTTCCACCCATAACTCGTACTTCTCTATTTCTTCCATCAAAGCATTGTAAATGAACGTGATCAGGGCAATGTCATCTGTAAATCCTAAAACAGGAAGGACGTCGGGTATCAAGTCAAAAGGAGAAACCAAGTAGATAAACCCGCCCAGTACAAGGATGATGTTTTTAAGTTCAATTTCTTTATATTTTCCACTAGCGTATGACTTTACTAGATCTACCATGCTCATCAACTTTTTTGAGACATTGTTTAGGAGACTAGATTTTCCCTCTTTTTGGAGAACTTCTAGTACTTTTTTCAGTAGGTTTAGCATACCAACCGTATTTCTACCTAGTCTAGAAGCTTGGCCGATAGAATTAGTGTAAAAGTTGGAGCTTAAGATCGTATTAAGTAGGTTTTTGAAATCCATTTTTAAGGGGTAAGCCTATTTTTTTGCTAATGTAAATATTTAGAAAATAAGTAGGTAGTTTTTTTAGAAAAAATGGTGAAAAATTTGATTAAAACAATAAATTTGCTTTTCGAAAAACATAAAATCTTAACGTATCAATCGAAATTATGAAAGTAACAATTGTAGGTGCTGGAGCTGTGGGGGCTACTTCGGCAGATAATATTGCCCGTAAAGAAATTGCCTCAGAGGTAGTTATATTGGATATCAAGGAGGGCTTCGCAGAGGGTAAGGCAATGGATTTGGCTCAAACAGCATCCATAGAAGGGTTTGATACCAAATTAGTAGGTGTAACCAATGATTATGAGCGTACGGCTAAGTCAGATGTAATAGTTGTAACCTCGGGTTTGCCTCGTAAACCGGGTATGACACGAGAAGAATTGATCGGTATCAATGCAGGTATTGTTAAAGATGTGGTTACAAATGCACTAAAAGTTTCTCCTAAGGCTGTAATTCTGATTGTTTCCAATCCAATGGATACCATGACCTATCTTACGTATCAAGTAGCTCAAGGTATGGGGATATCAAAAAAGAGAATTTTGGGTATGGGTGGGGCCCTAGACTCTGCTCGCTTTAGATATAGATTAGGAGAGGCTATGGGCGTGCCTCAGAGTGATCTACAAGGAATGGTAATTGGTGGACACGGAGATACGACCATGATTCCTTTGACACGTTTGGCTTCTTACAATAGTATGCCTGTCAGTAGGTTTTTAAGTGCTGAAAAATTGAAAGACGTATCGGATAAAACCATGGTGGGTGGAGCTACATTGACAGGATTGCTAGGTACTTCGGCTTGGTATGCTCCTGGTGCCGCTGTAGGACAAGTAGTAGAATCAATCCTCAGAGATGAGAAAAAAGTGATCCCTTCTTGTGTATACCTCAATGGTGAATACGGTCAGAAAGATATATGCATAGGTGTGCCTGTCACGATTGGCAGAAACGGCTGGGAAAAAATAATACCTTTACGATTATCTAATTCTGAGAAGGAAGCATTTGAAAAATCTGCGGCAGCTGTACGAGCAATGAATGCAGCTTTGTAGTTTAGTAAATAGATTTTGTTGGCCTTTTGGAGAGTATCTCTGAAAGGCTTTTTTTTATGCTAAATGAAGTCAAACGATATGAGTTTTAAATTTTCCATCTTTTGGTCTGCAGGTATTTTTTGCATTTTGTACAAAAACTATTTTCTTCGTCAATGGGGTTGGCCCCCTTCGCATCTCGCATATAGCATTGTAGATTTGGACAGTGAGGAAGTCCCGTCGAATGGCCAAGTTCATGAATGGAGGCTTTGAAAAGCTGACTCTTCAGGTTGCTTTTTTTAAGCCGGAATGTAGATACAATGCATTCATTACCTGGGCGATAGGCAAGACCAATCACGCCCCAATCTGCAATAGGGCCATTTTTTGTACTTATGTCCTTGGTGGTAATTCCTATTATTGTTTCGCCGGGTTTTGCTCGATTATCTAGAAATTTGAGTATTGAGTCTGCTTTGAATCTATTTCTGGGACTATAAAAAGCAAATTTGGGCAAATCAATAGGAGGTGCTACTCTAATTTGAGGATGATACTTCCGTAGAGAATCAGCTAGAGCCTCTATGATATTTGGATCCACTCCTTTGAAAGGTTGAATGGTGACGTTCTTAACTTCTGGTCTACTTAAACCACTACAAGAAATAATAATGGGGATAATCAGAAGGATATAAAAATAACTCTTCGAAGAAAACACTTGGTTGTATTTGAAAATTCTATTCATAATGACTGGGTTGAAACATATAGGTTTTACTTTATACTAAGGTTGTTAGACGTAAAATCACAATTTATCCATCAATCGGATTTGTGGGAGTTTCAAGTAAAAGTTGATAAAATTCTAGATCCAACCACTTGTTGAACTTGTAGCCAGCTTGTTTTACTCTTCCACAGAATTCGAAATTGAACTTCTTATGAAGTTCAATACTTGATTCGTTTGAGGAATCAATACCTGCAATAAGACAATGATAATCTTGTTTTTTTGCATGGTTTATAATCTCGGTCATCAATATTTTACCTAGGCCTAGCCCTCTATGATTTTTGTGGATATAAAGTGAATGCTCTACGGAGTACTTAAAAGCAGGAAAGGCTCTAAATGTACCATAACTCCCGAAACCGAGCAATTGATTATCCTCATTGACCAACCCGATTACAGGGAAGTTGTTTGTTTTTTTTGTTTCAAACCAATTCTCTATTTTTTCGATTGTCCTAGGCTGATATTCATACAAAGCTGTCGTGTTGAGAATAGCATCATTGAAAATTTCAAGAATTTGATTTCCGTACTCAATGCCTATTGGGATGGTTTTCATATGAAATATTTTATCAAATATACGAGTGTGTTGCGAAAGAATAATCGAATGAAAAACAGCAATTAGATTTCATTTCTTGGTAGTAAGTGCTTTTGCAGTAACTCCTATGATTATCCCAAAATTACCGTCAGTTTGAATGCAGTTTTTTTCGGGGCAATACATTTTAGAAACAAATCCATCTAGATACAAGGCATTTTTACATCCCATTTTTTGAAAAAAGACGGCAAAATCATAAAAGTTAATTTCTGTTTTTGATAGTGCAAAAAGTAGGTTGTTGTTGGGTAATACACCGACTCCGTTTCGTATGTTTAGATTGGTAGAACCTTCTTTGAATGCAGGGTGAATGTCGCCGTTTATTACTAACATAGGACCTGATTGGGTTGCAAATTTAATCTCTTGTGAGTCTTGGAAATCGACAGTCTTGCAGATCATTGGGGTGTTTTGATTGTTTAAATAAAATACCCCATTTGGCTTTAAATAGAAATTACCTCTACCGTTAGATGTATCAAGCTGGGCAAGTGTTTTTTGATTTTGGATAAAGAGCCCCACAGGAGATAAATCTTTGGTAAACATACCTCCGTTCATAGCGAAAATCAATTTTTTGTTTTTACTTTCTACATACGATTTTAGGTTTTGAATATTTTTTAAAATTTCACCCTTATCGTTTTTCCAGTATAAGTCTAAATCTACTCTTTTTGGATCAATAGTGTAGGCCAATATTTTTTCATTTGGAGTATATTTTTGACCCGTTAATCCAACAATACAAGCGAATAGGATGAATACAAGACTTAAATATGATTTTGATTTGAAGAAATCCATAGTAGTGTTAATCAATGAAAGCCCTAATTTAGAGCACACGGTAGTGTTTTTATTTATAAATTTAAAAATAATCCCTTTCCGCCCAATTCAATCCT
>JBOFGX010000241.1:0-4017 GCA_051649345.1 Leadbetterella sp. | reverse complement strand
ATTAATAGTAAACCACTTTACGAATTTTGAAACAGGAAAAAAATTTAAAGACGTACATAGCAGTGTTAGTGAGATGGCCTTATTTCGAGGATCTTCAGACACTTTGGGATATCGGGATGGTGGAGATTTGAGTAAAATTGCTGTTTTGAAGTTAGGGGCAAGATTTGGTAGTAATAATAGGAGCTATGTTACCAATGAAATGGACTTGCTAAATATGCGTTTTTTTACTGAAAATCCTGTAGTTAAAAACCCCAGAATCGATAATTTTTATGCCATTAGATTGGAGGATTTTAGGGGCAATAATACACCAATTATAAAAAAAGGTTGGGGTATTTATATGAAACCAAGCGTTCTCAATAATTTTTTCGGCGGAAATGTAGGAATAGGTACAGAGAATGTAACACATAAGCTAACTATTGAAGCAGAAAAGAATCCTTTAAAGATTGGAGGATTGGCAAACTCAGATTCCCTAGCCAATGCTGTATTAACGGTTAATAATAAAGGAGAGGTCACGAAAAAGGACATTCGATCATTGCCTGCTAGTACTCAAACTTTTTTTGTAACCAAAGTGCAAGATTCGTTAAAGTTAGAAGATAAGTATGATATTTATATTCACAAAGGCGTGGGGCCGATAAAGTATGTTCTTCCAGATGCTAAAACCCGAATAGGTAAAACATGGAGGATAGTCAATCTTGGAACAGGAACAATTTACTTGAGCTGTCTGTTTAGAGAAGGAGATGATAAGCGATGTACAATCATACCCAATGCTGGGGCAAATACATACTTGATTTTTTCTGATGGAGAAGAATATATATCATTAGAGTGATGAGTATATTTTAAAATGCATTATTAGTTTATTGATATATATCAAATTTACGGGTATTTGTAGTTTTGATTTTATTAATATACTGCTTCTTTTAAGATCTAGTTCTACTTTGATTTTATTAATCCCACTTAGGTACTTTTAATATACTAGATATCAACATGAAAATTTTCCGCACTCCATACCCATTTATTGTATTTTTTTTGATTCTAGCTTATTTATTCTTTAGACCTTCAGGCCCGAAAGATGGAATAGGAATGGGAGATAAGGTGGCACATTGTATGGCATTTTCTGTTTTGACAAGTACTTTGGTTTTGTGGATAAATCGGTACAAAATTCCGATTATTTTAATGATGATCTACGGTGTATTGATAGAAGTGGTTCAAGATAACTTACCCAAAGGATTTGATAGGTCATTTGAGTTAATGGACATATTTGCCGATTATTCCGGTATTTTGTTTGGAATGATAGTTACTTGGGCAGTAGAAAAGGCTCTCCCACCCAAGTAAAATAGTTATGCTGTCGTTTGTATACTTAATTCTTTCAATTGAACAGTTGAAATTTCAGACGGTGAGTCAATCATGACGTCTCTTCCTGAGTTGTTTTTAGGAAAAGCTATAAAGTCGCGAATCGTGTCTGCTCCACCAAACAAAGAACAAAGTCTGTCAAAACCAAATGCAATACCTGCATGTGGAGGTGCACCATACTCAAAGGCTTCCATTAAAAATCCAAACTGTTTGCGAGCCTCTTCTTCACTGAATCCTAAGACGGAGAACATTTGAGATTGAAGATCTTTTTGGAAAATACGAACAGAGCCTCCACCCACTTCTGTGCCATTGATGACCAAATCATAAGCGTTGGCACGTATATCACCTAATTGACCTTTTTCAATTAAGTGAATGTCTTCTGGCTTGGGAGATGTAAACGGATGGTGCATAGCAAACCACCTGTTTTCTTCTTCACCAAATTCTAAAAGGGGGAAGTCAACAACCCAAAGTACTTTATACTCATTCGGATTTCTTAATCCCATCCGAGTACCCATTTCGAGTCTCAGCTCATTGAGTTGTTTACGAGCTTTAGACGCTTCACCCGAGAGAATCAATATAAGATCTCCAGGTTTTGCATCGAATTTATCTGCGATTGATTTCAATGAGGTCTCATCAAAAAACTTATCAATGGATGATTTCAATGTTCCATCTGAATTGAATCTAATGTAAACAAGACCCTTAGCACCTATTTGTGGGCGTTTTACCCAATCTGTAAGTTCATCTATTTGTTTACGAGTATAGTCAGCTGCACCGTTTACATTTATGCCCACAATGAGTTCAGCATCGTCAAAAATAGAGAAATCCTTTCCTTTGGATACGTCATTTAACTCTACAAATTTCATATCAAAACGAATGTCTGGTTTGTCTGAGCCGTACAAACGCATAGCATCCGCATAAGTCATTCTGGGAACAGAAGGTAATTCAATGTTTTTTACGTTTTTGAAAAGATGTACAATAAGTCTTTCAAACATTTGAAGTATATCTTCTTGTGTTACAAATGACATTTCGCAGTCAATTTGCGTGAATTCAGGTTGTCTATCTGCCCGTAAGTCTTCATCTCTAAAGCACTTTACAATCTGATAATACCTATCAAACCCAGAAACCATTAGCAACTGTTTGAAAGTCTGTGGAGATTGAGGCAATGCATAAAACTCACCGGGGTTCATTCTGCTCGGTACTACAAAATCTCTAGCACCCTCCGGAGTAGATTTTATTAAAACAGGAGTCTCAACTTCTATGAAATTTTGAGCATCCATAAAAATACGGGTCTGTTGTGCTACCTTGTGACGAAGGAGTAAGTTATTTCGTACTATTGATCTTCTAAGGTCCAAATAGCGATACTTCATTCTTATTTCATCCCCACCATCCGTATCGTCTTCAATCAAGAATGGCGGAAGTTTAGCTGGATTTAAAATTTCTATTTGATCTACCGAAATTTCAATTTCTCCAGTTTCAATTTTATCATTCTTAGAAACCCTTTCAATTACTTTCCCTTTTACGGAGATTACAAACTCTCTACCCAATGAACGTACTGCCTTTACTACTTCAGGGCTAGATTTCGTTTCTTCTATCAATAACTGAGTAATTCCATATCGATCACGCAAATCTACCCAAATCATTGCTCCTTTGTCACGGGTCTTTTGCACCCATCCGCAAAGATTTACCTCTTGACCTATGTTTGTTATACGTAATTCACCACAAGTATGTGTTCGTAACATTGATTGTCTTTTTTGTAAGGCTGCAAAATTATGGAAATTTTGCCAAAAAATGTATTTTGGACTTAGAATTAGGTTATTGAGTTTGTATTTTTACTACTTTTGACTATTGAAAAATGTGCTTTATGCTTTATAGTTTATCGGTTGATCAAGTTTCTACCTCTTTGGGACAAGAATCTGTAGTGCTTAATCATAATAAAGGGGAATATTATTCATTGAATGAGCTAGGGACTTTTATTTGGGGACTGCTGTCCCAAGGAGCTAAAACCAAGGAAGACATCGTAGATTCTGTCTTGGAGGAATATGATATAGATGAGCTTACATGTGTGAATGATGTGGAAGCTCTATTAGAAGAATTACAACAAGAAAAATTAATTGTGGGTGCATAAGTTTTTTGACCTTTCTTTTTCTCAAAAAATCTCTTGCTTACAGGTGCTTATTTGTTTGCTAGTAATTAAATCGAGCCTATTTTTTTTTTCATTTTCCTTTTTTAAGAAATTATATACAAAATTACTGAAGTTCCCTTTTGGGAGTCAGCTAGATCAATTGCATACCGTAAAGTTGGTATATTTAGTTAAAGGGGTTTCAAATCGCATTCCTTTGGGGTTTACGTGCGTTCCACAAGCATTGTGTCTTAAGTTTTTCCTTAGAAAAGATCCTGAAGCAAAAGTTGTGATAGGTGTAAGCTTGAGGAATGGATTTATGGGGCATGCTTGGGTGGAGAAAGAAGGACAATATCTAATAGGTGAGATCCCCAACGAAGTTTATCAACCTATCTGGAATTGGGTTTGATTTTTAATAATTATCTATGTACAAAACCATACTATACAATCATGTAATCGAGTCAGATTTTAAAATTGACGACTATGTAGCGATTACAGATACCCATGATATTTCTTTTATTGAAAAAGATTTTGAGCTACCCAAACTG
>JBOFGX010000240.1:0-17612 GCA_051649345.1 Leadbetterella sp. | reverse complement strand
GAGTTTATAATTTTATCCCAACATATGGTTATGGGCCTTCGGCACAAAGACAATTTATGCCATATGCTTTTGGTGGAGTTGCTCTGTTTGGGCACAATCCGAAGGCAGCCATTCCTGCTGGAGATCCTAATTTTCCAAGAAAAGACCCTAACAAAGGCAAGCCACATTCACGAGATTGGGTAGCGTTAAGACCTTTAAATACAGGAGGACAAGGTCTACCAGGGAATAAAGACCCTTACTCTTTTGTAAGTATTTCTATGCCTGTTGGTCTTGGTGTTAAGTACAAGCTCACTGAAAGTTTGAATTTAAATTTTGAGATTGGTGCTCGATTTACCTATTTTGATTATATCGATGATGTTGGAAATGATTTATATCCAGATCCAACAACCCTTAATTCTTCAAATTGTCCTTTAGCATCGAAAATGTCTTACAGAGCAGACGAAAAATTGGATCCTTTGACAGGGAAAGATAGAACTGCTGAATTTACACAAAGGGCTTTGGCGTTGTCGAATCTATCATTGACCAATACAAATGAGGCTACCCAGATTTTTTCTAATCAAACAGCAAGGGGTACTAAATCAAAGGACACGTATATACTCACTCAAATTACCATAAATTATACAATAGGTAAAAACATAAAATGCCCTGCTATTCGTTAAGTTCTATAATTTTAAAAAAGAATAGTAGTAATTTTGTTTATGCGTAATTTTTTATTGGTTTGCCTCATTGGTATTTCAAATTTTTTGAATGCCCAGAGATTAGAGTTTGGTGCAGGTCTAGGACCTACTTGGTACAAAGGAGATTTGCAACCTACATTTCGACCATTAAATCCGAGAGGCGGGGCTAATATTTTCAGTCGCTATAATTACAATCGAGTTTTTTCCTACAAGGCAAATGGTTTTTTAGGGATGGTTTCTGGAAATGACAAATACTCAGGCAATAAACTTAATAAATTCAGAGATTTTTCATTTCAACATTGGGTAATTGATTACAATCTTCAAGCAGAATATAATTTCTTAAATTTTAGGACGCAAAATCATTTGTATGAGCACGATTACTCTTTTTACCTTTTGGGTGGATTAGGACAGTCTATGACTTTATCAAAGAAATACTATGGAGCAAATGACCAAGTCAGCAAAGACTCCAAATCTAGTTCGCCCAAACTCATTTTAGTATATGGTTTTGGTTATAAGAAAATTATAAACAACAGGTGGAATCTAAATTTTGAATTTGGTACACGCAACTTCCTATTCAAAAAACAAGGTGAGGAGTTTGATGGGATGGCAATAAACCCAAATAATACCCCCGTTATTACCTATGCTCAAGATATTAATAAAACTCAGTATACTCAGTATCCAAACACACCGCAAAAGGATAAATATTTTTATGGTTCTATTACCGTAAGCTATCTGACTTACAAAGTTCATTGTCCGCCAAAATAGTATGAGCTTATTTGTGAATACCTATGTATTTTCGTAGATTTGCACTCATTTTTTATTTTATATCTTGGAATTTCTTCAAAAACACAATTTACCGAAGCATATAGCCGTTATTATGGACGGAAATGGTCGTTGGGCAAAGCAACGAGGTGCTCTTCGTGTTTTTGGTCATAAACATGGTATTGAAGCGGTAAGAGAAACCGTAGAAGGGTGTGCAGAATTAGGTATTGGTTTTTTAACCCTCTACACGTTTTCGACTGAGAACTGGAATCGTCCAAAAGCTGAAGTCGATGCTATTATGACATTATTGATTAAAACCATTGGAGATGAAATACCAAGTTTACATAAAAACAATGTTGTATTGAGGTGTATTGGTGACATTAGTAGTTTACCCAAGTCAGCTCAACAATCCATGTTAGCTAGTATTGAAAAAACAAAGAATAATACGGGCTTGGTACTTAATCTTGCACTTAGCTACAGTGGTAAGTGGGACATAATACAAGCGATAAAAAAAATAGCTACAGAGGTACAAAATGGCATTATAGATATTGATGATATTGATGAAAATCGTTTCAATAGTCACTTGGCTACAAATCCTGCCCCTGATGTAGACTTACTCATAAGGACAGGAGGTGACCATAGAATTAGCAACTATCTCCTATGGCAGTCAGCTTATGCAGAATTGTTATTTTTAGATGATATATTTTGGCCGGATTTTCGAAAAAAACATCTTTTTGAAGCTATAGAAATATATCAAAACAGAGAGCGTAGATTTGGAAAAACGGGTGAACAAGTAAAAGAGAGTTAAAATAAGCCGAACATATTTTGAAAAGAGTTTTTATTGCCCTATTTCTCATTGCGTCATTCCCAGCTTTTTCCCAAGGTGTAGGTTTAGGACGTCGATTTCAATCCACAAACCCCAAAACAGAGGATAAAATTGTAGATTACGAAAAACCGAAAGAATATACAATTGCCAATATTAATGTAACTGGCACTAAATTCCTTGACCCCAATACGCTAATTTCGGTTTCGGGTTTAAATGTTAATGATAAAGTAAAAATTCCAGGTGAAAAGATTTCCACATCTATAAAACGTCTCATGGAACAAGGTATACTAGAAGAAGCCAGTGTAAATATTGAGAAAATTGAAGGTGAAAAAGTATATTTGGAGTTAAATCTAAAGGAGCGGCCTAGACTTAATAAGCTAAGTTTCTATGGAGTAAGGAAAGGTGAAATAGAAACCCTTGAGGAAAAAATAAAAACATATAAAGGGAAGGTTATAACAGAATCCTTAGTCAAGAACCTTCAGAATTTAATCAAAAAGCACTATCGAGATAAAGGTTTTTATAACTGTACGGTACAAGCAAAGCAGATAACAGATAGTGTGCGAGCCAATAACGCAACTATTCACTTCTCAATCAAAAAATCAAAAAAGGTAAGAATACAAGAAATTGAAATCGAAGGAATCAAAGAGATGCCACAATGGCGAGTACTTTCCAAAATGAAAGGAACTCGAGTTAAAGCCCCCATTCGTGTATTCTCTCCCTCAAAGTTTATTGAAAAAAAATACACCGAAGACAAAGAGAATGTAGTTAAGTTCCTTAATAAGCATGGGTATAGAAACGCTCAAATCATAAGCGACTCTATTGTCAAAGTAGACGATAAGAATGTGAAGATCGTTATGAAGGTGAATGAAGGTAATCGCTTTTATTATAGAAATATTACCTGGAGCGGAAACTATTTACGAAACACAGATACACTTAATCTCGTACTAGGCGTAAAAAAAGGAGATTTGTATAATCCCGAAGATTTAGACAAGAGAATAAATGGAAAACCACAAGCGGATGTAAGTTCGTACTATATGGACGACGGTTACTTGTATTTTTCATGTATTCCAATTGAAAAAGCAATCATTGGTGACTCCATAGATGTAGAAATGCGTATTACTGAAGGTAAGCAAGCTACAATCAGCAAGATAATCTTAAATGGTAATACAAAAACATCAGATCATGTAGTCATGAGGGAGATCCTTACTAAACCAGGACAAAAATTTAGTAAAACCGACCTAATAGAAACAGTTCAAATGCTCTCCAAGCTTGGATATTTCGATCCTCAAAAAATAGACCCTAAGCCTGTTCCCCAAAACGATGGTAACGTTAATATTGAATTTAACGTGGAAGAAAAGTCGAATGACAATATTGAACTTTCAGGTGGTTGGAGTCAGATTCAGGGTATAATAGGGACATTTGGCGTGGTATTCAATAATTTTTCAGCACGTAAAATGCTAAAACTCCGCGAATATAAACCTCTCCCAAAAGGTGACGGTCAAAAACTTGCTTTGCGTTTGCAAGCCAATGGAGGATTCCAAAGCTATTCTATTTCATTTACCGAACCTTGGCTTGGAGGAAAAAAACCCAACTCATTTAGTTTTAGTATTTTCCAAAGTACACAAGATTATTTTAATTATTTTAAAAGATTAGAAAGACAAAGCGGACTACCTGAGGGTTACTACACAGACCAACCTGGATATAGTGGTAGGTTTAACAACTCGGGGGTTAGCGTGGGATTTGGTAAGAGATTGCAATGGCCAGATAGAGATTTTAGTTTGAATACAACTTTGTCTTATCAATTTTACAATGTGAAAGATAGTTATCTCATTCCAAATTTTACCAATGGAAAAGCTCACGATCTCTCCTTAGGAGTAACTCTTTCTCGATATAGTTTGGACAATCCACAATTTACGCGTAGCGGATCCAATATTTCTTTAAGTGGCACATTTAACCCACCCTACACTGCACTCAATATCAAAAATAGCAGTAAATTGTTGATTGAGGGACACAAATGGATGTTTGATGCTGACTGGTACGTTCCTGTTGTAGGAAAGTTAATATTCCATGCAAAAGGTAATATGGGTTTTGTTGGAAGGTACAATTCAGGTGTCGAATACAATCCTTTTGGAAGATTCTCTTTAGGAGGTGCGGGTATGGGTCTTCAAAACAATAATAGCATAGGCGTAGAGCTGATTGGTTTAAGAGGCTACGACGAAGGTGTGGTTTACACACCAACCAGTAATGAGCGTGATGTCGTTAGTGGTAACTCTATAAATTCTGGAACAAGAAATGGTGGTATTATATATAGTAAATATACTGCAGAATTACGATATCCAGTTTCATTAAACCCACAAGCAACCATTTACGTTTTGAGTTTTGCAGAAGCCGGAAATAGCTGGGGAAGCTACAAAGATTATAATCCTTTCAAGCTGAAGAGATCTGCTGGTGTAGGTGCACGGGTATTCATGGCGGCATTTGGACTATTAGGAATAGACTACGGATATGCATTTGATAAGATTGGAATACCGGGCTTGGAAAACTTTGGACGAAAAGCTCTTACATTCAGTATCGGACAGCAAATCAGATAAAATGTTAATTTCTTGTTAAAAAACCTGTGAAGTATACCAATTTCGAATTAATTTCGTCTATAAGATATGAAACCATTAGATAAATTTTTGGTTCACACATGTAACAAAATGCAGAAAATTCTCTTTCTTGTTGTATTTTTGTGCTCCTTTTCCAAAATTGGATATAGCCAGAAATTTGGATACATGGATTCTGAGTATATTCTAGTAAAACTACCGGAGTATAAAAAAGCTCAAGAAAAGATGAATGAAATCACCCTAAAATGGACAGATGAAATTCAAACGAAATCCTCAGAGCTCGATAAACTTAAGCTTAAGTTTCAGCAGGAAGAAGTTATTATGACTGCAGAAATGAGGAAAGAGAAGCTAAGTGAATTGCAAAAAATGGAACAAGATATTAAAATCCTAAATACCAAAGTGTTTGGACTGGATGGAGAACTTTTTCAAAAGAAAAAAGAAATTATGAAACCCGTAATGGATGAGATTTATAAATCTGCTGACCGAGTTTCAAGAAAGTATAAACTGAGTTTTTTATTCGATAAAGCTTCTGATTTAGTTATGTTTTATGCAGACCCAAGGCATGATTATACAGATTATATTATGGAAGACTTAGGTTTAACCCAAAAAAAGTAACCGTTTTTTATTACCAAAACAAACAAAAATGAAAATCAAATTATTTATTACTGCGTTGACTGTTGTATTTAGTCTTGGACTTAATGCTCAAAATTTTAAACTAGGCTATACAAATGTAGAGTTTGTACTTCAAAATCTACCCGACTCAAAAGATGTTCAAACGAAGTTGTCTACTGAGAAAGCTCAATATGATAAATTGTATCAAGATAAATTAGCAGAGGCACAAAAACTTTATAAGGAATATACAGAAAATCAAACAATGTCTCCAGTAATCAAAGCAGACAAAGAGAAGACCTTAAATAATAAGCAGCAAGAACTTCAAGAGTTTCAGCAAAATGCAGAAGCTGCATTGGCAAAGAAGCAACAAGAACTTATTGAGCCGATCATGACTAAGATTCAATCAGCAATTGATGCTGTAGCAAAAGAAAACGGGTATACGTATGTATTAAATTCAGATGCTGGATACGGTACAACTCCCGTGTTATTAGTTGCACCAGAATCTGACAATATTACGGATTTAGTGTTCAAGAAAATGGGTGTAACTCCTCCTGCTAACAAAAAAGAAGAAGCTCCAGCTGCTACTAAACCAGCTGCACCTGTTAAGAAATAATTTGTTCTATTTCTATCAAGAAAGACTATCTTTAAGAGATAGTCTTTTTTATTTTAAGTTATTGCACTTCAAATACTTTTTTGTAACTTTGCAGTCCGTTTGGAGACTTTTGTTTCAAAACGGCGAAGAATTTGAAGTTTTCTTGTCATGTAATCAACTTGTTACGCTTCCCAAAGACTACTTCAATGCATTCGGAGATTCGAATGACCGTATAGATTTTCATTCACAAATGTGACTAGTGATGCCAATTTCATATCCGTGTTCGATAGTTCGTATTTCTCATATTTTAAATTTTCAAAAAAATGGCTAAAGAAGTCGCAGGATATCTAAAGTTACAAGCGAAAGGCGGTCAGGCAAACCCTGCACCCCCGATTGGACCAGCTTTGGGTTCTAAAGGTATCAACATCATGGAGTTCTGCAAGCAGTTCAATGCTCGTACGCAGGACAAAATGGGACAAGTCGTACCCGTATTAATTACGTACTATGCAGACAAGTCTTTTGATTTTGTTATCAAAACCCCTCCTACAGCAATCCTTCTTATTGAAGCCTCTAAAGTGAAAAAGGGATCAGATCAACCTAACCGTAACAAGGTAGGTTCTGTAACTTGGGATCAGGTAAAATCTATATCTGAAATCAAAATGCCAGATCTTAACTGTTTCACGATTGAGTCAGCAATGAAAATGGTTGCAGGAACAGCTGCCAATATGGGCTTGAATATCACAGGTAACAGTCCTTTTTAATTTATTTCAAACAATGGGAGTTTTGCCTAGAGCAAAACGTTAACTACCAAAATTATGGCTAGAATAAGCAAAAAACGCAAGGCAGCCCTTTCCAAGTATGATCCTTCAGAGGTGTATTCTTTGGAAAAAGCAGCTGCAATTTTGAAAGAAATCTCTTTCACTAAATTTGACGCATCAGTAGACATAGATGTACGTTTAGGTGTAGATCCTCGTAAAGCAGACCAAATGGTTCGTGGAGTAGTGGCTCTTCCTAATGGTACAGGTAAGTCTGTTAAAGTTTTGGTTCTTTGTACTCCTGATAAGGAAGAAGAGGCTAAGGCTGCAGGTGCTGAACACGTTGGGTTAGACGATTATATTTCAAAAATCGAGAAAGGTTGGACCGATATCGATGTAATCATTACAATGCCTACTGTAATGGCTAAACTTGGACGTTTAGGTAAAGTATTAGGCCCAAGAGGTCTTATGCCAAACCCGAAGTCAGGTACCGTAACTCTAGAAGTTGGTAAAGCCGTAACAGAGGTTAAAGCTGGTAAAATCGACTTTAAAGTTGATAAAACAGGTATTGTACACGCAGGTATTGGTAAAGTTTCTTTCGATGCAAAGAAAATCGCTGAAAATGCTAATGAGTTGATTCAAACATTGATCAAACTTAAGCCATCTACAGCAAAAGGAACATACGTAAAAGGAATTTCTATTTCTTCTACTATGTCTCCAGGTATTCAGATTGACAAATCAACTATAACAGGATTGTAATCATGACAAGAGATGAAAAAGCAGCCATTATCGAAGATTTGAGTGCAAAATTTGCAGCTAATCCTTTCTTTTACATCACAGACGCAAGCGGTATGAGCGTAGCTACTACCAATAAACTTAGACGTCAGTGCTTCGAAAGAGGAATTGAGTATGTAGTTGTAAAAAATACTCTTATCGAGAAATCATTGGCTACCCTTGAATCCGATTACACGTCATTCAACGAGTCTGTTCTTAAAGGTTTTTCAGGTATCATGTTTCATAAAGAGTCTGGCAAAGCTGCCGCTCAATTGATCAAAGATTTCCTTAAAGAAAGTAAAGACTCTATTAAGCTTAAAGGTGCTTCTATCGATGGTGGATTATATGTTGGTCATGACCAACTAGATACATTGTTAAAATTGAAGTCGAAAGCCGAAATGGTTGGCGAAGTAATTGGTCTACTGCAATCACCTGCCAAAAATGTTATTGGCGGCTTGAAAAGCGGTGGAAGCAAAATTGCTGGTATTCTTAAAACTCTTTCTGAGAAAGAAGCAGCATAATTTTAACCCGAGTTTACACACGGTGTGTACGCTCTTTATTTAACAAAAGTTTTACATTTTAAAGATTTATAAAAATGGCAGATTTAAAAGCATTCGCTGAGCAATTAGTTAACTTAACAGTTAAAGAAGTAAACGAACTTGCAACTATCCTTAAGGATGAATATGGTATTGAACCAGCTGCTGCTGGTGCTGTTGTAATGGCAGGTCCTGCTGCTGGAGATGCTCCTGCAGCTGTAGAAGAGAAAACTTCATTCAACGTAGTTCTTAAAAACGGTGGAGCTAACAAGCTTCAAGTTGTGAAACTAGTTAAAGATCTTACAGGTCTTGGTTTGAAAGAAGCTAAAGACTTAGTTGACTCAGCTCCTAAGCCTTTGAAAGAAGGTGTTGCTAAAGACGAAGCAGACGCTCTTAAGAAGCAATTAGAAGAAGCTGGTGCTGAAGTAGAAATCAACTAATTTCTACCCCTCACTTACAATCAGACTTTGGTCAAAACAAATTGTTTTGGCCAAGTCTTTTTGTCGTTTAAAGAGGTTTTGTTTTAAATTCTAAAATATCACCTCAAAAAAATCGAAATTCATTTCGAAACATATAGAGTAAAATACTCAATATAAGTTCTTTGAAAACGTTGATTTTATATCAACCAAAAAATTATAAGATTTTATCCGATACACTTCTGTTTTTCGCGGGGCAGATGAAAAGGGATACGATTTTACTTCACTGCGAGTTTACGTTTACACGTTCTATCATGTAAACGACCATAATTTTTATTATTCATTTTAAACATTTTAATGCTTTGAAATTGACAGAAACCGGCAGGAAGACATTCGCAAGAGTTAAGCCAGCATTGGAATATCCCGATTTTTTGGATATTCAGCTGCAGTCATTCACAGAGTTTTTCCAAATTGATACCCCTGCGGAAAGCCGCCGTGCAGAAGGGTTGTATCAAACTTTCATGGACAATTTTCCAATCGCAGATTCAAGAGAAAACTACGTATTGGAATTTGTTGACTACACCATCGATCAACCTAAATACTCTGTAGATGAGTGTATCGATCGTGGATTAACCTACTCAGTACCATTAAAAGCAAAACTTCGTTTACTTTGTAACGATGCAGACAATGAAGATTTTGAAACAATCGAGCAGGAAGTATTCTTGGGTAACATCCCATACATGACTTCTAGAGCTTCTTTTGTTATCAATGGTGCAGAGCGTGTAATCGTATCTCAACTTCACAGATCTCCTGGTGTATTCTTCTCCATGAGTAAGCATACCAACGGTACAAAATTGTACTCAGCAAGGGTGATCCCTATGAAAGGTTCTTGGATTGAATTTTCTACTGATGTAAACAACGTAATGTATGCGTACATCGATAGAAAGAAAAAGTTCCCTTTGACAACCCTACTTCGCTCCATCGGATACGGTTCAGATAAAGAGATCTTAGATCTATTTGATTTATCTGAAGAAGTAAAGGCAACTAAAGAAAATCTTAAAAAAGTAACAGGTAGAAGACTCGCCGCGAGAGTTCTTAAAACTTGGACAGAAGATTTCGTGGATGAAGATACAGGTGAGGTTGTTTCTATCGACAGAAACGAAGTTATCTTAGAAAGAGATTCAGTGCTTTCTGCTTCCGATGTGGATTTAATTCTTGAAACAGAACAAAAATCGATCATTCTTCACAAAGAAGATGCAAACGTTTCAGAGTTCAACATCATCTACAATACATTACAAAAAGATACATCAAACTCTGAAAAAGAGGCTGTAGAGCAAATCTACCGTCAATTAAGAAATACAGAGGCTCCTGATGAGGCTACAGCCCGTGAAATTATCCAGGGACTATTCTTCTCAGACAAAAGATATGACCTAGGTGATGTAGGTAGATACAGAGTAAATACAAAACTTAACCTAACTACAAGCTTAGAAGTAAGAGTATTGACTCAAGAAGACATCATCTCGATCGTTAAATATTTGATCGGTCTAATCAACTCGAAAGCAGTTGTAGATGATATCGATCACCTTTCTAACAGACGTGTACGTACAGTTGGAGAGCAATTGTCTGGTCAATTTGGTGTAGGACTTGCCCGTATGGCTCGTACCATCAAAGAAAGAATGAATGTTCGTGATAACGAAGATTTCAAACCAGTAGATTTGATCAACGCTCGTACATTATCATCTGTAATCAACTCATTCTTTGGCACAAACCAGCTATCGCAGTTTATGGATCAAACCAATCCATTGGCTGAGATTACCCACAAACGTCGTATGTCGGCTTTAGGACCTGGTGGTTTATCCAGAGAGCGTGCAGGTTTCGAGGTTCGTGACGTTCACTATACGCACTACGGTCGTCTTTGTACGATTGAAACACCTGAGGGACCTAACATCGGTCTTATCTCTTCACTATGTACGTTTGCCAAAGTAAACTCAATGGGCTTTATCGAAACGCCTTATTTGAAAATCAACGAAGGTAAACTTTCAGGCGAAATTGAATACTTAACGGCTGAAGAAGAAGATGGTAAGCACATTGCCATGGCAACAGCCAATGTAAAAGACAACGGAACGTTTTCGGTTGACTCATTGAAATGTAGATACGAAGGTGACTTCCCTTTAAAGTCCCCTACCGAAATCGAATATATGGATATTGCTCCTAATCAGATTGTATCGATTGCAGCATCCATGATTCCATTCCTTGAGCATGATGATGCCAACCGTGCCTTGATGGGTTCAAACATGCAACGTCAAGCGGTTCCTTTGTTAAGACCAGAATCTCCTATTGTAGGAACAGGTCTTGAAGGAAAACTTGCTCGTGATTCTAGAACCTTGATCGTTGCAGAAGGAGACGGTGTAATTGACTATGTTGATGCTGACAAAATTGTTGTAAACTACGATTGGTCTGAAACTCAAAAATTAGTAAGTTTCGAAACCAATTTTGTTACATATAAACTTATCAAGTTTAGAAGAACCAACCAAGATACTTGTATCAACTTGAGACCGATCGTTTTGAAAGGTCAAAAAGTAACGAGAGGTCAAATTTTGGTAGAGGGTTATGCTACTCAAGGTGGAGAACTTGCTCTTGGAAGAAACCTACAAGTTGCCTTCATGCCTTGGCAAGGATATAACTTTGAAGATGCGATTGTAATCTCTGAGCGTGTAGTACGTGAAGATATTTTTACATCAATCCACATTGAAGAGTTTGATCTTGAAGTAAGAGATACAAAACGTGGAGAGGAAGAACTTACAGCTGAGATTCCGAACGTATCGGAAGAAGCGGTTAAGAATCTTGACGAAAGTGGTATCGTTCGTGTTGGTACACACATCAAAGAAGGCGATATCCTTATTGGTAAAATTACACCAAAAGGAGAATCGGATCCAACTCCAGAAGAGAAACTTTTGAGAGCCATCTTTGGTGATAAAGCAGGTGATGTGAAAGATGCTTCGAAAAAAGCACCTCCATCGCTTCGTGGTGTCATTATCGATACAAAATTATTCTCTAGACCTTCGAAAGAAGAGAGAGTGAAGCATAAAGAAGAACTTAAAGTTCTTACACGTAATCATTCAAAAAATCTTACTCAATTAAAAGAAGTAATGATTGACAAGATGGTTACTTTATTGGAAGGCCTAACATGCCAAGGTGTTAAGCATAAATTTGGTGAAGAGTTGATTTCAAAAGGAGTTAAATTCAACAAATCAAATATTGCCAATAACCTTTTCCCAGAGAAAAATCCATTTGTAGATGAAAGCTCATACAGTGTTCCTGAAGAGGCTAACCTATTGGGTGATATAATTCTTGAAGGATGGACATCAGATGATGTGAAAAATAAAGCTCTTGTTTCCCTAGTTAAAAATTTCCTTACACGTAGAAGCGAGATTATTGGTCTATACAAAAGAGAGAAATTTGTACTTGAAGTAGGTGATGAGTTACCAGCAGGTATCGTTAAACTTGCTAAAGTATATATCGCTAAGAAACGTAAGCTGAAAGTAGGTGATAAAATGGCCGGTCGTCACGGTAACAAAGGTGTAGTAGCCAAAATTGTACGTGATGAAGATATGCCTTTCCTTGAAGATGGAAGTACTATGGATATCGTATTGAATCCTCTTGGGGTGCCTTCTCGTATGAACATCGGACAGCTATATGAGGTTGTTCTAGGATGGGCTGGACGTAAACTGGGACGTAAATATGCAACTCCAATTTTCGACGGTGCTACGTCTGAAGATGTAAGTACTGAATTGAAAGAAGCAGGATTAGCTGAATACGGCCGTACACAATTGTACAATGGACTTACAGGTGAGCCTTTTGATCAGAAAGTAACCGTAGGTATTATGTATATGTTGAAACTAGGTCACTTAGTAGATGATAAAATGCATGCTCGTTCTATAGGGCCATACTCATTGATTACGCAACAGCCATTGGGAGGTAAAGCCCAGTTTGGTGGTCAGCGTTTTGGTGAGATGGAGGTTTGGGCATTGGAAGCATTTGGTGCCTCACACGTTTTACGTGAAATCTTAACATTAAAGTCAGATGACGTAATCGGTAGAGCCAAGGCCTATGAAGCCATTGTGAAAGGTGAAAACCTTCCAAAGGCTAATATCCCAGAATCATTTAATGTATTGGTACACGAATTAAGAGGTCTTGCATTGGAAATAACCTTGCAATAATTGAAAATATGAATGAAACCAATCTTGCACTTTTCGATAATTCCAGCTATAAGCCCGGAAACATTATCAAAATCTGTATTTGGTTTTTTTTCAACTCTATTTTCATTAATTCTTATTTACCTATACCAGTAATATTAAAAATCTGGATATTAAAAATTTTCGGAACAAAAATTGGAAAAAATGTAATGATTAAACCCGCAGTAAATATCAAATACCCTTGGTTCCTAGAAGTTGGAGACAACTCTTGGATAGGCGAAGGAGTATGGATAGATAACCTTGCTCAGGTTCGCATCGCAGATAATGTGTGCGTATCGCAAGGAGCTTATTTATTGACTGGAAATCACGATTATACCAAGGCTGACTTTACGTTTTTTGCAAAACCAATCGCTCTTGAAAAAGGCAGTTGGGTTGGAGCAAAATCGATCGTTTGTCCCGGTGTAGTTTTACATTCGCATGCTGTACTCAGCGTAGGTTCTGTTGCCACAAGTGATTGTGAGTCGTATGGGATTTACCAAGGAAATCCTGCCCAATTTGTAAAGAAAAGAGCAATTAAATTTTGAATCATTTTCACATTTAATATTTGAAAAATGTCTTTAAAGAAAAACAAAAAATTGACCGGTGACTTTGACAGCATAACCATTAGTTTGGCGTCACCCGAGTCTATCCTTGAAGGTTCATTTGGCGAAGTTACACAGCCCGAGACCATCAACTATAGAACATATAAGCCCGAGATGGGCGGCTTGTTCTGCGAGCGTATTTTTGGACCTGTGAAGGACTGGGAATGCCATTGCGGAAAATACAAGCGTATTCGTTATAAAGGTATCATCTGCGACCGTTGTGGTGTAGAAGTTACCGAGAAAAAAGTACGTCGTGAGCGTATGGGACACATTGAGTTGGTTGTTCCTGTAGCACACATTTGGTATTTCAAAAGTTTACCTAACAAAATTGGTTACCTTTTAGGATTATCATCTAAAAAATTAGATCAAGTTATCTACTATGAAAGATACGTAGTTATACAAGCGGGTATCAAAACAGAAGATGACGTAAATCAAATGGACTTCCTTACAGAAGAAGAGTATTTGGATATTTTGGATAAACTTCCAAGAGAAAACCAAATGCTTCCTGATGAAGATCCCAACAAGTTTATTGCAAAAATGGGAGCAGATGCATTGTATATGCTTCTTTCAAGAATCAACTTGGATAATTTATCGTACGAGTTACGTCACCAAGCAGCAACAGATACGTCTCAACAACGTAAAGCAGAAGCTCTCAAGAGGTTGAAAGTTGTTGAATCCTTCAGAGATGCTTCTACACGTATCGAAAACCGCCCTGAGTGGATGGTGATTCGTATGGTTCCTGTAATACCACCTGAACTTCGTCCATTGGTACCATTGGATGGTGGTAGATTTGCTACATCAGATTTGAATGATCTTTATAGAAGGGTGATTATTCGTAACAACCGTTTGAAAAGATTATTAGAAATCAAAGCTCCTGAAGTAATCCTACGTAACGAAAAACGTATGTTACAAGAAGCTGTAGATTCACTATTTGATAACTCAAGAAAAGTAAATGCCGTTCGTTCAGATGGTAACCGTGCCTTGAAATCGTTATCAGATATGCTTAAAGGTAAGCAAGGACGTTTCCGTCAAAACTTACTTGGAAAGCGTGTGGATTATTCAGGTCGTTCGGTAATTGTAGTAGGACCAGAGCTTAAACTTCATGAGTGTGGTTTACCAAAAGATATGGCGGCTGAATTATTCAAACCGTTTATCATTCGTAAACTCATCGAAAGAGGAATAGTTAAGACCGTAAAATCGGCAAAGAAAATAGTAGATCGCAAAGATGCTGTTATCTGGGATATTTTGGAAAACGTATTGAAAGGACACCCTGTTCTTCTAAACCGTGCTCCTACGCTCCACAGATTGGGTATCCAAGCGTTTCAACCCAAACTAGTTGAAGGTAAAGCGATACAATTACACCCTTTAGTGTGTACTGCGTTTAACGCTGACTTTGACGGTGACCAGATGGCGGTACACGTACCACTAGGTCAAGAAGCTGTAATGGAAGCATCTGTATTGATGTTATCGTCACACAATATCTTGAACCCTGCCAATGGAGCACCTATCACAGTACCATCTCAAGACATGGTTTTGGGTCTATACTACGTAACTAAAGGAAAACGTTCTACTCCTGAGGAGGTGATCATCGGAGAAGGTAAAACATTCTATTCTGCGGAGGAGGTTGTGATTGCTATCAATGAAGGAACTCTTTCTAAGCACGCCTTTATTAAAGTAAAAGCAAATGTTAAAAACGATAACGGACAGCTAGAATATAAACTAATTGATACCGTTGCTGGTAGAGTATTGTTCAATCAATTTGTACCCGAGAAAGTAGGATATATTGATGAACTACTTACGAAGAAAAAACTACAAACCATTATTGGTAAAGTATTTAAAGAAGTAAGTTTTGCTCGTACAGCACAATTCTTGGATGATATCAAAGAACTTGGATTCCAGTCAGCATTCAAAGGTGGTTTGTCCATTGGTCTGGGTGATATCATGATCCCTGAAGAAAAACAATCCTTGATTGAAAATGCTCGTGTTGAGGTTGAAGAGGTTCAAAGTAACTATATGTTTGGTATTATTACAGAACGTGAGCGTTACAACCAAATCATTGATATCTGGACACGTGTAAATACGCGTTTGAGAGAGACGCTTCTTCGTCAATTGGAAAACGACCGTCAAGGTTTCAATCCTGTTTACATGATGATGCACTCCGGTGCTCGTGGATCTCAGGAGCAAATCCGTCAATTGGGTGGTATGAGAGGTTTAATGGCGAAACCACAAAAGAATATTGCTGGTTCTGTGGGTGAAATCATCGAAAACCCAATCCTTTCTAACTTCAAAGAAGGTTTGGACGTTCTAGAGTACTTTATCTCTACACACGGTGCTCGTAAAGGTCTTGCCGATACAGCCCTTAAAACAGCCGATGCGGGCTATTTAACACGTCGTCTTCATGATGTAGCTCAAGATGTGGTCGTTAACGAAGTTGACTGCGGTACATTGAGAGGTATCAATGTTTCAGCCTTGAAAGAAAACGACGATATCATTGAACCATTATCGGAGCGTATCTTAGGTAGGACATCTGTACACGATATCATTGATCCTTTAACCAAGGAATTGATCTTGGCTGCTGGTGAAGAAATCACGGAAGAAATTGCTGCAAGGGTTGATGAAACTGCAATTGAAACCATTGAAATACGTTCAGCATTGACATGTGAAACTAAAACAGGTGTATGTTCTAAGTGTTATGGTCGTAACCTTGCATCTGGTAGAATGGTAGATGCAGGTGAAGCTGTGGGAGTAATTGCTTCTCAATCTATTGGTGAGCCAGGTACTCAGTTAACACTACGTACATTCCATACAGGGGGTACTGCCATGAACGTATCCGTTGAGGCTAACTTGAAAGCTAAATTTGCTGGTAAATTAGACTTTGAAGATATCCGTACTGTAGAATCAGTTGATAAAGAAGGTAATGCTTGTACAATCGTAATTGGTCGTAGAGGTGAAATCAGAATAATTGACGAAGCAACCAATCAAATTTTAATTTCTAACGTTGTTCCATACGGTTCAACCTTAGAGGTTAAAGACGGTCAAAAAGTAACCAAAGGTGAGTCTATCTGCCATTGGGATCAATTTAACGCCGTTATCCTTACTGAATTTGATGGTGTTGTAGAACATGATTCCATTGAAGAAGGTATCACTTATCGTGAAGAAGCCGATGAGCAGACTGGTTTCCGTGATAAAGTTATCATTGACTCGAAAGACAGAGCGAAAAACCCAGGTATCATCGTAAAAGCAAAAGAAGAGAACAAGGAATATAACCTTCCAGTAGGTGCTCGTTTGATGGTTGAAGATGGCCAAAAAATCAAGGCAGGACAAATCCTTGCTAAGATTCCAAGAGCAATCAACATGAACCGTGACATTACGGGTGGTCTTCCACGTGTAACGGAATTATTCGAAGCTCGTAACCCATCGAATCCTGCCGTTGTTTCTGAAATCGACGGAGTAGTATCATACGGTAGTATCAAGCGTGGTAACCGTGAGATCTTTGTAGAAGCGAAAGATGGTACCAAAATGAAATATATGGTTTCTCTTTCTAAACTAATCCTAGTTCAGGAAGGTGACTTTGTACGTGCGGGTGAGCCCCTATCAGATGGTGCTATTACTCCTTCCGATATATTACGTATTAAAGGGCCGACGGCTGTTCAAGAGTATCTAGTAAATGAAACCCAAGCGGTATATCGTCAACAAGGTGTGAAAATATCTGACAAGCACATTGAGGTAATTGTACGTCAAATGATGCAAAAAGTAGATGTATTAGATGCTGGAGACACTATGTTCCTTGAAATGCAAGCGGTTGATAAATGGTTGTTTAGAGAAGAAAATGACCGTGTTATCGACAAAAAAGTTGTTGTTGATGCTGGTGCTTCTGAATATTTCAAACCGGGTCAAATTATTTCAAACCGTGAGTTTAGAGATGAAAACGGTCGTTTGAAGCGTGAAGATAAAAAATTGATAACTGTTCGTGATGCACAACCTGCTGTATCGCAAGTCATGTTACAAGGTATCACAACGGCTTCATTAGGTACCGAGTCATTCGTATCTGCGGCTTCGTTCCAAGAAACTACAAAAGTACTTTCTGAGGCGGCTGTAAAAGGAAAACGTGATAATTTGGATGGATTGAAAGAAAACGTAATTGTTGGTCACTTGATCCCTGCTGGTACAGGAAAGAGAACCTACCAACAACTACATGTAACTACGCATGAAGAAATGG
>JBOFGX010000239.1:0-8172 GCA_051649345.1 Leadbetterella sp. | reverse complement strand
CTATAGAAATTATTATTCTATCTAATCCGGACAGCACAGTATCTTCGGCTGTTTTGACATTGAGATAGTGAGCATTGGTAGATGTACTCGTAAAAATTTTTTCGGTGTGTGCTATTTTCACCATTTTTAAAAAATTCTTATGTATATAGGGCTCTCCTTGAAAATAAAACGTAAGATACATAAGAGTTCTTTTATGCTCTTGAATAATTTTAGAAAACAAAGCATCATCTAGCATGCCCGTATTTCTTGTAAAAGAACGCAATCCACTTGGACATTCCGGGCACCGAAGATTACACGAAGTGGTCGGCTCAATAGCCAACGCTACAGGAAAAAAAGAATGTCGAGTAGAGCCTAAATACCTAGATAAAAAATACTGAAATACCAGTCCTAGACTGTTTAGGACTTTGGGCAAACTGAGTTTTCTAAGAAATAGCCTATACTTTTTCAAATCACATGTCTTTCAAAGACTTATACATCTCTACTAGTTTAGGTTGCGTCTCTTTATCTGCTATATCCTTGATTACTGGCTTGAGATCGGGATGGAACTCTAAGAGCATAATAAGCGTTTGCATACCTGCCATTTTTATATACCATTCTTGTGAATTTCGACTGAAATCTACAAAATAGGGAATAAGTTCTTTCTGATATTGGTCGCTTATTAATGTAGAAAAGCTACCAAAAGAACTAAGAGCAATATATTTATCCTCGCCTTCAAAATTCTCAATGTTGGATTTAAACCACTCCACTTTACTACTATCACCTACGCTCTGATAATACGAAGCTACAGCTGAAAATAGATTGACATCTTGGATTCCCTCAAATCGAGTGATGAGTTCTTTCACATCCGATACATTGTTGGCAAGCAGTGCGTTCAAAGCTGACCCCCTGACTTTATAGCTTGTATCTGCCAAAGATTCTCTAAAAAGCAAATCGTTTTGAGGATTTAGAAAATTGGAAAGTGACAAAATAGCCTCATTTCTTACATTTGAATTTTTATCTGATCGTAAAATACCTTGTAAAGTTCTTTCGATTTCTAGAAAGTCTTCACCATCATAATTACTAAATGCCCCTATTGCCGTCTGGCGAACCCTCCAATTGGGGTCTTTTAGGGCTTTTTTCATTACGGCAGCTATATCGGGATTATTCATGGGCACCTGCTCCTCTGATCCAGAGGCTAGAAGCTCGGCAAGGCTCGTTTGCTTCATAAAGTAGGATTCGGCATGATCAAATCTGGCTATATTCTGACCAATGGTAGGATCCTCCATTGTGATCGTACCCAAAAAGTATCCGTCTGGATTAGGATAAACAGCCAATATAGAATCCTTGGCGGTAAGCTTAAATTCTTCCGATTCTTTTGTTAGTCTAAGGATCTGCCTTTCGCTCCCTGATTTTGTTTTTATCAAAACAGGGATTTGTAAATTATAAATCAGATTGTTAAGACTATCTGCTCTTTGCTCCATTTGCAAAAAGGCAGATGGACCCGATATATCTACATTGTATACTACAGTAGGGTGACCTGGCTTCATAAACCACTGATCAAAAAACCAAGCCAAATCCTTGCCTGTAACCTCTTCGAAGCATTTTTTGAGATTATCAATTTCTGTATTTTGAAATCTGTACTTGACCAAATAGCTATTCAAGGATTTAAAGAAGGCCTCATCCCCTACTTCCATTCTCAAAAGATGTAATACACGGCCGCCTTTCTGATAACTATGTGCATCAAACATATCCTCACGATCTTTGAGATTCGGTCTAATCAGGGGCTCTTGCTTGGTTTGAGCCTCTTGAAGATATTCATTTAAAGCCTTTATGTAAGTATTGTCGGCTTCGTCTTTGCCATCTTTGTATTCTGCCCAAAGGTATTCTGAATAATTGGCAAAAGACTCGTTTAAGGGCAAATGTGACCAAGACTTGCAGGTCACCAAATCTCCGAACCAATGGTGAAACAGCTCATGAGCGATGACATCATCGTGGGTTTCGTCTACCAATTGGTTGGGATTTTTTCCTACATATTTACCATGAACAGTAGCAGTGGTATTTTCCATGGCTCCAGATACGAAGTTTCTAACCAAAATCTGTGAATACTTGTTCCATGCGTAAGGAACACCCAATTTTTGTTCGAAAAACCGAATCATTTCACCCGTTCTTCCAAATATAGCTTGAGCATATGGAACTTGGAAAGGCTCTACATAATAGCTTACCTCAAACCGGGTAAAGTTAGGATCAACTACCTTCCGAAAGTCACCGACAGCAATCATGGTTAGATATACTGAATGTGGATTTGTTAATTGCCAATGATCTATTTTATAATTTGTTTTTTCGGACGCTTTCGTTTCTACAAGTGCTCCGTTGGATAGTGTTGTAAAGCTTTTTTCTACATTCAAATAGACATCCTGCGTATGTTTCTGATTAGGCGAATCTATGGTAGGAAACCAGCAGCTATTGGCCTGGGTTTCACCCTGTGTCCATAGTTGGCGAGGCAAGTTTTTGTTTGTACCCTGTGGATTAATAAAATAAAGACCTTTGTCCGAAAGTATCGCATTGCTCCCTTTTACCTTGATGGAATTGGGCTGTGCTACATATTTGATTTCAATTTCAAAAACTTCTGTATTCTTGAAATTCTTGCCCAAAGGAATCCTAAGCACTTCACCGTCGTATTGATAATTGGGAATTACGCTTGTGTTTAGCTTTATATCACTATCAATAATAAACCCTCTTGCATCTAGCTTCAGCGTATCTTTGGAGTAAAAATAAGGCTGTACTTTGAGCTTGGCATAACCTTTTAGCTGGCTGTTTGACCAGATGGGTTCTAAATGAAGCTCTGTATGTAAAATCCTGAATTCTACATCTCCTGTGGTAGGTGCTTGACCAAAGAGTGATTGAGAAAAAATCAATACTAAAAAGAATAACTTACGGCTTTGCATATTCGGGGTTTAAAATTTTATACGATAGGTTTTTAGTACGAAGGAGGGAGAAACCATCCAATGTTTGGTTATTGAAATTAAAATGTATGGAGTATTCACTTTTGAATATAAAATCGTCTATACTGGCATATCCTCCTTTGATTTGTAAGATAAGTATTAAACGATTGGGATCCCACTTCCAGTATGAATTGTCTAGATCAATGTCAAGAAAATCTACACCTAGGCAAGCGTCTACATCCGAATTACTTTTGTAATCATAGGCCAGCTTACCGTTGGGGAGAAACTTCCATATCATGGTATTGATGTCGATTTTTTCTCCATTATACACCTCAAAATCCATAAAGGTCATGGTATCTATCTTGGGGGTATAGAGAATCCACTCTTTACCTACGATTCTATCTTTAAACTGTCCAAAGCCTGTTTGAGCCAAGCACATAAATACGAAAATCAGAACACGGTATCTCATAACAAAACACAGATTTTAAGAAATTGCTTTTCGGGCTGGATATAGAGTTGCAAATATACACAAGAATAGTATTCCCACACTGGATATACATACATCCCAGATACGAATATGTACAGGATAAGCGTCTACAAGGGAATACTCGATGCCTAATTTCAGAAAACCGAACTTCATCTGTGCAAAACAAACGCCAAGTCCTATAACATTCCCTACTAAAACGGCAATGAGGCCGATGATTACACCTTCGGAAATAAATATCCTACGGATGGTAGTGGCTGAAGCCCCTAAAGATTGTAAAATAAAAATATCGTCTTTCTTATCTAACACCAACATACTCACACCAAAAAAAATAGTGATGGATGCTAGAGCTACAATACAAAACAATCCAATAAAAATAAACAATTTCTCTACTTTGATGGCCTTGAATAAGACCTCGTTTTGCTCGTCCCTATTTTTAACATCATATAGCGTCCCCGAAATCGTTTGAATGGTCTTTTTCACTTTATCTGTATCCACACCCGAATGTAATTGTAAATCGTAGGAACTTCTTTGGTTTTGCTTATCTGTCAAGTACTCCATTGTTTGGAGCGGCAAATACACGTAATTGTCATATTGCTCCTCTAGCATAAATACTCCTGAAACGGGCAAGGCTGTCTTCATGATGTTTTGCTCAGGATTCAGTATATTGAGTTTTGCGTTTCTCGGATATAGCAATTGTAAGGGATTTAGCATGTCGTTTACATCCAGTTTCAAGACACCTGCCACTCCATTGCCTATAAAAGCCTTAGGGCCTTCTTCGTCTTCGATGCTAAACTCTCCACCTTGGGTGGCGTTTTTTAGTTCTTGTTGGTTTACGAAGTTGGCATCCATACCGCGTAGCACCACGATCATCTGTGCATAGTCGCTCTTTGCTAAAGCCTTGTCCTCAATAACTTCCGAAACCGCCCTCACGCCTTCTATAGCTCGTATCTTTTGTAGTAAAACTGTGTCTGTTTGAAAAAATTTCTCCTTTTTTTTGGTGATTTTTAGGGCAGGATCAAAGGCTTTGAAAACCTGTCTATTGAGCTCCTCTAAGCCATTAAAAAAAGAAAGGATTATGATAAGAGCCGCACAGCCTATACTTAAACCCAGCATAGAGATGATGGATATAAAATTGATAAAGCTTCTCTTTTTTTTGGACAAGAAATATTTTCTAGCCAACCAAAACCCTATATTCATGGTCTACTCCTCGGTCGCAGGTGGAATATGAAGATTGGCAAAAAGGGACTCTATTTTCTGAGCATACTCGGCTGTATCATCTATATAAAATGAAAAATTAGGCATTATTCTGAGCTGATGCTTGTTCTTATCACCAAACAGGCCGCGTATCTTTTTTGAATTTGAGCGTACATTTTCCAGAATTTCTTCTCGTTTTGTTCCTTTCAAAAAACTTAAATAAACCTTGGCTATACCTAGATCTGGACTGATTTTTACATCCGTAATGGTAACAAAGTCTCCTTCGAATAGACTTTTTAGATCTCGCTGAAATATGTCTCCCAATTCTTTCTGAATAAGTTTCGAGACTTGTTTTTGCCTTTTGGACTCCATTAAAATTACTGTTTTGTATTGTATAGCTTTATAGATTCAATAAAACATACAAATATCGTGTATTTTTTATGTAAAAAGGCTAAAAATAGGTAATTTTGCATCTTTAAACCTAGACACTTGCTTACTTTTTTTAGGCTCAATTCTGTATTTATGATATTGGCACTGGTTGCCGTTCTTGTCGCATTCAGAATTCCGTTTCTCACCATAGACTTACCGATACTCACTACCGAGATGGAGCGTATTTTGGTGGGCGAAAAACTAAACAAAGGCCTAAAATTATATAGTGAAGTATTGACACAAGTAGGCCCTATGTCTGCTTTTGTCTATAAAATGGCCGATCTTCTCGGAGGCAAGGAGTCCTTTGTACACTTGATATTGGCTGCTATTTTCTTGTTTGCACAGGCGTTTTACTTGGTATTTATGGTTAACCGACGCAATTTTTTCAACGAAAGAAACTATATCGTGGGACTTGTATATTTGGTGATATGCCACAGTTCTTTTGAGTTTCTGAAGCTGTCCGGATCTATGATGTCCAACCTTTTCATCATGATGTCCATAAACGCGGTTTTGCGACAGCTCGAAAAAAGAGAAAAAGCGGGAGAGGACGTCTTAGAGGCAGGATTATATGTGGGTATAGCTACGCTATTTCACCTTTCCAATGTTGTTCTGATCGTATGGGTGCTGTTTTGTTTATTTTTTTATACACGTACCAACCTTAGGCAAGGCGTGATGGTGGTGTTGTCTTTTTTGCTCCCCATACTTCTATGCTTCTTGTTTTATTATCAAAAAGGCACCTCAGAAGAATTTATTAGCATTTGGCTTACCAATTTCACTCCGCATTTCAATTTATCTTGGGATTCGTTCTTTGATCTGATATTAACCTATGTATTCTCGTTTGTATTGGGCTCACTAGGGATTTTGCGGATGTTTAGAGGAGCTCGATACAATAACTTCCAAAACCGATCGCATCAGATATTGCTACTATTTGGAATAGGGGCTGTCCTCAAGCTGTTTATAGCGAATGAGCTATATCCCTCTTCTCTATTTGCGTTGACGATCCCCTTAGCCTTGTTTTGTACGGGATTCTTTATCCATCAGCGGAAAATGATTGTGTATGAATTGATGTTCTTCGCATTTATGGGCATCATTCTGATCCCGATGTACCTAAGCACCAACACCCAAGCCAGTACCTTTAGTTACAGAGCTCTAGAAGACTATATCATCAAAGACAACCAAATAGATCCTACACTGGAGGGCAAACGGATATTTATCACGGGGGCCAGCAACCAGCTGTATAAAAACACAGTCTTAGCTACAGGATACCTGAATTGGAATCTAGCCAAAAACGATTTTGAGAATCCCTATAACTTCCTCAACGCCATCAATATCAAACAAAACTTTGAAAAAGACCTCCCCGATGTTATACTGGATAATGAGAATGTAATGCCAAAGGTGTTTTCTGTTTTGCCTGAGCTGTCTGATAAATACACGCTTTCAGGTCAAAAGAGGTATACGTTGAAGTAGCCGTTTGTACTTACATTACTCTGGAATATACGTTTTTACACAAAACAATACAAAAAAGCGAAGTACGCATTTTGTATTGTTCATCCGATATATTTTTTGTAGAGCCTAAGAATAGGTATTTATCGTTTTTTGCTTTCTAACATTACGTAACCTACTATACTCTATATATTTATTCTACTTTTGTAGTTTACGAATTAGTACTTTATATTTGAAAAATATTAACGAAAGGTTCGTCTATTTACGAGTTAACTGCAAGCCGCCCAAAACGCATAAAAAAAATAAAAATTATGACAGAATTAAAAGGAAAAATAATAATAGTAACAGGCTCATCTAAAGGAATTGGAGCAACAATCGCAAAATCACTTGCATCACAAGGAGCAACTTTAATAGTTAATTATTCAGGCGGAAAAGTTGATGCAGAAAATGTAGTAAATGAAATTATTGCAAATGGTGGAAATGCAATAGCAATTCAAGCCGATGTAAGTAAAACAGAAGATGTGCAAAGACTTTTTGATACAACAATCAAAACATTTGGAAAAGTAGATGTTTTAATAAATAATGCAGGAATTGCAATTTACAAATTACTAAAAGACACAACTGACGAAGATTTTAATAGAATTTTCGACATCAATGTGAAAGGAGTTTTTAATACTATGCGTGAAGCATCAACAAAATTATCAGACAAAGGAAGAATAATTAATTTTTCAAGTTCGGTAACTAGACTTATGTTACCAAGTTACGGTACTTATTCTGCTACAAAAGCCGCAGTTGAACAAATGACAAAAGTTTTTGCAAAAGAAATTGGAAGTCGAGGAATTACAGTCAATTCCGTTTCGCCCGGTCCAGTTAACACCGAACTTTTCACGCAAGGAAAAACAGAAGAAACAATAAATCGTTTAGCATCAATGTCAGCCTTCAACCGAATTGGAGAACCAACAGATGTTACAAACGTGATATCATTTTTAGTTTCTGAAAACTCACAATGGATTACAGCACAAAATATTGGGGTAAATGGTGGTTTTGCCTAAATATATCAAATTAGAAAAATTTATGAACGAACCATTAAAAATAAATAGAATTGAAGCCTTGTCTGACGCTGTTTTTGCAGTTGCAATGACAATTTTAATTTTAGAACTTAAAATTCCAAAAAATCTGCAAAGTGAACAGTTACAAGAACATTTTAATTCTGAAATTTGGATTAACTTATTTGTTTATTTGTTAAGTTTTGTAATACTTGGAACATATTGGATGGGAACACATTTTCAGCATCATATTACAGAAAAGACAGACCGAGTTTTGAATTGGTTTAATATACTACTCGTAATGTTTATTTGTGTTATTCCATTTTCAGCAAGTTTTTTTAGTAATTACAATCACGACAAATCAAGCATAATATTTTATAGTTGTAACCTAATTTTGGCAAGTTTAAGTCACTTTCTAATGATAAATTATGCTTGGAAGAAGAAATATTTGAAAAACTATGTGACAGAACAAACTTATAAAAATATTTTGAAACGAATTTTCATTCCTTTAATATGTTATATTCTTGCAATAACATTTTCATTTTTTCTTCCTGAATTATCACTTGTATTTTTTATAATTCCAATAATATATCATTTAATTCCAGGGAAAATTGACAAAACACTGACAGAAAAATAAGGCCTGCAGTTAACA
>JBOFGX010000238.1:0-2434 GCA_051649345.1 Leadbetterella sp. | reverse complement strand
AGAAAGAGCTACAAGCTATGCATATGCAAGCACCCGTTTGCATACGAACCAATACACTAAAAACCACTAAACAAGAACTGAGTAAAGCACTATCTCAACAAAATATTGAAACGACTGAAATACCTTTTGCACAAGATGGCTTATACTTGTCTAAACGGCAAAATGTGTTTGGTTTGGCTGAATTCAAGAATGGATTATTTGAAGTACAAGATGCGGGTAGCCAACTCATTTCTGAATTTTTGGATGTGCATCCTGGGCAAAGAGTAGTAGATGCCTGTGCAGGAGCGGGCGGAAAATCATTGCATATTGCTAATCTGCTTAAAAACAAAGGCTCTATTATTTCTATGGATGTGGAGCAATTTAAGCTAGATGAACTTAAAACAAGAGCCAAACGAAACGGGATTTTCAATATTGAAACCCGCCTTATTGAGTCTAAAACTATCAAGCGTATGCATGACTCTGCTGATAGGCTACTTTTGGATGTACCATGCTCAGGTGTGGGTGTTTTGCGTAGAAACCCAGACGCCAAATGGAAGCTAAAACCTGAATTTATAGCTGAGATCCAAGAACTACAATATTCTATTTTGGAGAGATATTCCAAGATCCTTAGATCCGGGGGCAAAATGGTATATGCTACATGTTCACTATTGCCTTCTGAAAACCAAAACCAAATAGAATCGTTCCTAACAAAAAACACAAACTTTGAGTTACTAGATCAAAAGACGATTTATCCGTCTGAATTTAACTCTGATGGATATTTTATGGCATTATTAACACGTAAAGATTAATTTTCTAAACTCCAAAAATACCCTTGTGAAAGTACTGATCGTAGACGAGATGCACCCATCCATAGTACAAATGCCAGAAGAACTGGGTTTGGAGGTCGATTATCGCCCCGAAATCGCCTATGACAAGGTCTTAGAGCTTGTAAAAGACTATGAAGGGCTAGTGATACGGAGTAAGTTTGAAATTGATGAAAATTTTCTTGAGCATGCGAGTAATTTGAAGTTTATAGGTCGAGCTGGAGCCGGATTAGACCTCATAGATATTGAAGCTTGTAAAAAAAGGGGTATTGAAATATTCGCTGCCAACGAAGGAAACCGAGTAGCAGTAGCTGAGCATCTTATAGGTATGGTTTTGTGCCTTTTCAATAATATTCATATTGCAGATGCCCAAGTCAAAAACAAAGTCTGGAAGCGAGAGGAGAATAGAGGGGAAGAACTGTATGGAAAAACGGTGGGTATCATTGGATATGGCAATAATGGACAAACCACCGCAGAACGCCTGTTGGCTTTTGGATGTAAAATTTTAGCCTATGACAAATACAAATATGGATTTGGCAATGCTTTTGTAAAAGAAACTACTCTTGAGGATATCTTTGAAAACGTCGATATCTTGACCATACATATTCCGCTTTCGAAAGAATCTCTAGCTTGGATTAATTCAGACTTTATAGATCGCTTCAAAAAGAGTTTTTACCTCTGCAATATTGCAAGAGGCGAAATTGTCTGCTTAGAAGATGTAGCGAACAAACTCAAGGAGGGCAAACTTCGTGGATTGGTATTAGATGTATTGGAAAACGAAAAATTACACAATCTTACACCTCAGCAAGAAGCTGCTTTTGAGTTTATCAAGAATCAAAAAAATGTGATTCTGACTCCCCATATAGCGGGTTGGACACACGAATCTTACAAAAAAATAAATGAGGTTCTGAAAGATAAGATAGATCGATATCTTAAGTCTATTAATTAGGGAATATCAATATACTTATGTGTTTGTGTACTGAGTTTCCATTTGGGATTTTGCTTCACATACTCTATTACCGATGCTAATAATTTGGCTCGGCTATCCCACTCTACTTGTAAAAAAAGATTACAATCTGGATTCACTTTGGACGCATGCTCCTCAGCGAATGCGAAATCAGACTTATGATTAATAATAACTTTTAGCTCGTGAGCTTGGTCATAATATGGGTCCAGTGGTTTCTTGAATTTCTTTGGAGAAAAACAAATCCAATCCCAATGGCCTGTGATTGGATACACCCCGGCGGTTTCAATATTCGTAGAAAAACCCTCTTTTTTGAGACTTTGTGTAAGTTCTGTTAAATCATGCATCAAGGGCTCTCCTCCCGTTATTACGACAAGCTTAGCTGGATACATCATGGCTCCAGAAACTATCTCTTGAATCGTAAACTTGGGATGCTTATCTACCTCCCATGACTCCTTCACATCACACCACACACAGCCGACATCACAACCTGCCAATCGGATGAAGTAAGCAGGATGTCCAGCATATCTACCTTCACCTTGTAAGGTATAGAAGGCTTCCATAAGTGGGAGAGTTTTCAAAACTATTTTTTTTGCAAATATACAATTTTGACAAAAAAAAGAGCCACCCAATGAGGCAGCTCCTGTAAATTATATTGTAGTAGTTA
>JBOFGX010000237.1:0-5109 GCA_051649345.1 Leadbetterella sp. | reverse complement strand
TCCGGGTTTCTATATTTGTGGATCCTGATGTAGAAATGGTAAAAGCGGCAGCAGATACAGGAACAGATAGAATAGAGCTTTATACTGAGGCTTATGCACATGATTACGCTCAAAATCCAGAAAAAGCCATTGTCCCCTTCGTGAATGCAGCAGAAGAAGCTCAAAAACAGGGTTTAGGACTGAATGCGGGTCATGATTTAAGCTTAGAAAATTTAGCTTTTTTTGCTCGAAATATACCTGGTTTATTGGAAGTGTCCATCGGTCATGCCCTTATTTCAGATGCTTTGTATTATGGATTAGAGAATACGATCCAGATGTATTTGAGGCAATTAAATAAATAATTTGCAGAGAAATAACACCTCTCAAATTTTGTAATATTCATAGGGGAATTTGAATTTTAATCGAATCTCAAGTTCAAGGTTCATTTTTTGTAAAAATAAAATATCATTATTCCTTTGTTTTCATCTTCAAAAAACGAGAAAACATGTATTTTTACGTGTTATTTTAAAAATAGAAACCCAGTTTGGCGTGAAAAACATCCGTAATTTTTGTATTATCGCTCATATTGACCATGGTAAAAGTACATTAGCAGACCGTCTATTGGAATTTACGGGTACGATTACCTCCCGAGAAATGCAAGCTCAAGTCTTGGACGATATGGATCTCGAAAGGGAGAGAGGGATTACGATAAAGAGTCACGCTATTCAAATGGAATATGAGTTTGAAGGCGAAAAGTATATTTTAAATCTTATCGATACTCCTGGTCACGTCGATTTTAGCTACGAAGTATCACGATCGATAGCTGCTTGCGAAGGAGCTTTGCTTATTGTAGATGCCGCTCAAGGAATTGAGGCTCAGACTATATCCAATTTGTTTTTGGCTCTAGAGCATGATTTAGAAATCATTCCCGTGATCAATAAAATAGATCTGCCGGGTGCTATGATTGAGGAGGTAAAAGACCAAATCGTAGATTTGATCGGTGTGAATCCAGATGATATTGTATTGGCAAGTGCTAAAGAAGGAATCGGTATCAATGATATTCTTTCGGCTATTATTCATCGCGTTCCTTCTCCCAAAGGAAATCCAATATCCGAATTTCAAGGGTTAATTTTTGACTCTGTTTTTAATTCCTACCGAGGTATTGAAGTAATTTTTCGTGTAAAAAACGGGAGTATACGCAAAGGAGATAAAGTAAAATTTGTTGCCACGGGCAAAGAATATATCGCAGATGAAATTGGTAGTTTAAAACTTAAGAAACAGCCGAAAGATGTTGTAGAATGTGGCGATGTAGGGTATCTGATTTCGGGAATTAAAGTTGCTAAAGAAGTAAAAGTTGGGGATACCATTACCCATGTAGATAAGCCTTCACAAGAGCCTATTAAAGGTTTTGAAGAGGTAAAACCCATGGTTTTTGCAGGTATTTATCCTGTAGAAACAACAGATTTTGAGGAATTACGTGAGTCCATCGAAAAACTACAACTCAATGACGCATCCCTGATTTGGGAGCCAGAAACTTCGGCAGCCTTGGGATTTGGATTCCGTTGCGGTTTCTTGGGTATGTTGCACATGGAAATTGTGCAAGAGCGTCTCGAGCGTGAGTTTGATATGACCGTAATTACGACGGTGCCATCCGTGCGATTTATTGTCAATTCCAAAAAAGGAGAAGTGATCAACGTATCGGCACCCTCCGAAATGCCTGATCCTAATACAGTTGATTCCATCGAAGAACCCTATATCAGTGCTCAAATCATCACGGCATCGGATTATGTAGGTGCTATCATGAAGTTGTGTATGGACAAAAGGGGAGAGGTAAAAAACCAAGTGTATTTGACTTCTACGCGTGTTGAGCTTACATTTGATATGCCACTTTCAGAAGTTGTATTTGACTTCTTTGACAAATTGAAAACCATTTCTCGTGGATATGCATCCTTGGATTACACCCTAATAGGATACCGTGAGTCTAGCTTAGTTAAACTCGATGTACTCTTGAACGGTGAGCCTGTAGATGCCTTGTCTGCCATTGTACATAGAGACAAAGCCTACGATTGGGGTAAAAAACTATGTGAAAAACTAAAAGAACTTTTACCACGTCAACAATTTGAAATTGCAATACAAGCAGCGATTGGTGCCAAAATCATAGCAAGAGAAACCGTAAAGGCTATCCGTAAGGATGTTACGGCCAAATGTTATGGAGGTGATATATCGCGTAAACGTAAACTATTGGAAAAACAGAAGAAAGGTAAAAAGCGTATGCGTCAGATAGGTACGGTAGAAGTACCACAGGAGGCGTTTATGGCAGTATTAAAAATTAACTAAAAATTTTTGAGCTCTTGTATGCCTTTGTGTAAATTTGGGCTCCTTTAAAAATAGAAACAAAAAAACAAAATGGCAGAAGTTATTCGTATGCCCAAAATGAGTGACACCATGGAAGAAGGTGTTATTGCAGCTTGGAGTGTAAAAGTAGGGGATAAAATCAAATCAGGAGATATTTTGGCCGAGGTCGAAACAGATAAAGCCACCATGGACATGGAATCCTATTCTGACGGAACCATCCTTCACATAGGTGTTGAAAAAGGACAAGCCGTTCCCATAGACGCTATTATAGCTGTCATTGGCCAACCAGGTGAAGATTTTCAAAGTCTTTTGAATGGTGGAGCAGCCGCTCCCAAAGCTGAGACTCCGGCCAAATCTGAAGAACCTGTGGCAGTTGCAGCACCTGCTGCCAAAATTGATACATCGTCTATCAAAGCAACGGTTATAACGATGCCACTTTTGAGCGATACCATGACGGAAGGTGTTATCCATACATGGTTGAAAAAATTAGGCGACGACGTAAAGTCTGGCGAAATGCTTGCAGAAATAGAAACAGATAAGGCTACGATGGAAATAGAAGCCTATGAGTCTGGAAAATTATTATACATTGGTGTAGAAGCAGGACAAGCAGCTCCCGTAAATGCAGTGATCGCAGTTATTGGTGAAGCAGGTGCGGACTATAAAACCCTTATTGCTGCACAAACTGCTGGATCTGTTCCTGCAGCAGCGGCAAGTCCATCTCCTGTAGCGGAAGCACCCAAAAGTGCTCTAGCAGCCGCCCCTGCAGCAAAAGTCGAAGCTTCAGCTCCAGCTGCTACAAATACAAACGGTCGTGTGATGGCTTCACCTTTGGCAAAAAGTATTGCGAAAGACAAAGGAATCTCTTTGGATCAAGTAAAAGGATCGGGTGAAGGTGGTAGAATCGTGAAATCAGATGTTGATAACTTCAAGCCTTCTGCGGCAGCACCAGTGGCAGCATCAGCAGGATCTGCTCCTGTTTTTGTAGCTTCAGGTGTAGAGAAGTCGGAAGAAGTGGCTCCATCACAAATGAGAAAAGCGATTACCAAAGGCTTGACTAGAAATAAGTTTTTGGCTCCTGAGTTTTTCATTACCATGGAAATCAACATGGACAGAGCCATGGCCGCTCGTGCAGCTATGAACGAAACGTCACCTGTTAAGATTTCGTTCAATGACATGGTCATAAAAGCGTGTGCTGGTGCTTTGAGAAAACATCCGAATGTAAACAGCTCCTGGAAAAACGATATGATCATCAAAAATCATCATATTCATATCGGTATGGCTGTTGCGATCGAAGATGGATTGGTGGTGCCTGTGATTCGTTTTGCAGATACCTTATCTCTATCTCAATTATCTGCCAATGCCAAAGATCTAGGTGGAAAGGCCAAAAACAAGCAGCTACAACCCAAAGATTGGGAAGGCAATACATTTACGGTGAGTAACTTGGGTATGTTTGGGGTAGATGAATTTACGTCTATTATCAACAATCCAGACAACGAATCGTGTATTCTGGCAGTTGGTGGTATCAAAGAAACGGTAGCCGTTAAAAACGGACAGTTTTATGCAACAAACGTGATGAAAGTGACGCTTACCTGTGACCATAGAATTGTAGACGGTGCTCAAGGAGCTGCTTTCTTAGTTACGCTAAAGGAACTTTTGGAAGAGCCGTACAAGATGTTGGTTTAGTCTATTTTAAAAATATTTTTTTGAATGCCGTCAAAGATTATTTGGCGGCATTTTTTGTTTTCGCACTTCGACATCTTCTGGATGTCGAGGCTAGATTAGGAGGATTTGTTATCCACTTTATCTAATTTTTCTACTAAATTTGAGAAGTGGTTTTCCATTGCCTTTGCGATACTTCCGAAAGTTGTTTTTTTATACCATAATCAATATGACAAAAAGTAAAGAAACTAAATATTACCTTTCCACTAAATCTATTGTAATATTATTTTTTTTAGCAATTATTTTGTTAGTACTATTAGGCTTTCTTTGTTTACTATTATTAAAACTTTCAAGGAAAACCATTAATACAGATGAGCCTTTTCCACTTTTTATTACTTTGGTCATTTCTTTTTTGGTTTTAAGTATATTCTTATTATATATAGTTTCGTCAATATTCAGATATACAAGACTTTACTTCAAAAAAGTACCTGCGTTAATTTTAACAAAAGATAACTTAGTTGATAACATACATACGCAAGTCTATAATTGGGCTGAAATTGATAAAATATCAATAGTGACAATCAGAGCAAAAGGGAGTGTTGATGCTATTTCAATTTCTCTTAAAGACCCCGAAGGCTTTATTAAAAAAATCAAAAATCCTTTTAAAAGATTTTCAGCTAAATTAAATACCAAAAGATATGGTGGTACATTTATTATTCAACCAAATGGGATCAAAAATAATTCTAAATTGTTTACAGACTTAACAAATTACTTAAATATAAAAAGCGATATAACTTTAGGTGATTATTAATATTTTTTTCGTTTTATTTTATCTTCTTGATGTCGAAGCTAGATTAGGAGGATTTCTAATCTGGCTTATCTAATAGTTTTTTGATTAGATTTCAAAACCCATATGCGTTCTAAAGAATAGGATTACAAATCCTAATTTATCTCGATTCGAGAGAGCTTTGCTCTCAATGTTCAAACTCTCGTTCTCTATTGTCTTTTAGAATATTTTGAAGAGTATTCGCCATTTTTTTTGCACTTATTTCAAATTCTTTACAGTTTTTTTAATCTAAAAGCTATCGCGATAGTCAATATTGATAAAATAAAAGC
>JBOFGX010000236.1:0-10519 GCA_051649345.1 Leadbetterella sp. | reverse complement strand
TTCTCTACTTTTTCTTTTTTCTCTTTTTCAGGCTTGTCCTTTTTTTAAGCTTTCTCTTTTTTTTCTTTCTTCTCCTTTTCAGGTTTTTCTTTCTTTTCATCCTTTTCTTTTTTCTCTTTCTTTTCGGCTTTTTCTTTTTTCTCAGGTTTGTCTTTTTTCTTTTTATCCTGTGCCGAAATATCACCAACACTTACGATAAACATAAAAATAGACAGAAGAATAACAGATACTTTCATTGGGTTAAAATGGTAAGTTTGAAAATTTGTTTAACTTTAAACATCAAAATTAGCTATTTGTTTAAATTTCCCTATACTTTTTCAAAACATATTGTATGGTCTGATACGAGTTCATCATGGCTTGACCTATTTCGATTGGATCCATCCAACGTATTTCTTCAATCCCCTCCTCTATTTGCGGCGACATATTTTCATCTGAAATGCAATCCATGCAATACCAAACGGTACGCTTTAGATTAATTCCTTTTTTGGTAGTGTAGGTATGCCATGACGTACAGCATTTTTTGCTTATTTCTACTTCTACCCCACATTCTTCTTCCACCTCACGAATGGCTGTGATATAAGAATTTTCCCCTTTTTCGGCTTTCCCCTTTGGTAAATCCCATTTACCAAGTCTTTTAATAAGAAGTAGCTTCCCATTTTTTTGTACCACACCACCGGCGGCTTTGATATAAACAAAAAAAGCCTTTAGTTCTGCTTTTACTTCTTCTAGATCGTTTACTAAAAAACAAATGGATTCTAGGGATTCACAACCTTTTACTTCAAGGAAATTGATAAATCTGCAAACATTTTCAGAATCTGATTTTTTAACCAAAACATACCCAGAAAGATCTTTATAATCAATATTTTGATATGATAGATCGACTGTAATCGATTCTTTGAAATTTGGCGGTTTACCAGTGACTACATATATGGGTGTGTCTCGAGTATAAATCGTCATAAATAGAAATTTTGCCTTAAAATTATGTTTTTACCATCAGGAAATCTCAATTAATATTTATTTTTTTGAAACGAATTTCAAACTCAGATAAAAAATTTGTTTATTTGCATCTATAATCATCTGGATGCTTATACAATATGCATCTAACTAAATGGAATTATTAATAATATTTCTACTCATTATTCTTAACGGTTTGTTTTCAATGGCTGAAATAGCCTTGGTTTCTTCAAGAAAAACAAAATTAGAAATTGCATCAAAAAATGGAAATTCACGTGCCACGGCTGCGTTAAATCTAGCCAACTCACCAACCAAATTTTTATCTACTGTACAAATAGGTATTACGCTAATAAGTATACTTACTGGTATTTATTCAGGTGAGAGTTTCAAAGACTTTTTAATCCCATTTTTTCAGAAATTTGAAAGCTTTAAACCGTATGCGGCAACGCTAGCTACCATTTCTATTACGATCGTATTGACGTTTTTCACCTTAGTATTGGGTGAGTTACTCCCCAAACGTATTGGTATGGCCAAAGCTGAGGAAATAGCCATGATAGCTGTAAAACCTATGAATGTTATCTCTAATATGGTTTCACCTTTTACCTGGTTATTGGGGAAAACATCCGAGATTTTATTCAAGATATTCGGTCTAAAAGAAAATGACAGCTCCGTAACGGAAGAAGAAATCAAGAACCTTATGCAAGAAGGAGCTAGCGGAGGCACGATTGAAGAAATTGAGCATGAAATCGTACAAAATGTATTCCACTTAGGTGATCGAAAAATCACCTCCTTGATGACAAACATAAATGAGGTTACGTTTCTTGATCTTGATGATGAACCCGCAGAGAATAAAGTCAAAATTATCGAAAAAAAGCACTCAGTATACCCTGTATGTCAAGACGGAATAAATGACATGAAAGGACTTTTGTATATCAAAGACCTCTTGGGTAAGGACATGGACTTGGAATTGAAAAATCTAAACCAAATGCTCCGCCCCGCTTTATTTATCCCTGAAAACAACCACGCCTATCAGGTTTTGGAGAAGTTTCAAGCTGCAAAAATTCATTTTGGTGTGATCGTTGACGAATACGGTAACGTTGGTGGAATCGTAACAATGAATGATATTTTGGATGCCTTGGTGGGAGATATTTCTCAAACCGATGAATTTGAGTTTGAAATATCCAAGCGTGCCGACGGCAGCTATTTGATTGATGCATCTCTTCCATTCGATGATTTTTTGAACGAGTTTGAAGTAGAAATACCTAACCGAAAAGACTATACAGGTTTTGATACTATGGGTGGCTTTGCCTTGGATGTATTAAAAGAAATCCCGTCTACGGGGGATACTTTCTCTTGGAATGTGTTTGAGTTTGAAATCGTAGATATGGACAAAAACCGTATCGATAAGATTTTAGTTACAAGAACAGATGGCGAGGAAATGAAGGATGAGGATTGAAATTATAGTCAATAGTCTTTGAGTCGAAAGTCGTTAGGGTTTTAGATGGCAGATGATAGATGATAGATGTCTGAAAATTAGTCGCTAGTAATTAGTCTTTATTTTCTTGTCCTTGCCTAAAGCATACAGCATAAAGCCTACAGCAGCAAAGCCCAATCATCCAAACAAATCACTACTGAGGTATCTATCTCCCCTATCGCAACAAATAAATACAATGGTACCTGACGTTAGCGTTTTGGCTAGTTCGAATACTACATGAGCTTGTCCGCCAGAACTCATCCCTACAAAAATACCTTCGTCTTTAGCCAATCTGCGAGTCATAGCTGTAGCTTGTTCGACAGAGACATCGTATATTTTATCTACTCGTGAAGGGTCATAAATCTCTGGTAAATATTCCTGTGGCCATTTACGGATACCCGGTATGGAAGAACCATCTGCAGGTTGGCAACCGATAATTTGTATGTTGGGGTTTTGTTCTTTGAGGTACATTGAGGTACCCGTAATGGTACCTGTAGTACCCATGGAGGCTACGAAATGCGTAATTTCACCTTGCGTATCCTTCCAAATTTCAGGCCCTGTGGTCTTGTAATGAGCCAAATAGTTATCGGGATTCCCAAATTGATTGAGCATCAAAAATTCAGGGGTGTTGGATTTTTCTACAGCATAATCTCTACATGCTTCTATGCTATCGAGAAGGGTAACTTTTGCACCAAAGGCTTCCATAGTAAGAACACGCTCTTTGGTAGAATTGGAGGGCATGACAAGCTCAATCTCAACTTTATACATGCTAGCAATCATGGCCAAGGCTATGCCTGTGTTTCCACTAGTGGCTTCGATCAATTTTATGCCTTTCGTAATTTCTCCTCTTTCAATCGCACTTTTGATCATATTGAGGGCTGGACGATCCTTTACACTTCCTCCTGGATTGTTTCCTTCTAGCTTACCATAAATCCGTACAGCTGGGTTTGGATTACAGTTTTTGATTTCTACCAAAGGTGTGTTACCTACAAGATCAAGAATACTCGCCATGCGATTGCTTTTTTTGTTTCAAAGATACGAGTTGAGGGAAGGATTTGAAAATTGAAAGATATATATATGATATCAAAAATTAGGATAGATTCAAATTGACAAAGGACAAACTGATTAATAATCTTTAAAAACAATCAAATAACTATTTTTTGAATTTCATCATTTTCACAATTTCTGTCTTCCCCAAGCCACAACTTTAACCCCTTCAGAATATTGGACAGAACTCAGATTTGTACTAGATAGGGCATAGTTTCCAATTTTATAATTCAATTCTAAATGTCTTAGGTCTAGTTCTTTTAATTCCCATTCCAAATGATGAATATCATAGCGATAGAGGTCTTTTGCTTCGTTGAGATACAAACAATACCTCTCGGTAAGCCATATATCTAAGGCTGTTTTATGGACTATTTTTTGCCCGATTTTAAATTCGGTATCAAGGAAACACCCTGTTCTTTCATTTTTTGAGGTATAGCTCTGTAAATCTCGCTTAGTAAAAGCTTTTTCATACGCTAAGCCTGACATAGATTTTGCAATAAAAGCAGAAAGGGCCTTCCCTGCCTCAATACTAAGAAAGTAGACACCTTTTTTGTTGTCATTATCGATATAGGTTCTCAAGTTTATTTCGTCAAAATCAGAAATAAAAGAAACAGCCGGCACATATCTTGGCCTTATCTTTTCCATCGTAAAAGCGACCAAAGAAACATAACAATCTCCTTCAAACGTATCTAGAATCAATTTTTCGGGAACGTGCATCCTTAAGACATCTTGCGGGATTTTCCAATGAAAAAAGACAGCTCGGTTCCACTCTTGATAATACCTCCAAGGGCCTTTTGGGAGATCAAACGGCCTATGCGAAACCTGCGAAAGGATGTTTTCAATATCTGTCATTTGAAAGGGCTATTATGAATAATTTGTCTCTAAGATATTACATAATTTTTCATAAATTCCGCTACAGACCCTTCATTAACTCCATTTTATAAATAGTTTTTCTTCACAATTCCTTTGGTACTAAATTGCCGTTATATTTTAGCTCAAAAAGTAGTTACTGCTTCTCCTAGGTCATACACTTTATTATTAGGCAATAGTCTCTTCACAATACTGCTACCAGTGGCACTTCTGTAGCCACCCGCACAATGAATGATAATGGGCTTACTTGTACCAATTTCATTCGTACGTTCCCTCAATTCCGCCAATGGAATATGAATCGCATTTTTAAAAATCTGCTTTTCTTTCAATTCATTCACATTACGAATATCAACAATGGTGTATTCTTGGTGATTGGCTTTAAAATGCTCTAAATCAAAGCTATCTTTTTCATTTTGACCAAAAGTAGTCGTAAATGCTCCTAAAATTTTCTTTTCATACCCAATTTTTGCTATGCGTTCTATCAGTTCATCGAGCTGACTTTCTGTATCTGCCAGTAAATAAAAGGCTTCCTCTGGCTCAATAATACTACCTAACCAGGTTTCAAATTTTCCTCCTATTTGTAAATTAATACTGCCATCTATATATCCTGATTTAAAGTCACTCTGTGGCCTAGTATCTATGATAATCACATTTTGATCGAGGGTATTTACACCTTCCGGATTCATTAAAGACCCTAACCTTGGCACCCGTTTTATACTTTCAGAAAAGCTATCTGCCCCTATTCTGTTTAGTAGAACATTAAAACCAAAATACTTGGGCATAAAGGGCTGATCAGATAAAAGTTCGTTTACAAAATCTGACTTATCCATATCTGAGCAACTCCAATTACCTATCCTCTCTTCGCCTATAGTACTCATATTGGCATTTTTTAATGCTTTTCCACATAAAGTACCAGCACCATGAGCGGGATATACTTCTACTTGGTCATGCAATGACATCAATTTATCTCTCAAGCTATGAAACATATCCTCTGCTAACATCGTCCGAGTTTTTGTAACATTACCCGTATTTTCCCTTAAATCGGGCCTTCCACAATCGCCAATAAACAACGTATCTCCTGTAAATACGGCTACGTCCCTATTTTCATATTCTAGAACTATGCAAATACTATCCGGTGAATGCCCAGGCGTATCGAGTGCTTTTAGCTTTACGGATCCCAAAATAATACTATCGCCTTCGTTGAAGGGCGTATGCTTGTATTCAGCCTCTGCAAATTTACTTGTGTATAATCTAGCGTGCGTGTGACCTTGTATTTCCAAATGACTACTTACAAAATCAGCGTGGGGGTGGGTTTCTATTACCCCAATAATTTTCGCATTTCGCTTTTTTGCAAAATCATAGTAGGGTTCAGGATTACGAGAAGGGTCAATAAGGATTACTTCCCCTTTGCTTGCGATAGCATACGAATAATGAGATAATGATTGATCTTCAAATTGCTTTATTTCAAAATTTGGGTTCATTATTATTGATTAAAATAGTGAAAAATTAATGTGGTAACTTATTCTGGAAATAACCATATGCCCAAGTACCCAAAATTGCACTTAAAAGCGTAATACTTACTACCAAAAAACCGCTCCCAATTTGAGCAAACAAGGGACCTGGGCAAGCACCAGTAATGGCCCAACCGATACCAAACAACAATCCACCGTAGATCTGTCCTTTGTTAAATTTTTTATCTTCAAAAGTTATAGGATTTCCATATACTGTTTTGATATTGAACCTCTTGATTAAAAAAACCGAAATCATACCTACCAATACAGCTGAGCCAATTACACCATACATAAAAAAGGAGTGTAGGTGAAACATCTCTTGAATACGAAACCAGCTAACAATCTCGGCTTTAACAAACACGATACCGAATACGATACCAACAAATGCATATTTTATATTTTTCATTTTTGAATAATTTTAAAAATTAAAGGCAATAAAACATTAGCGGAAAAGAAGCCTCCCGCCATAAAGCTACAAGTGGCAATCAAAGAAGGTAGCTGCAAATTAGACAATCCCATAATAGAATGACCGCTCGTACAACCACCAGCGTATCGGGTGCCAAAACCGACCAAGAAACCTCCGACAATAAAGAAAAACAATCCTTTGAAGGTTAAGATATTTTTGACCGAAAATATCTGAGATGGAAGTAATTGGCTGTAATCCGTGATGCCCCACGATGCCAAAAGTGTTTTTGTAGTATCGGAAACTTCTATTTCATTAGGATTGACCAAGAATTTTGATGCAATTATTCCCCCAATCAAAATCCCCAAAACAAAAAACAGATTCCAGCTTTCTTTTTTCCAATCATATTGAAAAAATGAAATTTTTGTAGGTATACACATAGCACATATGTGTCTCAATGAAGAAGATATACCAAATTTTTTGTTGCCTAAAAGCAATAAAGCAGGGATTATGAGCCCTATTAATGTCCCAGCGACTGACCAATGCCAAGGTTGCCTAATGAATTCTAACATATGTATTAACTTATTGATATTTCTTTGATTATAATAAAGATTCCACTGATTAGGACGAACCAACCAAACGCAGGTTTTAGTTTTTCGTTACTTATTTTACCGCTGATAATACTTCCTATAATAACACCTATAGTAGCCAAGCAAGTAAAGGACAGAAGCATTGTCCATTCAATTTGAACGGAAAAAGCACTAGCCGTAAACCCCAATAAAGAATTGGCGGAAATTATAATCAATGAGGTAGCAATGGCTTTATTCATGGGTAAATGGGCGTTAAAGAGTAAAGCAGGTATTATAAGAAAACCTCCACCAACGCCAACAAAACCTGTGAGCAAACCAATTATCGACCCTTGTATAGGCAAATGAAAATTCGTTTTCTTCACATAATAAGCATCGGTTTTGATCGGACATATCATGATATAAGATGCAAGTATCATTAATACCGCAAACACAAGCATTATGAGAATATTTTTAGTCAAGATGAAATCATCTAATTCTAAAATAATACTTGGAATCAAAGGATTAATTACTTGACGCATAGCTACAATTGAAAGGATACTGGGTAGGCCAAATAGCAAAGCAATTTTAACATCTATGACTCTTTTTTTGAAGCTTTCAAGACTTCCGAGAAGCGACACTAATCCAACGATAAATAGTGAGTATACTGTGGCGTTTTGAGGCTCTACCTTAAGTAAATACACAAGTATAGGGATGGTCAGGATAGAACCCCCACTTCCGACCAATCGGAGTAAAATACCTGTAAAAACAAAAAATATGCACCCTATAAATAACATAAAAAGATATATATGTATATATGTATTAACTCAAAAAAATATCAGAGATCGTTACAACAATTTTCTAGACAATGGATAATATTCTGCATCTTAGGAAATCGTAAAGAAACAAACTTGTTTCTACCTAATTTCTCAGCTATCAATACTCCTTTATCAATCATGAGTGTCAAATGCTGAGACGCGATAGCCTGCTCGAGACCTATCGCTTCTTGAATCTCTATAACGGTCATCCTTGGATTCTCTGTCAAAACATCCACAATTGCCAATCGTACAGGATGTGCGATTATTTTTAGCATATTGACTGCTAATTGCAATTTATCAGCTTCTAGTCTATCCGTTAAAACCACGTTACTAAAATTATAGATGTAAAGATAGATATATTTCTATGTAAATTCAAATTTTAGTTTTCAAATTAAGAAAAACATATACTCAATTATTATAGCAGAAGAACAATCCCCCTTGGAATTTATCACATACTACACAATAATACAACACTTTACATATGAATATGAATGACTAGACGAAAAAAATAAACCCTATTTGTGAATTTGATTCTTCATGTATTCCGCAATACGTTTCTCGTTGGTGTCCTTACTTTGGGATAGGGTTTCAATAATATTTTTTTGCTCAGATTCCGTTTTGTTTTGGCTAAGTTTCTTCTTGGCTTGCAAATCTTTAATAGTAATCTCGAAGGCTACAATTCCTTTCACCATTCCCTGTTTATACTCTTGAGGAAAGTTGTCCCACTTTTGTTGGTAGGAAGCTTCAAAAGTATTAATTGTTTTTCTTAGCACCTCAAACGTCATCTCAGTATCGGCAATTACTTTCCCTTGTCCATAGGCATGAACGGAGATATAATTCCAGGTAGGCACATTGAGCTCTTTTTCATAATTACCTGTTGAAATATAGGCATGAGGCTCACTGAAAACCACCAATACATTATGATTTTCAATATCTTTCCATTGCTCGTTTGCTTTTGCAAAATGCGAGGTCAAAACAATGCTATCGTCTTTTTCTTCTACTACGAAAGGCAAATGCGTTGCAATAGGCAATTCGTTTTTAGCTGTAATGAGCGTAGCAAAACTAAACTGCTTCATAATTGTTACAATTTCCGCTTTGTCTGTGGTGAGATTTATTTTGGGGATGTACATTTTCTACAAATTATGAATATTTATGTTTTATCTCGGCTCAGATACCCTAGCAAATGCATCTTTTATTCGTATTCTTGCTATCCAAATTTTTGACTTATTTTGATTTATTTCTCCCGAAGATAAAATACCTCCACAACGTACATTTTTTCCTATTAATTCACTTGGATGAGGATTTTCTTTATAATCAAAATACTCAAAAAAAAGTATATTAATAGCTTTATGATTTGTTGCTATTGTCGTGCCTTCGTATGTGTCATTCCCTTTACTTCTAAATTGTATAGAATTAAAGCCGTTGGCTGCACTATCGATGCATGGATGAGCTGACATTACTACATATTGTCCTATAAATTCTTTTGAAATCTTCTCAAACTCTACGTGTTTCATTTGGTCTTTAATTACCATTCCAGAGGCCGAAAACAAATTCATATAAGTAACAATACCTCTTAAATCTGAGCTATCATTAACCGTGTTTTTTAATAGCTTTTTTGTAAGTTTATAGGCTTCTTTATATTCCTCTTTTTCTAAAAAAGGGATTACTTCTTTAAAATCCTCATACGTAATTGTTTGGCAATAGCTATTTTTTAATGTGCTAAAAAAAACAAATAGTAAAAAAAACAGGCTTCTAATTATGTAATTAATCATTTGATATATTTATGGTTGTAAATTTATTCATCCCAAAAAACAAATCCTAAAATAATAAAAATTATCCTTTATTGCATTAAAAAAAAATAGTACTCATTTCAAATTTTGAATCTTAAATTTTGAATACCTAAATTTCAACTCTTTGCAAAGATTTATAATTTCTAGCTTACCTACCTTTGAAAAACCTATACTATTCCCATTATTGGCTGATTCTGCTGGAATATCAATTTCAGATTGAAGATAGTTGCAATCTAGACAAATACTGATTTGGCAAACTTTTTTATTGTTTTTATAGAATACTAATCCGAAACCAGGGTGAAAGCAAGCAGCCGTACCTCCACCATACGTTGTTTTTTTTGTTAATGTAGATAATATACGATCTGCTTGCTTTTGGCTCAAAGACTGCTGCCCAATTATCACAGGCACAAATTTACCATTTTCATCAATTACATTTGGATAGGGTTCTTCGCTCCCTCCGTAATCATATCCAATAATTTTATCATAGTCTAGTTTCCCGTATGGGACACCATTTTCAATATTGGGTTTAATTGTATTTGACGAAGCAACATAGTCTAGTAAAATAGGCTCTTTTATAATTTTCGTAGAATCTACCCAAGATGGAGGATGAGGCACATTATTGCTTTGATTTATAACGCTTTGATTCTCTAATTTTTGCTTACATGAAATCAGGAAAACAACAAATACGCAAAATACAACCTGGTTAACTGAAAATCGTATTATCATTTTAATCAATTAGTTATAATGTTTAAACCTAAAGGAAAGAGATATAAATTTCATGCTTGTACTTGGGGCTAATTATCTTAATTTCTTTTTCGTTTCTATTTTCAAGGTTAATTTTTAAACCTTTTTTAAACATAATTTCGTTTTCTCTCTTCACAACTGATTGATCCTCGCCTTTGCATTCTTGATATTCTTTTTCAATGATGATTTTTCCAGTTATTAGATTAAAATCCATATTTATCCAGTAATCACAATTCCTTCCTGCATGGCTAGCATAACCTATAAGGTAAAACCCTCCATTTTGATAGCGATAGATATCTGTATGACTCCATTTCCAAGAGCTCCTTCCAAAATGAAAGATTT
>JBOFGX010000235.1:0-16553 GCA_051649345.1 Leadbetterella sp. | reverse complement strand
GAGCTATCTTGCGCTGTGAACACATGGTATACAGCGAGCTTTCGCTAATACCTAAGTAATCGGCAGCCTCGGATATGTTCATCTCATCAGGATAACCGGACGCTTTTTTAATTACATTCTCTAAAGCCTGTTCAAAAATCTGAATAAGCTCTTCCTTGGTTTTACCTTCGATTTGCATGATTTTTATAGTTGTAGTAATTGGTTTTTAGTGCAGGCGGCAGGACTCGAACCTGCATTTCTTGTACTCGCGTAATTTCTTTATACTACGCCCGCATATTCCCCCAAATTCGGGGGAATTAGAATTTAAAAAGGCAAATCATCATGCATGGATGTTACCGGCAAGTCAAGCGGCTCATTGGCAACCGGAACGCTTACGCTTGCGATAATAGCTGTAGCATTGCTTTCGTTATACAATCCTACCATTGGTACATTTGCATTCGTGTCTCCATAAATGAATCCCCAATCAAATTGTTTGGTGCGATTTGGATTGTTCATTAAGTCCGTTACGGACTTTTTCAGCCCATCAAATTTATACATCCAGTAAGGCATGATGTAGTTTGGAAATACAGCTTGGTATTTCTTTTCGCCATCGAATTGTATACCTAAAAGCACCTTGAAGTATCCCGAATCTTTTGATTTAAGAAATCCGTGCAGTTCGGGCAAATTTCCGTTGCATAGCTTTTTCCAGTCAATTTTGTGAGTAGGCGTATCTTTGTCCGCATTCAGCCAAGGCCGCAAAAAAGCATGTAGATTCGATTCGCCAGCATACGTGCGGCGGTAAGGCGGCAAGAACCATTCTTTGCCGTTTTTGTCAATCTGAGGTTTCTTTTCGGCAAAGTCGCTTTCGGATACCCATGTGGTTTTCCCACTGCCATTAATAACTTCTATTTTCCCAGACTTTGCGGGATCGGATTCGGAAAACTGTACCCATACCGAATGCTTGACGCGAATAACTTCGCTTGGCTCGCTTGCACTTTTGCCTTTCAGCCAAAAGTCAATCCGAAACTTATCCCCATCCTGATAATTAACGGGTTTGGCGCGGCCTTCTTTTAAGGCTTCCTCGGAGAGAACACCCATCTGTATTTTTTCTTCGTCGGTTGGATTGATTGCTTCGACATACACGGCTAAAATGCCCGTATATAGCTTTCTTTCCTGCTGTTTTGGTAATTCTGGTTCTTGTGTGATAAGCATGGCGGTAATTATTTGGTAGATGTTTAAGTGATACAAATATCTGCTATTCTTTTTAATTTAGCAAGTAAATGATAAAAAAAAGTTAGAAAAGAAAATGTTGGGTGGCTGATTCTAAAACACTTTTGCAGTTTTTGACATTTAAATCAAAATAGGACTGCTTTAGCTCAAATCCTATAGCTTTTCGTTTCATCTTCAATGCTTGGTAGAGTTCAGAACCTATGCCTGCAAAAGGGCTAAAAACAGTATCGCCTTGATTTGACCATAGATGGATGGATCTTTCAATTGTTTCTAACTGAAGCGGAGCAATGTGTTTTTCATCATTTTCTTCTCTGCCCATTCTGCCATTTAAAGTTTTTGAATAATTTATATCCATCCAAACAGGAGAGGCGTATTTTTGCCACGTATCTACGTTTATATCGCATTTAACCGGATGATTGTGCTCACCTGGCTTTCTGAATACAAGCAGATAGTCAGGTATTCCAACTCTGGACATGGCCGAATCCTTTTTCACTTGCTTATGCAATAATCCCAATGCTTTTGTACGTTGCATTTCGGTAACTGGGTCTTTCCATATCGTTACACGCGAATGAAAAATAAAGCCTGATTTCTCGAATGTTTCGCGTATCATTCCTGAGAAGTCTCGTAAGCCAATGTAGCCTTCTTTACCTTTCTGAATTGGTAAATCCATACAGTGAACAGCTACGTTTCTTCCAGACCATAGCACACGAAACAACTCAGGTACTAAATAGTTGAATGCGGTAAAAAACTCATCGTAATCTTTGCTATTACCCATATCCTCTAACTGGTCAGAATAGGTGTACAACTCGGCAAAGGGGGGAGAAAATATAGAAAACCCTATGGATTCGGATTCTATTTTTTGAATAAGTTGTACGCAATCGCCGCGTCTGATTTCGCATTCATCGGTGATAAATACATCATTGGTATTTGTTGGCAAAACCACTTGGTTTAGTGCTATTACCGTTTGATTCGTTGCTTGGCTCATGGCTTTTTGCATTTTATCGAACTGATTCTGCTTGTATTTAATGGCTTGCATTACATTTTGCATCGTATCTGTGGTGATAATGTAAATATTCACTTCCTGTTTTTGCCCAAAACGGTAGCTGCGGCGAATGGCCTGATAGAGTCCCTCAAAGCCAAAATCCAATGAACAAAATATCTGATTTCGGCAATGCTGATAATTTAGCCCAAACTGAGCTATTTTCGTTTTAGTAACCAGTACTCTAAATTCCCCTTTAGCAAAACCAAGTAAACGAGACTCTTTTACTTCGGATTTCATTGATCCGCTAACTTCTACCGCATCGGGCAACAGACTCATAATTAAAGCTGCCTCTTCATCCTGTTTTACCCAGATAATAAATGGTTCATTAGATTCATTTACGATATTGGCGGCCTGATTGATTCTGTCAACTTTGGTTAGCCTCAATTCTTGATTTAAAGTCGTGGCACTTACCAGAATATCATTAAACAGCCTTCCATTGTCTCGTTTTTCGGTTTTTATCTGTTTTTCGATAAAATTAAGCGTAGGCAAATCGTATCCTTGCATTGGGAATCCAATATCAGATGGATTAGTAAGCATGATTGCCCATGAAGAAACCCATTGCCAAAACTGTTTTTCCGCATGTTTTTTGATTCTCCATTTTGCCGTGTCCCCGCCGTCGTGTACAAAGTACATACTCAGCATTTGATTGCGGCTCATTACATCCAAGAATTCAGCATGGTTGCCAATTTCCATTGGATCATTGGGCGAAGGAGTAGCCGTACAAGCTATTTTGTAAGGGGTTTCGGAAAATTCCTCTACTATTTTTTGCTTGATTTTGCCTTCAAAGTTTTTCAGAATACTTGATTCATCGAGAACCACGCCGGAAAAGTGACACGTATCTATATTATCTAACTGCTCGTAATTAGCAATCATGATTCCCGCCCAATGTTTGTTGGATGGATCATATTTGCGAACTTTTATTCCAAATTTTTCTCCTTCCTGAATTGTTTGATTTGCTACGGCCAGTGGGCAAAGAACAATGACAGGCGATAGCGTGTGTTCTACAACCTTTTGCGCCCAGAGTAATTGCATGAGCGTTTTTCCTAAGCCGCAATCAGCAAAAACCGCATACTTACCTCGTTTGAGTGCTTTTTTGACAATAAAAGACTGAAAAGGATACGCAAAGCTGTTTTCGATTGTCGTGTCGAATCCTGAATCCGGCAATGATTGCTTTTTTCGTTCCAGAAACTCTATGTATTTTTCTATAGTCCCACTCATGCCGAAACCTCCTCCGATTTATAGTACTGCTCATAGATTTTTACAATTTCACCTACGTTGTTCTCAATCATAAAGTCCTTGAACATGCCGAATGGTGTTTTGGCAGGTAAGTATCCATCGGTGTTAGTAATAAGCTTGTAATCAACACCTTGCGTATCCTGCTTACGAATGGTTTTGGAATAAAATACGCAGGTAGCATTTTTCTCAATCATGCCCTCGTTTTCTTTGCCCTTGACCTTCATTCGCTGAATACGCTCCCCGTCAGCATCTATCAGCGTTTCGGTGTGACCCAACACAAAGACGTATTTATTTTCTAATGCCTTACAGATTTGAAAAAAGTGAAAGATTTCGGTATTGTACAGATTCCAAATGTCATATCCTTTGGCTTTTGTTTTGCACTCAGCTAAAAGCAAATCACAAAATTCAGAGAACGAATCAATCACAACCACTTTAAAATCCTTGTTGGATACTAAGCGGTTTAGCGCATCAAAAAGCTTAAATGTGCTGTTAATGGGTACATTCACAATACCTTTTGACTTGAAAGGAAGTGCTTTTCGTTCCACATTTAGTACCGTAGCCTCCGCGCCTAAATCGCGCAGGGAGTAAGTTTTTCCAGTGCCGGAATTTCCGGCGATTATTGAGAGTATGTTCATTTTTCTTGCAGTGAATAAATAATGGACAGATACTTTTCAGGTAGCAAAACAAGTTCGGATTCAATTAACCTTGTAAAGCCTAAAACATTGTTGTCAGACGGCTTATTCCAGATTGCAGCTACGAGTTCCCACTTAAAATCTCCTGATTTTAAATAGGGGCTTTTGTATTCTTTTTTAAGAAGCATAGCTCTGCAATAGTAGTCTATTTCAGTCCCATTAGAAGATTGAACAATGTTAATTTGCATTACTTCAAGAAAAACAACATTATCATCGCTGAATTCGTATTTGCGGTGAACCAAGTCGCCTAATTTAAATTTTGGATTTTTCATTGCAGTAGGTAAGTTATACGGTGACGCGTACGCCGGATTTTCCGGCGAATGCTTAGTTTAGTGAATTCGATTATTGATGTCAAGAGTAGTAGCATGTTATCTTTCTTTAAAAAACGTGGTAAATACGCGGCTTTGTCCACCTTCTGACATCATCAGCATTCCTAATTTGTTGTCTGCCAGCGAGAAAATGACAGTATCCGATTCGCAGACCTTGCAAAAATCCTTTACATTAATAATATTCATCCCAATAGTTGAATCGGTAAAGTCAGCAAATTCATCGTTACTAACCGGATACAAGATCTCTTCTGAATCCGAATCTTTTTCGCGATTGGAACAAGAAAGCGTAATTTTCCCGTCAGAGAATTTAAAGCCAAACTGGGGTTTATCCATTGGCGAAGCAAAGGCAATCTGAGAAAGAGACGATGAAAGTTCCGATTTGTTAATGCAAAGCTTTCCGCTAAATTTCAGACTATTGAAATACGGCTCGTAGTCCGGGAATCGTTCGGATGGACTTAGAAAGAAATAACTCAGATTTCCACCCGTAATCTGGTTCCACGAATCGCCAACCAGTAGCGTTAAATCATCAGTGCCGAACGCATCAATAACCCAGCGGTATTTGGGCGAAAACAGAAAATGCGCTTTTTGTGAATCAAAATCAGTTTTGAATTCTGAAAGCAAAAACCCATTGGTTGCGGCAGATACAAGTTTTTCTCCAAGCTGAACAAGAATGTAGTTCATTTCCGGCCTGAATGTTTCGGTAGAGCAGGCAAAATAAGTTTGTTCCACCGCTTTTTTGAGCAAAGCCGCCGAAATGTCAACCGTAAAAACGCCGGCATTGGCATTTATTTGCGGTATATCCGAAAAGTCCTCCGGGTTCTCACCAACCAAAGAGTACTTACCTGTAGCGGTTTTGACACTAACCTTGTAAGTGTCTTTATCGTAGTTGAGGGTACAAACCTGGTCACCAATTAAGGATAAGAGTTGCACAAACTGTATGGCATCTACGCAAATCATGCCCGTACCCGTAAGTTTAAAGTCGCAGTTACTTCTCAGGTCAATTCGCTCAGAAGCATTGGCAGATGAAATGATTGGCGTAGGAGTAGTAAAATCCAATAGCAGGTTTTTCCATATAGGTACGATTGGATTTTTCTCAACGATTCGGGCCGCTTTTTGCGCCTCTGGCAGAAAGGCAGCCGCATTAAATAAGGCTTTCAATGTTAATGGAGTTAAAGTTTTGGAGAAACAGACGTGCTTTGCGCTCATCTTCTATGGATTTGTTGATTGAGAAGTTTTCAACAATAGTTTCGATTAAAGTATCCATGTCTGACTTTACCTCTTCTAATTCTTCCTCTAAGAGTTCTATTCTATTCTCTAATTGAGCTTTTGTTGCCATAGTAGTAAATTTTAAAGGGTTGATTCTGAAAATATTTCTCCGTTACATTCTACCATTTTTCCCTTTTTGGCGGTAGAATTAAAAATGCGATCCCATCTTGCGTCTTCTTTTTTCTTAAAATCGCCCGCAATGTTCATGTGCGAAATCCGGCTGCAATGAAGCAGGTATGACCGGCGCGGATTATTAAACTCACGCACCTGCTTTTCAAACCAGTTGCGAGCTAACCGTTCGGCTTCCGCGTCTTCATCGAAAATGCTACTTGGATTGACTTCTACGTAAAGCGTGTCGTAAATCCGTAGTTCGCCAGCCTTGTGCAGGGCACTGGCCGAGTCGGTTATTAGCTGAAACTCGTAAGTTATCATACTACTGGTGCAATTAGCTTTGCTTGCATAGCCGCTTTCTTTTTAGTTAGCAGCGGTAAGCAACTCAGTGTCTCAGTAGTACCGTTGGAGTACTGCGTAGTTACTGTAAGGTTGTCAGCATTCATCTGAATTGCCTTGCGAATGGCAAAATCATAGCCACCAACCCTACGCGGTGTTTTGTGAATCCTTTGCTCTCCCACAAAGAATTCGGAGTATATTTCTTCTTTTTTCATAGTGTAAATATCTGCTATTCTTTTTAATTTAGCAAGTAAATGGTAAAAAAAAGTTAGAAATTTTTAGGTTTGCGTTTGCGCCCTCTTTTGCGCGGCAAATTAGATATATACTCCCAATCTCGTCTAAGGCAATAAACAACAATAGGATTAAAACACCCTTGATATTTATCAGGAAAATATGTTTTTTTTTCGCTGTGAGCCATCACTAAACAATGCCATCCGTTACATTGTTCTGAGTCCGAAAACCTACGGTCATACAACCTATCTAACATCAGCTCTGCGTACATTTCTAATGTTATTATATTTCTTTTTCGGATGATATTTCGATTACCGCATGCTACGCATACTTTTGCAAATGCTGTATTCTTTTCTCCGCAATCAGTGCAAATGGATTTTTCATTTTCAATTATCATACTCGAATATAAAATTTAAGGAAAAAGAGGTACTAAATGTACCTCTGTGATTCGACAAACGAATGATGATTATGAAGCATGATTTCATCGGTTGTTTCCTCCGAGCAAAGGCGAAACTCGCATTCGTCACACTCAAAAATAGCCCGCGTGTAATCCCCATCTTCCCACCAGATAAATTCGTCTTTGGAGTGCCAGATACCATCTGACATAATAGGCCGCATTTCCGGCTTTGGCGTGCTGGGTAAATCTAAGCAGGTTAGACTTTCGTTTTTGCTGCGAGCAATGTGCAGCATCCATCCGCCGTAATTGAGGCTTTTGGATTCGCTAATCACCCAATGGCGAACCAGCCCATAGAACCACATTTTAGCCATCGCATCGGCTCCGTCGAAGTCCTGTACATACACATGGTCAAATTCATAGGTTGCGCTTTTGTTAAGCGACAAGGTAACATAGTACTTTCTTTTCTTCATTTTGGTAGGATAGATACTGACGTTGAGTTAAATTTTGATACCATTCTAAACATACGCAATCTCGTGATTCTTGGCAAGGCTGCCCGTTATATTCGGCGAGAAACCACATTTTTTCGGCCAAGTCAAATAGTGAACTGTTGATTATTTCAAAAGGATCTGTCATGATTGTAATTGCGTTACTTTTTCGATGAAATTCATATAATCTTTTGCATGCCTATTGTTTCCGTGAGTTTTTTTAATAGCTTCAATGAATTTGTGTTTATCTCCGCTAAAGCATCCCGTTTTAAATATATCTGTCTCCTTATCATAGAGTAGAGTTGACTTTCTGGAACCTATTTCATTTTCCCATATATATCTATGTTTCAGCTTATTGGCACTACCAGTCCAGCCTCTGAAATAAGCATAACCGCCAATGGAAGTCAGCTTATTGGCACTGCCAGTCCAGCCTCCGAAATAAGCAGAACCGCCAATGGAAGTCAGCTTATTGGCACTACCAGTCCAGTCTCTGAAATAAGCAGAACCGCCAATGGAAGTCAGCTTATTGGCACTACCAGTCCAGCCTCCGAAATAAGCACAACCGCCAATGGAAGTCAGCTTATTGGCACTACCAGTCCAGCCTCTGAAATAAGCACAACCGCCAATGGTAACTATTAATAAGTTACCTTCTGAATCAAAATAACGGCTATCGCCTAAATGATTCTTAGCAACGAAGTCTCCATCGAAATGTAAGTTATCCATGTTAGTTCTGATTTAAAATGATTTTAAAAGTTGATTTTTCTTTTCTTTGATTTCTTCTTCTTTTGCGGATAAAAAAGCATTCAGTTTTTCCAAGCGTAGAAGGTTTACTTCCGTGTCTTCAAGTTTGCCATTCATCAGCCGCCAATAGTGCATGTGCGAAATCTCTAAATGATTCTGTAACTGTTTTTGAGGCACACCATTTTTTTGAATTCTTTCGTTGATTTTTTGGATAATCTCCATAGAATCCGAGTTTTCTTCCATAGTATTTGCTTTCATGGGATATATTTGTTATAGTTGCGATATATCATAAATATATCGTTTACAAATGTATGCCATATTATTTAAGATAGCAAATAAATAATAAACAAAAAACTTACATGCCATGAAAAAAAACATCCTATTAGCATTGGTTTTAGGCTCCGAAAAAAAAGCCCAAATGATTGAGTACATTTCCAAAAACCCCGGAGCCACGATTCCCGAAATAGCCGAACAAGTAGCTGTTTTTGAAAATTACGTGTCGTTAGTATCCAGAGATTTGCAAATGCTTGATTTGATAGACAAACAACAAGTAAGAGGAACAAAGAAATTAGAATATTTTTTAACCGAAAAAGCAGAAAACTTACTGAAAATCTTACCTAAGGGTTATGTAAACTTTTTTAAGATATTTAATTCGGAGATTCGCTTTAAGCTGCTTTTTGCGCTGGATAGGTTAAAAACAGCGAGCATAAAAGAACTTTTAGAAATGATTGACTATCCCGAAAGCAGTACCTCTAAGATTTTTTCGGCTGCTGAGAAATCCGGCGTTATAGAGAAGATTTATAACCAACAAGGAGACCAGAGATTTATCCATTTACAAATAATGGAATCCTATAAGCCTTTAATTGAATGGCTCAGGAATCATAAGTAGGAATGTCGAGAATAATTTTGTCAACCGTTTTGGATTTGAGCATTTCTACTTCTTTAACATATATCATTGTTGTGGCAATCGAGGAGTGACCGAGCATTTTCGACACAGTTACAATGTCGGTTCCGGCTGCCAATTGAAGCGTAGCATAGGTGTGGCGGGCGCAATGAAAAGTTATTTTCTTTTGGATGCCCGCCGCTTTCATCCATTTACGCATGGACTCGGTAAGCTCTTGATTGATGTACATGCCAGCAAACACGAATATTTTAGAATCATCATCCGCGTGTTTCCCGTTCCATCCAAGCAGATTATAAGCTTGGATGGATATTGGGATTTTTGTTTGTAGCTTTGTTTTTTGCTGGGTATAGGAAAGTACCGGCGTTCCGTTTTCTATTTTGAAATTAGCCAGAGTAAGCTTGGCAATGTCCGAAAAGCGAAGTCCGGTAAGGCACGAAAAAAGAAACGCGGCTTTTATCACTGGTCGCTCACAGTTAGTTTTAACCAACAGGTTTAGTTCTTGATTGGTTAGGTACTCTTTTCGGTTTTTGGATTGCCGTACCGACTGAACCAACGCTGAGTAGTCTTTTTCGATAATGCCATCACGGAATGCTTTTTTTATACAGGCTTTAAAAACATTGAAATACAGCCATGCCGTCATTTGGGCCAAATCGGATTTTTTGAGCAAATGATCCTTAAATCCTTCCATGACTTTTATGGTCAAATTCTTTTCGTATAGTTCGTATCCGGCATACTCTTGCAGCCGGTACATCATTTGCAATCCGTTTCGTTTGACCGACTTGTTTTTAGACAGCACATAATTGCGAAAGCAGGCAATCAGTTCGATTTCTTCTTTTTTCTCAAATCCATATTCGCCTCGCTGCACTTCAAGTTGGGTACGAGCCGCAATGGATTGAGCCAAAAGCAGCGTATCTTTATTATAGTCCTTCTCTATTTGCGTTTTTGGCTTTTTGTGCAGGTACAGATTTAAAAACTTGCGGCGCGAAAGTTTACCTTTGGTCTGGATTGGCGGATAGAAGTCAAGGTACAGACTTTCCTTTTCACCTTCTTTGATTAGCTTTTTACGTAGGGTTACTTTGGTCATTAGTTATTTGATAAAAGTGATTTCGCCTTTTTTCTGTTTTCAACCAAACGATAAGCATACTTAAATTTCTTAAAGCCATATTCGCCTGCAATTCTTTCTTTTACCTTTTCGGTAAGATTTCCAAATTCAGCATAAATATCATCATAGTATCTATGCATGTAATACACTTCAAGCAAGTCGTCATCAGAGATGAGTTCCTTCTTTATTTATTATTTCTTTTGAGAATTCAATTACTTTTTTACAAGTTTCGGTTGAAAACATTCCTATATGAGTGTATTCGATTGGCAATCCCAAATAGATAGATAACTTTCGATAAGCATCTCGACGAGACATAATGCCGGATTCCCAAATAAAATCAAAGTATCTATGGGCATCCTTTTTCATCTCTCTTAGCTCGCGATTCGCTATCCTTCCAAGTGATTTATTCGTACCTTTGTGACATCCACAATAAGATTTACAATTAGGGCAAAAGTAAATCATTCCATAGCTACTTTTGTAAACAACAGAGCTATCTAAAAGAATGCTTTCTATTCTGCAATAAGGGCAAATCTTGCCTTCAAGGATTAGCCTATGTTCTTTTGTTATTTCCATTTTTAAAGGGTACACCAAAGGTACAAACTAATGCAAAACAAAAACAAACAAAGGGCTTTTTTCTTTGCCATTTTGGTAAACAAATCGGCGATATTTGCCGTAATAGTAAACAAAACCAAAAGAATGACAGAAAAAGATAACTTATCCAGAAAGTTTTTTACCGTCTGTCATTCAGTTAGTTACAGTTTAAAGGTACAAAAAAGGAACAAAAATATCTACTTTATCTCCTTTCCGACTAATCTTTTGAACTCGTAAATTGTATTTTGACACTCATCAATCATGTGGTACAAATCTTTCCATTCCGACCCTTCGGTAATCGTTTCATATTGAGTACGAATAGATTCCATTTCCGATTCTAATTGCTCCAATAATTCGTTCATTTGTTCTGTCATCTCTGTTTGCCACATCACGCCGTAGCCGCTTTTTGGTTTAGTTCTTCGAGTTTCATTTGAAAATATCTATCAGGCTTTCTGTGGCCTTTTTCCCAGTTGCAAACCGTTCGCTTGTGGGTAACACCAACCGCTTTTGCAAACTCCGCCTGCGTCATTCCGAGCGACAGGCGGAGGGATTTGATTTCGGATGGGGTCATATTAATAATAAGTAATATCCGCAATGGCGGTTTTAGTTGGATATGCAAGTATTATTTCCGTAATGTTGTGAATACTGCGTTCTTTCACCTTAAAAATAGCTTCATCTATTGAAGATGCTTTGATATAGTCAAAGGCTATAAATTCACCTTCTTTTGTCATGTGATAATACTCGACTGACCATACACATTCGTTTTTCATTTTAGTAACTGTTTAGTGGTGAACTGATGATACAAATGTAAGTAGTCTTTGACTACTTTGCAAGTGTTTTGTAAATTATTTTTCAATTATTTTTACCCAGTACCCGTAACGCTTTTTGCTTCCAGCTCCCATAGCGTCCCTATTCCAAGGAGATTGAGCCAAAACCCTTCCGATCTGCTGAGTTGTGCTTTTGCTCGCGGTATGCTCATTAATGTATTGACTTATTTCGGATACGGTCATGAAGACACCCTTTTCTTTATTCGAGCCTTGCAGCATCGGAGAAATGATGTGATCAAAAAAATTGGCCTTATTCTTCTCAATATCTATTCTCTTTAAATCCTTCAAAGAAAGGTGATTATCTCCCTTGTATCTCCTTTTTATTCGAGCCTTGATTAAATCAATTTTAGTATCCAAATGGTCACGCAAGTTCCTTAGTTCAGCTAAAAGCAGACGATGATTGTATTCGGTTATTTCAGAATAGGCCCCATCAATACGCCCGTAACAGCCTTTTAAATTCATATCAATCAAGTCAATTCTTGATTGTTCCTCCTTTTTAATTTCCATTTTTAGATTCGTTTAAAAAGCAAAACCCCAAAAATAAAGATATTGCGGATCTTTACTAATGGGGTTCGCTTTGGTTGATTAAAACCAAAGGTCGTATCGTTCGCCGCAATCGAACAGTACAAAGGTAAGTAATCTGTAATTTAATCTCCAAACTTTTTGTTACTTTTTTTCTAATCCCCAAAAAGTGACTGCTTACCTCTTTAGGTGGTAAAATTACTTACCAAAGGTCATAAAAAGCATATGGTAAGTAATATTTACAGAAATTGGTAGCGTTTTTTACTTGTTTTTGGATTTTTTTTAAATTACTTACCGTGCACTTTTTTACTCTATTCTGTGTAAAATAAATTTTATCTCTAATAAGTGGGTAACCACAAAAAGACAATAAGGTAACTAAATTTAAAGGTTTTTTATATTTCACTATTTCACAATTTTGTAGAATATACCTATTTAACAGATAAAATGAGAAATATTACTTACCACAAATGTTTAGTTATATTTTGACTTGGAATAGTTATACACGAATTACTTACCACATCAAATTACTTACCTCTCATCTGACCCATACCCGTAAGGTAACCCATTGTAAGTAGCTTAACTTCAATGAGTTATAAATATTGGGTCAGTGGGTCAGCTCAAAAAAGATATATTAGATTTTAATATAGTATAAAATAAAAAAGTAAAGAAAAATAATCTTACCCAAAAATGGCTGGGTAACTATTTTTTTCAACTACCCAAAATTTTTTCTTCTTCTTCTGGGAATTTTACCTAAACACGCTACCCAAATCATCTGACCCAACCCACGTAATTGTACTTTTTCTATTCCCCTACAGATTGAAGCTCCCCTTTCTAATTACCCACAGATTGAAGCCTTTTTTTAACTAATACTTGCTATTGTAATTCTTCCTACATATATTTACGCCCGCCTACAAAATTAGAATATGAAAAACCAAGCCGAATCCAAATTGCAAGCAGAATGCTTCGTCTGGCATTGGAATTCCTTTCCTGATTATCGTAGATTGATGTATGCCAATCATAATAACTCAGCAAATGCCATTCAGGGTGCACAGAATAAGGCTATGGGCGTTGTTGCTGGTGTTGCTGATATTTCTTACTGCTTTGCTAATAGGATTCATTACATCGAATTTAAAACTGATTCTGGCTATGTTTCAAAAGAGCAACAAGAGTTTAGAGATAGAGTAGAAAAGCAAGGTGCGCTTTATTATATCGTTCGTTCTTTTGAACAATTTGAATCACTTATCAATCATATTCACACTGAAATTGAAATACTCGCTTGAGCACTCCTAAACTAAATGATGGTAAATTTAAAGTAGGCAACAAGGTCGCTGAAAAGTGGACGGAAGATTCTGTTTTGTGTAAACTTGAAGAAATACTTTCATTTGTCGTTGAAAATAATGTAACCTACATCGTTATTGCTCTCGCTCATTTTGACCTTTATAAAGACCTTTGGACTTACTGGATAGATAAATACAAAGAAAACGAATCCGTTTTTCTACTTATAAAAAAGATTCAATCCAAAATTGAATCAAACCTTTATCAACATGGTTTGACTTCGAAAAATCCAACTATGGCAATTTTCACCCTTAAGAATCATCATAGCTGGGTTGATAAAACCGAACAAGAAGTTAAATCAGAAACATCTATTACTTGGGTAGAAGAAAAAACGTATCCAAATGCGTCTGACAATCAAACAAACCCAGGCTCTTGATTATCTTGAGGATTCAACTACACGCGAATTACTTTTTGGCGGAGGCGCAGGTGGAGGAAAATCGGCTCTTGGCTGCTATTGGCTACTGAAAATGTGTCTCAAATATCCCGGCACACGTTGGCTGATGGGACGCAGTGAGATGAAAACGCTCAAAGAGACTACACTTAATACTTTCTTTGAAATCTGCGGTAAACAAGGTTTAAAGGGCGAAGTTCATTATCGCTACCGTGAACACAAAAGTACCATATTCTTTCACAATGGTTCTGAGATACTCCTCAAAGACCTGTTTCAATATCCATCCGACCCTAATTTTGACTCCCTTGGCTCACTTGAAATAAGCGGAGCATTCATTGATGAATGCAATCAGGTAGTAAAAAAAGCTTGGAACATTGTAAAGTCTCGTATTCGCTACAAAATTGACCAATACGGTATTGTCCCTAAAATGCTGGGCACTTGCAACCCTGCCAAAAATTTTGTTTTTTATGACTTTTATAAACCTTGGAAGCAAAATGAATTACCGCAGGGACGTTGTTTTATCCAATCACTTGTCGCGGACAATCCAAACCTTTCGGACTTCTACCGACAAAATCTGCTCACACTCGATAAAGCATCCCGTGAACGGCTTTTATTCGGAAACTGGGAATACGATGACGACCCTGCATTGCTTGTCAGCTACGACAAAATACTCGAAACCTTCTCCAATAGTTTCGTACCGATTGGAGAGAAATACATTACTGCTGACATAGCCAGGTATGGAAAGGATAAAACTGTCATTGGTGTATGGAATGGCTTACGTGTCGAGAAAATTATTACCATTGATCACTCAGGTACTAACGTAGTCAGAGAGCAAATTCAAAAGCTAAGACACGAGTATCATATACCTCTTTTGAATGTGGTTGTAGATGAGGATGGCGTAGGCGGAGGCGTAAAAGACGAATTAGGTTGCCGAGGTTTTGTAAACAATGCATCACCTATTGTAACTAAAAAATTTGAATACAATGAAGAAGGCGACAGCGTTAGAAACACGGAAAACTATCGCAATCTTAAATCGCAATGCGCCTTTGGACTGGCAGATTGGATTAACCGAAACCAAATTTACATCCAAGCTGAATCCGAACAAAAGGAGGCAATTATTGAAGAACTTGGGTATCTAAAAAAGCGGGCTGTAGATAATGACAATAAGCAAGAGATTCTTCGCAAAGACGAAATTAAAGAGCTTTTAGGCCGCTCACCGGATTATTTCGATATGCTTTTAATGCGCAAATACTTTGACTTAGTAAAATCACAAGGCGGATTTATCATTTAAACTTACATACAATGCAACCTACGTATTCGCTGATTGAATGGAACGAAGATTCCGAATATCCGAGAATGAAAGGAAAAATAATATTGAAAGAACAAAAATCTATTGCTGAAATAATGGATATAATTTTTCAGGGTCTCGATAGAGGCAAGGCGTACCAAATAGTAAAAAAATCGGAAAACTTTTCCTCTTCAATCGATATAGGAATAACAAAAAAAGAATACGAAAGAAGAAAAAAAGTTGAGGAAAATTCTATTAATCTTAAAAATCTTTTGGATACTATAAAATTAATCAAAGAAATATAAACTTACCCATGAGACCTGTAGAATTTGATCAAGCAAATATTGTATTCAATAAGCCCGAAGGCATGACTGATGAGGAATGCGCACCATGTCCCGCATGGAATGGGCAAGACTGGCAAGGCAATCCCCTGATTGTCACCTGCTGGCAACTATCACCAGAAGAGTTAAAGCAAATAAACGAAACCGGCCAAATGTGGCTCGGAATTCTTTCTAATGGACTGCCGCCTCACTGGATGAGCACGGTTAATCCTTTTCAGCCACAATTGATTACTGAATAGTATGTTTGAATTCGTAGAAGTATGGGAATCAGTAGATGGTAAAGTGTTTATTCGCTTTAAGTACCATTATTTCGATGGCTTTATGGGCGATAACGAGGTAGTAGACCTTTCTATAGAAGAACTTGAAAAAGAAATAGATATACTCAAAGAGTGTTTACAAATAGCCTATAAAAAAGATTCCGAATAACTTGCTAAATTAAATATTATAGCATATATTCGCGCATTCTTTTGTTAGCTGTAACGGAGCTAAGTTTTGACACTTCTTAAATCTCAAAACAACGCTTCTATTCCTATGGCTACTATTGATTGTGCCGCTTCCCTTGCCGATGTTGCCAATGACCCGTGCAACTATGAGCAATTAGGCAAACAAATTGTATGGCTCGCTGTGCAATCCATGCGCGGCACTCCTTTTGCCGCCAATGCCAACCTGAATCTTGCGGCAACATGGACTACTAAGATTAACGCTACCAACGATGATAAAATTACCATCATCCCTGCATTGGTAGCTTCTTCCATTCCAGAGGGAACACCTGAACTTTTGCAAGACAATGATGTACCCTTTGGTGGTCAACAACTCGAAGACATTGTAAATACCTTCACCGCCCGCGCTAAGTTCCTTTCGCTTCAAGACTATGAAAACATCATGAAGTGGAACAATCTCGGGCAGGTTCGCGTCTGGATGATTGATGATAAGTATTACCTGCGTGGCGGAGTAAACGGCATTGAAAATGCCTCTGTAGTGGTTTTAAATCCTACGGCTCCGGGACAAGGCGCGGGAAACTATGTATATGTTCCACTTACGGTTACTTGGCGCGACAAAGGCGGATACAAAATCATTAAAGTGAGCCGCGACATTTATAACCTTCGTGGCGCAAGCACCTTGACCACTGCCGCTCCTACTACGACTGTAACGCCTTAATTTTCTTATGAAGTTT
>JBOFGX010000234.1:0-8054 GCA_051649345.1 Leadbetterella sp. | reverse complement strand
TTCTCAGAACCCAAGTTTGCTGCATAAGGCCTGATTTTATGAATAAGCGAATTAAGGTGATCCAGAAATGGAGAAACCGAATACGTCGAAAAATCTATCAGTTCTGATTGGAAACCATATCGAGATGCTCGCCACTTATTTTCATTGATAAAATACTTAGGTAAAGGCTTCTCATATGTGCTTTTTTGTAGGTTATCGTGAATCCAAGCAACCAAAGCTTGGCAAATAGCGGCCAAGCACACGGACTCTTGAGCACGTAAGGGCACATCACAGATCCTAAACTCAATTGTTGGAAACTTAGGATGTAAACGTAAGTCCCACCATATTTTGTTTACTTCATCTAGGCATCCTGTATTTTCTAAGACTGTTTCATACCGCAGATAATCTTCCAAAGATTCAAAATCCTCTGGTATCCCCGAACGAGGGAATTTATCGAATATTTTAACTCTATATCCTTCATAACCCGTATTTCTACCACACCAAAAAGGAGAATTTACAGCAAGACCCAGTAATATGGGCAAATACTTTTTGGCCTGATTCATGATGGCAAAACCTGTAGCTTTATCAGGAATACCGACATGAATATGCAAACCAAAAATAAGATTACTCCTTGCCACATCCCTCATTTGACTAACCAAGGTCTCATATTTAGTTTCATGTGATATGAGCTGATCTTTCCAATCAGAAAATGGGTGTGTACCAGATGCTACAATATTTACATTGTGTTTCTGAGCTAAATGCAGTATATTTTTTCGTAAAAAAAATAATTCTTCTTTTAATTGCGAAATAGAACTGCATACTTCCGTTTTCCCTTCCAGTACGGATTGATGCATTTCTGACTTCAAGCTATCTTTCTGTGTATTAGAGATAGAAGTTATAAGATGGGTAGCACTTGGTATAAGTTCTTTCGTTTTGGGATCAATAATTTGATACTCTTCTTCTATTCCTACGGTATAAAGGCTCATTCAATGAGAAATAAACCCAAATTTACGCTAAACACTTCCAGAATGCAAAGGCTTGAAAGATTGCTTTGTAGTTTGTCTCAGAACTCTAAGATTCCACTTTTTCTTAAATGGAGGTTTTAGTCCTTCTCCCCAAGTACAATTGTTTTTTTGAGCTTCTAGATTATTTAATCGTTCTAAGCAATAATGAGCCATTTGATCTATTAAGGATTCGAAAGCAACGGCACCTATTGTTTCTGGCTCAATCATAGGCACACAATTCTGTGGACTTATAATGTATACCTTATTTCTATAAAGTCCAAACTCTAATGAAACCAAATCGTAACCAAGCTTTTTCGCAATACTTAGTGCATACAATTCTATTTTATGGACATGTTCAAGAGACACATCTTTTGTAAGTTTTATTTCATTTTCTGAGCTTTCTCGCTTCAAAATTTGGGCATAGCTTCCTCCCACCACAAAACACGAGTATACTTGATCAAACTCTATATATTCTTCAAGCATCATCACTTGACTTCCAGTATTAGCATATTCATGCCAAAACTCGTCTGCATTTCTTACCACCTGAGACACATAATTATTACATGAATTTACAGGTCTTAATCGTAAAGGAAAACGAACCTTACTGAACATACATTGCCAGTCCATAGGCATTGCTAGATTTCGAAAATCTAATTCCGAAGCCATCAAAGGTCGTTCCTTACTGGGAAGTAACATAAACTTAGGCGTAGGTATTCCTAGGCTTTGAAATTGCGAAAAACTATAAAATGCATCCGTACATAAACTCATCAATGGATTATTGATGACTGCCGTACCCGAAACCATTGCATTTCTTATGTAAGAAGCATAAAAAGGTATTTTGGGAGAAATACGATCGATAATAAGATCATATGGATTGGAGATATCATGGGATACTTTATCGATTCGTATAACATCCAATACAAATTCATGATTAGACCTTTCTTGATTTAAACGATCAATAAGAGATAAAGAGAACGAATCTTCGGAACCGAAGAGTATTCCTATTTTCTTCATTGTAGTAGGTTGAGATTTTAAAAATCGTTAGGATAGAATCAAAAAAAACAAAAACTCAATAGTGCTTTACGAGCATTTGTACAGTATTAAACTAATTTTTTGTTAAAATGTTTATATTTTTTTTAGAAAAATTATGCTTTTCCCAAATTTTGCAAAAACTTGACTGTATCTACACCATCTGGGTAATCTAATAAGTAGGGTAATTGACTTTGTCCAAAAGGTATAGCACTGGAAATAAAAGAATCCGAACTGACAACGGTTTGAATTTTTTCAGCAGTCTCATGTATAAAAGCGTTTACTTCAGCCAAATCTTCATAATAGGAATAGTATATCACTGAAATGGGGGATGCTATATCTTGGCTTTCACGAACCATCAAAAATCCATTATCCAGAAACGGTTCACCATTTACAAGATAAATTGACTTCATATAATCATAGTTGTTATTATACTTAGAATGCAGGCTCACCGTACTCCAAAACTCTATAGCTTCAAAAAACTCCCTAAAATCATACCCTTTGGGAACAAAAAAACGAGAAACATTTCTACATCCTAATCCAAAATACGTAAAGATATCACTTGCCAAGTCGCGAAATTGCTGTGCTGTTTCTTTGCCCGAAAGTACGGCAATAGAACTTCTGTTCTTACGAATAATATGGGGCTTAGAAGCAAAATAATATTCAAAATACCGAGCGGTATTGTTGCTTCCAGTTGCAATGTATGCATCTGATGCATTTATTTTGTCAACGATCGTAAAGTAAGACCTAGATTCGGGGGAAAGTGTGTAGCACAAATCAAAAACAAATCTATACAATATTTCGTCTTGTGAACTTGGTTTCAGAGCAACCGTATGACCTAGCAAAAAAGTATGAACAATATCTTGAAAAGCCACTAAAGGTATATTCCCAGCGGCTACAATTCCAATTGTTTTTCGAGATGCTGGCTCAGTAAGGGTATACATTTGAATAACATAATCAAGCTTGTCTTCAGCTAAGAACTGTACATATATACCTTTAATAGCCAATTGCAAATTATCCAATGTAAACCAAGGATTCCTAGACTTAGCCAAAGAGAAAACTTCAGAAAGTTCACCCTGAAAATCCAAATCTTGCAACTTCTTTCCTAACCTTACAAATAGTAATTTTCTTTCTTCTAATGTCATTTTTCCTATAATTTAAACCTCTATTACTTATTGTCCCACAAATTTAGAGAGTATTCGAAACTTAAAATAATTATATTTGGTTTTAATTTTGAATAGAATATAGGTCAATTATGGCAATTATTATAACAGACGAATGTATAAATTGTGGGGCGTGTGAGCCAGAATGCCCTAATACAGCCATCTACGAGGGTGGTATAGAATGGACTTGGGGAGGTGGAACCAAGCTTACTGAGGTAGATTTTGGTGATGGTACGATTGTAAAAGGTGTAGACCCTATGAAACCTATATCGGATGATCTCTACTACATCGTATCCGATAAGTGTACCGAATGTACGGGTTTTCATGAAGAGCCTCAGTGTGCAGCGGTTTGTCCCGTTGATTGCTGTGTTCCTGATCCTGACAACGAAGAGGATAAAGATACCTTACTCGCCAAAAAAGCTTGGTTACATGCAGAATAAAATAGAAACTCCCGAAAGGGAGTTTTTTGTTTATGATATACAATCAAAAACGAGGATCTTACATAAAAAGTAAAGAAAACATGGATATATTCTTCCTTAGAATTTATTGAAGATTGAAAAGGGCTGTTTGATTTAATAACATTTAGTTAACATTAAATTTACGTTTTGATAACAAATTGTTTTTGAATAAATACTTTCTCTTATTTTTACATGAGAATTAAAAGAACATGCCTACGTATAATAAACGAGCCCCAGGTCAAAAAATAATCAAAAACATGTCTTTACGAACAAAGGCAAAGTTATTCATGATGGTCAGTTTTTTGATATTTTGCATGGGTCTTTTGACCACTTTAGAATCATTTTACAGGCTCAAATCTGGTAAAGACGATAGTGGAACATGGACATTCTGCTTGATTGTAGGTTTTGCATTACTATACATGTCGATTCAGCTATTAGGAAGGTCTATATACTACAAATCTACACTGAAAATGAGAAAAGCCTTCAAGAAAAAAAATCACCAAGAAAAAAGCACTTTTACAGGAGTAGAGAAGTTAGAGATACAGAAAAGGAGTGTCAAGAAGTGATTAAGTTCTATTTTCATTAAAACTTTTAAATCCGATAACTATGTAGTCGACCCTCAAAAAATACAAGAAGAGAAATTTTTCAGCAAATGAGGTGCGGCTGAGGTCAAGCGAAAGAGTGTTGGCGTGAATTTTTTATATAACAAGGATAAGCAAAGGGAAAAAATTCGGACAATTTTTCGCTTGTGGGTTTTTTGCTAACTTTTTGACCAATCAAAAAGTAAGTTCCGCCCGAAAAAGGCAGCCACCAAACCAGTATAAAATACCGACTTTTTACAGATTTTACTTATTTTCTGGTATTTATTTTCGATAAAAACTAGAATAATAAAATGATATTCAATTCTTTATGAGTATTTGAGGGACGACTATGTATTGTGTCTATTCAATACGTGATTTTAAAAGAAGAATATTTAAGTGAATATCATGTAACAAAAAAGGTTGACTGCTTTCACAATCAACCTATCAATAAAGATCAAAAATCTATAATAAATTACTGAGCCTTAAGTTCCTCCACAGTAACTCTTTTAATATCTACTTTTAGCGTAAGTCTTTTTACAGCTGAAACTTTATTATTAGACACAGCTCTGTTTTTGCGACTTTTTCTTTTTAATTGCGTAACTCCCATGATTATATATATTTACTATCTGTTTCAAATTGAGGTGCAAAGATACACTTTTTTTTAAAATGCTAAAATGAATCCCTTAAATATCTCCAAATAAATTTTTAAGAAGCAATTTAATCATACCAATTCTACCGATTTTGGTTAATTTTGTGACCTTAAAGTAAAAATCTTTATACATGTCTAAACCAAGTTTGGCACGAGGAACGCGAGATTTTGGCTCCGATGTCATGATTAAGCGAAATCATATTTTTGACACCATCAAAAAAACATACCAACGTTTTGGTTTTCAACCTTTAGAGACCCCGACATTCGAAAACCTTTCCGTCTTGATGGGAAAGTATGGTGAAGAAGGAGATCAGTTGCTATTCAAGATTTTAAATTCTGGAGATTTTGCAAAAGATGTCAATACAGAGGATTGGGAATTGGGTTCCAAACATATTTTAAAAAAAGTATCGGAAAAAGGTCTACGTTATGATTTGACTGTTCCATTTGCACGGTACGTGGTCATGAACAAACCCAACCTTGTTATGCCTTTCAAAAGATACCAGATACAGCCCGTTTGGAGAGCCGATAGACCCCAAAAAGGGAGATATCGTGAGTTCTACCAATGTGACGCCGATGTTGTTGGTACAGACTCCTTGATTTGCGAAGCGGAAATTGTACAAATGTTATGTACCATTTTCAAAGATTTGGGACTCAGTCAGAATTTTAAAATAAAAATCAACAATCGTAAAATTCTTACAGGTATTGTAGAATCCATTGGTCAAACCGGCAAAGAAATAGACCTGTGTATAGCAATAGATAAGTTGGACAAAATAGGGAAAGATGCCGTTGAGCAAGAACTACTTGCTAAAGGTTTTAGCGAAAAAAACATAGCGGATTTACAGCCCATCTTCAGCCTCAGCAGTCAAGCAATGATGGCATTTGACGAATTAGAAGTTTGGCTCTCTGGTTCCGAAATAGGTCAGTCGGGAATTCAAGAAATGAAATCAATTTGGAATCTTTGTAAAAACCTCAATATCACTCTTGATTTGATCGAATTTGATCCTACACTAGCAAGAGGACTTAGCTACTATACGGGGGCTATTTTCGAAGTAAAAGCCTTAGGCGTTAGTATTGGAAGTATTTCTGGTGGAGGAAGGTATGATGACCTTACAAGTACGTTTGGAATGCCTGGGGTATCCGGTGTGGGTATTTCGCTAGGTGTAGATCGAATTTATGATGTATTGGAGGAGCTCAATTTATTCCCTTCAGAATTAAGTAATCAAAGCACTAAGATACTTGTTAGTCATTTTGACAATGCCTGCCTTCCCAAAAGTCTCGAAATATGCACAAAACTCAGAGAATCGGGCATCAATACGGAAATATATCCAGAAGCAAGCAAACTCAAGAAACAGTTTGAGTATGCAGATAAAAAGACGATTCCGTTTGTATTGGTCGTAGGTGAAACCGAAATCCAAAACAATGCATTTGTCTTGAAAAATATGCTCTCAGGCGAGCAAAATGCCTATTCAATTGAAGAAATAATTAAAAAAATACATGTTTAAAGACAGAAAAAAACTCGGATTCTGGCTCATAGGCGTTTCCACAGTTGTGGCTACCCTTTCTTTCTATTTTTGGCAGGTTAATTACAGTCCCAATCTCAACGTGGATGGCAAGGACACTAAAGTTCTTTATATTCCGAAAAATGCTAGTTTTGAACAAGTTATGGACTCCCTAGAACACCTAAAAGTCATAAATGATCACACATCTTGGGGCTTTTTGACCAAACAAATGGGCTACAGAGAGCATGTAAAGCCGGGTAGATACGAAATACCTCCTAACTACAGCAATCGTAAGCTCATAAGCAAGTTGCGTTCTGGTGATCAAGATCCCGTAAAGCTAACCTTTAACAACATACGTACGAAAGCAGACCTCGCCGAAAAAGTAGGCAAAAAATTATTGCTCAATAAAAAGGAGATTCTAGACAAGCTCGAAGATCCACAAATTTGTGAAAAGTACGGGTTTCAGCCCGAAACCATGATGTGTATGTTTTTGCCTGATACTTACGAAATTTATTGGGATGTTACAGCGGACGATTTTTTAGATCGTATGCAAAAAGAATATAAATCGTTTTGGAACGATGATCGCATTGAAGACGCCAAAGAAATTGGTATGACGCCTGAGCAAGTTGCTACGCTAGCAGCTATTGTTCAAAGCGAAACCAACAAAGAAGACGAAATGCCACGCGTTGCGGGAGCTTACATTAATCGTCTTAATACTAATATGGCTCTTCAAGCGGATCCAACGGTAAAGTTTGCTGTAGGTGATTTTAGCCTAAGAAGAATCCTTAACAAGCATTTAGCCATAGATTCACCCTACAATACGTATAAGAACCCAGGCTTACCACCCGGTCCAATCGCTTTGCCTGAAAGAGTGGCTATCAAATCAGTACTTAACTACGAAAAACACAATTTTGTGTATTTCTGTGCAAAGGAAGATTTCTCAGGATACCACAATTTTGCAGCTACGTATGAAGAGCACCAACAAAATGCTCGTACCTACCAAAATGCTTTAAATCAAAGAGGAATAAAATAGCCCATGTATACACATCATTTCCAGTACCGAGTCATCTACGCTGATACCGACCAGATGGGGTTTATGTACTATGGGCAATATGCCAAATTGTACGAGATAGGACGTGTGGAGGCCATAAGAGCATTGGGAATATCCTATAAATCACTAGAAGAAGACGGTATTTGGATGCCCGTTTATGAAGTCAATAGCAAATACTTAGAACCCGCCAAATATGATGAACTACTAACTATAAAGACTAGCATTCATGAAATGCCAAAATCCAGAATTGTGTTTCATGTAGAAATAGAAAATGAAACAGGAAAATGCATTCATAGGGCTCAAGTTACCCTGGTTTTCATTTCGGCTGAAACTCGAAAAATACAATTTTTACCCACCCAAATTGAAAGTAGGCTCCTACCCTATTTTATGAATAGCTAAGATTGAATATGGGAGAAAAAACATGGAAAAAGTGGGAGACTAAGCTAAAGGAGTATTACATATTCGATGCCTCTATTTCCGTTTCTATTTTTCTTAACATTATATACCGAAAACTGCTGAATTTTGATATGGATCAGCGAGCTGCGTCTGTATCATTTAGCTTTATTTTGGCTGTATTTCCTGGTGTATTATTCTTATTTACCTTGATTCCTTATATTCCTATTGATGATTTGGACCAACAT
>JBOFGX010000233.1:0-4529 GCA_051649345.1 Leadbetterella sp. | reverse complement strand
AAGCTTAGTAGTGGAAAAACTATCAAATGAAAGTAATTTATTGTCTATCAGTGCTGTAAATTATCGGGGTTTAAATGACAATGATATGGGTATTTTTTCGAATATAAGTTCTCAAATTGCTTGGATTAAGCTCAATGATACACAAATTACAGATAAGTCACTTCAGGTGCTTGCAAAGCTGCCAAATCTAGTAAGGCTTGACTTATCGTATACCAAAATTTCAGATGGTGGAGTTTCTTATCTTAGTGGCTCTAAAAATTTAGAATATCTAAATTTAGTAGGCACTCAGGTTAGTAATGCAACATTAAACAAGCTTGCCGCAATAAAAACACTAAAGAAAGTGTTTTTGTGGAAAACAGCGATAAGTAAAGAAGCTTTAAAGGCATTTGAAGGTGCTAATCCTGGAATAAAAGTTTATTCGGAGTGGGAAAATAGTACACCTACATCGGTAAAAGTGGAAAAGAAGACTATCTAGTAGCCTATACTCTTTCAAGTTTTATTGGATAGGTTTTCCCTGCGTTCCATTGAGGTACGTATAGATTTTTATCATCATCAATACATACATCATGACAGTGCTTAAAAATGGGTTCTTTTTGTACCATTAACTCGAGTTCCCCATTCTTGTATTTTGGCTTCGTACCACCTGGATTTGAAACCACCTTATTGTTTTTATCCAATATCGTTACAAAACCTGAGTTCATGGTTAGATAATGATGCTTTAAAGCCGAATAGCAAACACCGGAGTATAGGTTATCACCGTCAATTACAGGTCTGCTAATATATGCACCAGGTAGGTAGATAGACTCTATATATTTGCCGTCTAGAGTGAACCTTTTGAAGCAATTTTTAAGTCTTTCTGTGCAAAGTAACGTTGGATTTTGTTTGTCTCTATAGTCAATAGCTACACCATGTGCTTGTTTAAACTTATCCTCTTGGATCATGCTTTCACCACCAAATTTTCGAATAAACTCGCCCTTGGAAGTATACTGTAAGATGAACTGACTTCCATACCCATCCGCAATATAAATATCCCCATTAGGGCCTACACAGGACTCTGTAGGGCTAAACTTATTACAATCCGTATACTCACCTATTGTTTTCGGATGCTTGATTGTCAATAGAATTTTTCCGTCTAAAGTTGTTTTGTAAACTTCACCGAGATAATAATCCGAAATGTATAAAAACTCTTCGCCATTTTCATCGTGTAAGGTAAGTCCATGCCCACCATAGAAATTTTTAGTCCAAGAGTCTAATAGCTTACCTGACTTATCGTAAATGAGAATGTTGTTTTTAGCTTCATTTGTTATCATGAATATCCTTTTCTTTTTATCCATGACCATTTCATGGCAATCTTTCACAGGATATTTCCCACTGTCTAGAAGCCCCCAATCTCGGTTGACTCTATACTTGAAGTCGCCATGACCAATAATCTCGCCTTTAGGGCTAGATTTTGCAATAATATGAAAAGGATTAAGAATAAAGCCACCAGTAATCCAGGCCGCGTTCTTAAGGAAGGATCTTTTATCCATTCTAAACAAGTATACCTTTTACTGCGTGACCTGCTACATCGGTGAGCCTATATCTACGCCCCTGTGATTTATACGTAAATTTCTCATGATCTATCCCTAAAAGGTGCAACATAGTTGCTTGAAAATCATGCACATGAACGGGGTCTTTTATGACATTATGAGCGAAGTCGTCTGTTTGACCGTACGATATGCCGGGTTTTATCCCACCACCTGCCATCCAAATACTATATGCTCCCGGATGATGATCTCGTCCAAACGCTTCTTGGGTCAGTTTGCCTTGACAGAAACTAGTTCTACCGAATTCCCCTCCCCAAACCACAAGAGTATCGTCTAATAATCCTCTCTGCTTTAAATCTTTGACTAAGGCTGCTGATGCTTGGTCTGTCGCCTTAGTGGCCTTTCTGATCCCACTATATATACTTCCGTGATGATCCCAGCCTAAATGATATAATTGTACGAAACGTACATCTTTTTCGGCTAATCTTCTTGCCATTAAACAGTTATATGCAAATGACCCTGGTGTTTTTACATCTGGACCATACATATCAAGAATAGACTGTGGTTCATTGCTCAAATCAGAAATTTCGGGTACAGCCATTTGCATTCTGTAGGCCATTTCATATTGGTTGATTCGACTATCTATTTCTTGATCTTGCCATAATTCGTTCTGAAGTTTGTTAAAATCCCCAATGAAGTCGATCATTTTTCTTCTGTCCATTTGATCGGCACCTGAAGGAGAGTTTAAATACAAAACGGGATCTTTTCCTGACATAAACTGTACACCTTGATGATGAGAAGGTAAAAATCCATTGCTCCATGCGGCAGCACTGATGGGTTGATCTCCTCCACCTTTTGAGAGAAGAACGATGAATGAAGGTAGGTTTTTGTTGGTACTTCCTAGCCCATAACTAAGCCAAGATCCAATACTTGGGCGTCCGCTTAGTTGATTACCCGTTTGGGTAAATATTACTGCTGGTTCGTGGTTAATTTGATCAGTGATCATGGACTTGACCACACAAATTTCATCTGCAATAGAAGCCGTATGCGGTACTAGCTCGCTAAAATAATTTCCTGATTGTCCGTATTGAGCAAAACTTGCCGCAGCTCCTGCTAGAGGGAAACTGGCCTGGTTACTCGTCATACCCGATACTCTGTTTTTACCAAGGACAGAGGCGGGTATCTCTTGACCGTGCATTTGATTTAGCTTGGGTTTATAATCAAACAATTCCATTTGTGATGGACCACCACTTTGGAAAAGATAGATTACTCTTTTTGCTTTGGGAGCGTAATGTGGATTTACGAGTGGGATGTTTTCATCCATACCCGAAGATAAATTAACCACTTTTTTTATGGTCTCTTCTTTTTTGGCACAGCCAGTAAGCGTACTCATTGCTAGACCACCTAGTCCTAGCACTCCTCCCCATAAAAACTCCCTTCTACTTTTTGCATAAAGAGCTTTTTCTAAATCATTCATTTTTATATCGTTTATAAAAAACTTTACTTGTCTTTTAAATAGGAATCAAAGATTAAATTACTTTCTTACAAAAAACTCATCGGTATTCATCAATGCAATTGCAACTTCTGAATACGCAACCAGTGGAAGTTTAGGTAATGCCGGGTTTGCTTTCGTAACACCCGTATTTAATATATTTTCTACCACTAGAGGTTTTTTGCTTAGTTTAGAAACAGAAAAATCGTACATTTTTTTCATGAGTTCTAACTCGCTAGCTCTCGGTCGCCTACCAGTCACAAGCCTGTACATATAGATGAGATGGGCATCGGTAGAATTGGTTGTTTCTTGCATAGAACGTTGAGCAATAAACCTCGCAGCCTCGATATACTGAGGATCATTCATCAGCACAAGAGCTTGCAATGGAGAGCTAGATTGTGATCTGCGAACGGTACAAAAATTACGATCCGGAGCATCAAATACCAACATGGAAGGTGGAGGACTACTTCGTTTTCTAAAAGTATATATACTTCTTCTATATAATCCAGATGAGGAGTCTTGTAAATAAGCATAACGCCATACCTTGTCACTTAGGGACTCCCATATACCTCCTGGCTGATAGGGGTATACACTAGGGCCACCAATTTTATTAACCAACAATCCACTTATAGCTAGGGCATTGTCTCGAATAACTTCAGCTTGCATTCTATATCGGGGACTTCTAGCCAGAAATACGTTTTGAGGATCCAATTGTAAATGCTCTTTCGTGATATTTGATGTTTGGCGGTAGGTCGCACTCATCATCATCATTTTTAAAATTGCCTTGGTATCCCACCCGTTTTCTTGATATGTAATGGAAAGGTAATCGAGTAGTTCTGGATGTGACGGTAATGATCCCTGATTACCAAAATCATCGGAGGTTTTTACAATACCCCTTCCAAAGTACATTTCCCATAGCCTGTTAACGGCTACTCGAGCTGTAAGAGGGTTATCTTCATTAAATAGCCATTGGGATAGCCCTAATCTATTTTTTGGTAAATCTTCATCAAACTCCAATATAGAAGCAGGCGTGCCATGTTGAACCTCTTCTCCATAGGAATCATACACCCCTCGTTCCAAAATATAAGTCTTTCTTGGTTTTGGCAACTCACCCATAACCATAACCTCTTGTACTTGATCATAAATATCGGCTAGTTTTTTCCTTGCAACAAGTAAACTATTGGTTAATGGGTTGGCAGGAGGAGGTGCAATAGATGGTTTAAAATCTACTGGTTTCTTTTGTAGTAAATGACCAACTTCCTGAGTAGTTAATTGATCATTAAACAAATAAAAATCATCTATTTCTGAGTTAAGTGTGCTTTTCTCGAAACGTCTATTACCAAATGCTACAGCTTGAAATGGGACAAATTTGTGAATATTACGCTTGGGCACAATAGTCTTTAAAAGGTTGTCGTGTTCCACTTCAACAGATTCTAATTTACCGTTAATAAACATCTGAACACCCGATGCTTTACTGCTACCATCATAATTGATCACAATGTGGTGCCATT
>JBOFGX010000232.1:0-2563 GCA_051649345.1 Leadbetterella sp. | reverse complement strand
ACTTTTTAAATAAACTCTTCATTTGGATTATTAGTAAATTTTAATCAATTTTATGCTTTTCAATATAACTAGCCTTGATCAATACCCTTTTTTTTCAACCTTATCCATTTACAGAAAAAACATTTACGCATGCTCTCGTTCAAAGCATTTTGGAAGGTTGTTTTGTTGCTTTGTTTTTGATCCTGTTTGAACCCTTCGGTATTGCGTCCCATTCATTTGAAAACAAGAATCTAGTTTTGGCCGCATATGGTCTAGCTACTTGTATAAGTAGTTTGGTGCTGAGATTTATTATTTTTAAATCGTTTCCTGTATTTTTCTCCGAGCCCAATTGGACCATCGCCCGAGAGGTTTTTAGTATTTTACTACTTATGTGTCTTATCTTGATTTCAAACGTAGCGGTAACAGTTATCTTATACAATGTAAAACTTTCCAGTAAATTGATCTTGGAGATGGGTCTTACGATACTTCTGATTGGCTTCTTTCCAATTGTGTTCGGTGTTATGCTTAACTACATTATTCAATTAAAAAAGCACAATCTAGCTTTTCAAGTATCTCCTTTAGAAACGACTCTGGATTCCTATTTGGATAGCCCGCTGAAGCTATTTGCGGAAAATAAAAAAGACTTTCTTGAAATCCCGATAGAAGATCTACTATTTATTACATCCGCAGATAATTACAGTGTGGTGCATTACCAAAAAAAGGATATCGTTCAAAAAGGACTATTAAGAACAAGCTTGTCTAGGCTGGAGGCACAATTGCAAGACGACAAAATCGTACGTACGCATAGATCTTATATTGTGAATCTTGTTTGGGTAAAAGAGGTGAGCGGTAATGCTCAAGGGTACCAATTGCACCTCAAAAAGTACGACTTGAAGATCCCCGTAGCACGAAAATACGGAAGTGTAGTGACCAATTTAGAAAATCGGGTATGATGGAAAGCATCCCCATGTTTGTTGTTTATCCCAAATTTTTGTCAATTGTCCCATTTTTGCCTACTCAATCCACAGATTATCTAATTTTGAAATCATTACTTTAAAATAAAATATGCAAGGATTTATTTACAAAACCACTATTTTCATTCATGTCATTTGTGGAATCAGTTCTTTAATCGCAGGTGCAATTGCAATGGCAACTAAGAAAGGAGGCAGGATTCACAATGTTGTAGGATTAATTTTTTACGGCTCTATGAGTTATATTTTTTTTAGCTCCATTGTATTTTTTATACTTGAGCCATCTAACCTAAAATATCAATTTTTCTTAGGAATTGGGATTGTAAGTTTCTATCCCAATTGGTCAGGAAAACGTATGCTGAAGTATAAAAAATCATTTGAACCTACACTTATTGATAGAATTGGGGCAATCCTAATTGGTATTGCAGGATTGGGTATGCTTGCGTATGGTGGATATTTGACTGTACACCCCGAACCCAAATACGGTGGTGTAAATATCTTATTTTTTATTTTTGGGAATGTCGCTTTGACTAATTGCTATGGCGATGTACGAGCATATTTTGGATATAGAAAAATAGAAAAGATGCATTGGTTTTTTGCTCATGGTGGCAAAATGATGGGTGCTTACTCAGCAGCTATGACGGCCTTTTGCGTGAATATTTTGCCTCGATATCTACCTGCTGGAACCCCGGGCTTCGTTCAGATTATGACATGGGTTGTCCCAGGTGTAACTATTGGTATTATAGGAAATTTACTTTTACGCAAGTATAGATTGAAGTTCTCCAAGCAATAAAGCTTGATTTACGAATTGCTTAAATTGTTGAGAGAAATTAGCTAACGTTATCGAATTGACTGTTCTCGTTTTAAATATAAAGGTTCTTTTTATTTGATTAATTGGTGGTCTGTTTAATAGAATTATAGAAAAACAAAGACCACTGATTCTATGTGTAATAATAATCCTAAGTTTCTCATTTCAAATAATTTAAGGCTGAATGAAAAATATTGTTGGCTTCTTTTTTTACGTGTTATTACTCTATGCTTTATTAACATATGGTAATTAGTCGACTCTCAAAAGTACAAGAAGAGAAATTTTTCAGCAAATGAGGTGCGGCTGAGGTCAAGCGACATGGGTTCTACTGTGTGTCACTATAGGGATTATCGGTAATTTTCTTTTACGGAAGTATAGATCGAAATTCTCTAAGCAGTAGTTCGTATCACAAATCGTATAAATTACGAAGAGCAATTAGCTACCGTATTATTTTTGGGTTAAATTTGATGGTGGTAAATCTTATGCAAGTATAAGCCACCCTTAACTCTAGAAATGCGTATGTTGAAAAGTATCTTAAAGATCGTATTGTGTGTATGGTACTGTTGTTTCAATATCCAATTACATGCTCAAAAAGATAGTATTGTCTTATCAAACAACTATGTAAAGCGAGTCTTTGCGTTTAATAAAAGCCAAGATGGCTTTGTGTCAACAGCATTTATAAATGTGCCCGTTGCTCAGAATTACATCAAAGATGCAAATCCAGAATTCGCCATAAGTCTTAACGACCTAGAGGTAACGGGTTTGAATTGTAGATACCTAAATCATTCTCTTGTCACAGTCAAAG
>JBOFGX010000231.1:0-3234 GCA_051649345.1 Leadbetterella sp. | reverse complement strand
CTAAACAGTAGATTCATATGGAGATTTATTATGGTATCCCAAAACGTATCTTCAAAAGATTCTGGTGTATTGTTGATTGATTTAATACCACGAATAGATGTAATTTTTGATGTAAACGGATTGGTTTCTACCGTTATGTATTCTGAGTTTTCAGTATTTTTATATTCATATTCTAAAAAAACAAAAGGTTGAGCTCCTCCTTCCGCACCGTACCAAATGTAAGAGGGCTGTGTATATAACTCTTCTTTAACTATTTTCTGAAGTGAGTCGTTGGCTAATTGTATAGTTTTTGAGAAGTTTAACGGCTTTAGTTTAGTGTAATCTGTATTTTTTGCTTTCGTTACTTTCTTTTCTGAAAGCCGCATGATTTCTTCTTGAAACACCAAAATGGCTCCAGTAATGGATACAATAAAGATGACTAGACCCGATAATAGACCTAGCCATAAATGTAAAAAGCTTACTATTTTTTTTAACGTAAATTTATTTTTCGGCATTTTAGAAAGTAGCGTGAACATTAAATCGGACTACGCGTGGTGTACCGCGTAGACTACCTCGCTCATCCCATATGGATTTTGTGTAATTATTGTTTAAGAGATTATCAACGTTTAATTGCACAGTAAAACGACTGATTTTATAGCCTAAGCTTCCATCTACTGTGGAGAAAGAAGGAGATCGTAATGTAGATATATAACTCGATGAACTACCTACATGGTTCCCTCCGAATCCTACTGATAAGCCTTTTAATCCTGTAGTTTGTAATTCGTAGTTCAGCCAAGCATTGACGGTGTTTTTAGGTGCTAAAGGGAAATCTCCGTCTGTTTCATGTATGTTTAGACTTCCAGGTGCATAGGTGGGATTGTATGCATAGCCAAGGTTTAATGTAAGGGAGCGGTTTATTTTTCCAACGGTGGATACTTCAATACCCTTGCTTTTTACCTCATCTATTTGAATATATCGTCTGGCCAATTCATCTGTCGGATCAGCTATTAACATATTGTTTCTTAGTATGTTAAATACGGCAATACTTGATAGTAATCTCCCTCCAAACCACTCTTTTCGAGCTCCGATTTCGATTTGATTGAACCGTTCAGGCGAAAACGGACCTCCAGATCCCGGGCCTGGGTCGATATTAGGTACAAATCCATCCGTGAAACTTGCATAGACAGACGTATTCTGAGTAGGTTGATAAGTCAATCCAATTTTAGGAGAGATGGAGGTTTCTGTATTGGAGCTATTGGTGGGTTTGTATTCACCTAGATCATAGAGGTCGCTTTTTAGATCTTCATTGAATATCTCAAACCTTGCTCCTGCTAAAAAGGTAAATTGTTTCCACTTTACAACATCTTGCACATATATTCCACCGGATTGGATTTTTTGTGTGCGTACATCCCAATATTCATTTTTATCGGGTGTATAATCATTAAAATTAAGCTCAGGAAATACAGGATTGCTCAATTGGATAGGAGCGAGATCAAATGTGCCCGGTAGGTATGAAAACTCAAAATCATTGTTTTTAAAAGTATAATCTCCACCTATTACTAAAGCATGTTTTAAGTTTGATGTGTTGAATTTTCCTGTGATATACGGACTAAATTGGAAAGCATTGTTTTTTGATTTAAAGAATGATTGCTCGATAATAAACTGCATATTTTCTTTCGAAACTGCTGGTAAAAGTGTTTCGTCTATGAGAGTCAAGCCATTGTAAAACAATTGGTTGGTTTTGATAGAGTAATTACTTGTTGAACTTAATAATTTTATATCCCAGTTATCTGATAACTTGTGTCTAAAACGTACCTGATAAAGATTGGAATTTGTACTATTAACACCTTTAGGTGTATCAAAATTAAAATCATTCCAGTCGAGAAATTTAAAGTCTCTAGTCGTAGGTATAAACTTGTCTTCCTTATCAAACTGTTGTTCTTCGGGTACAGTTGGTGCTGATAATATAAATTCGCTTCCTCCAAACAAATTCGTATTGATTTTACTAAAATTATGCTCCACTGCCAAAGACGTTTTGTCCGAAAAATCATATTGTAGTTGGGGAGCTATAAAAACATCATTGGCGTTACCAAAAGCCTTTGCAAATGTGGGGGTATTCGTGTTACCGACAATGAATCGGTACTTGAGTTTGCCATTTTTTTTGAAAGGGCCTGTCAAATCAGCAACTGTCCTATATTGTCCAAAACTGCCTAATGAGGCGTCCAGCTCTATTTTTTGTTCGTCTAATGGTTTTTTGGTAACAATGTTGACTAATCCGCTAGGTGAACCCACACCATAAATGGTACCAGTTGGGCCTTTGATTACTTGTGCACTTTCTACATTATATGTGGAGGTTGGTATCTCAGGAAATGCCGATAAATTTAACACTCCATTTACAGCATTAGACACAGGAAACCCTCTTGATAGCATATCAAATTGTTGAGAGCTACCAATATTTACGATACCAGGGACATTCCTCAGAACCTGAGAAATGTTTAGGTTATTTTGTTGTTTGATAATAGAGTTGTCTATTTGGTTTATAGTCTGAGGGTTGGCTAGTTGTGAAATGGGCATACGATTTAAATCTTCAACCGCTTTTTGTCTTGTACTATAGGTAGTAATAGTGACTTCATTAAGATGCGATGAGTTTTGTACCAACTCTACATTTTGAACTGTTGTATTTTTGGATTCTACTAGTACCTGTATTTCTTTTGTTTGAAATCCTAGGTAGCGTACTGTTAGGGTTTTGTTACCTGCCGAAACGTTGGAAAGTATATAGGATCCGTCAAAATGAGTGGTTGTATAATTTTTTTGATCAAGGATAAATACAGACGCAAATTCGATAGGTTTTCCTTCTGAGTCTACAACCTTCCCTTTTATTGTACCCGTTTGAGCGAGAGATATGGTTGTATAAATCGTAATATTAAATATTAGTAATGAGACGATTCGTATATATTTGGTCATTTGAATTGAAATAACTTTCTACAAAGATATTATTTATAACAATTCTAAACAATTTAATTTGGAATAATTCTAAATAGCCTCATTTTTGGGCTTAGAATAGGGATAGTTTTTAGAAGTAGAATTCAATTTTGGTCGTTTTTATTATTTTATGGTCAATAGCGTCCTAAATAAGGAAAAAAAATGAGAGCAAGAATTATCCTAAAAGGTTAATTTTAGGTTCGACAAAAACCACTCTCATTTTGGCAAATTTAACTTTATTTTCACAGATCATTTCAAAACTTCCGAGACAAA
>JBOFGX010000230.1:0-13617 GCA_051649345.1 Leadbetterella sp. | reverse complement strand
TCAGTTTTTCAAAATAATGCAATTCCAATGTCAAAAAATCTAGTCATAGTAGAGTCCCCAGCTAAAGCCAAAACCATAGAGGGATATTTGGGAAAAGACTTTACTGTAAAGTCCAGTTTTGGTCATATCCGTGACCTACCTGAAAAAGAATTGGGTATTGATATTGAAAAATCATTTGAACCTAGCTATGTGATTTCTTCCGACAAAACCAAAGTAGTCAATGAGCTCAAGCAGCTTGCCAAAACTATGGATGTATGGCTAGCAACCGATGATGATCGGGAGGGTGAGGCTATTTCTTGGCACTTAAACGAAGCTTTGGGATTGGGTAATGATACTAAGCGAATCGTTTTTCGTGAAATCACTAAAAATGCCATCAATAAAGCAATCGAAACACCCAGGACCATCGATCTTAATCTTGTGAATGCACAACAAGCGAGGAGAATATTGGATAGATTGGTAGGATTTCAGCTATCCCCTGTATTATGGAAAAAAATCCGTACGGGCGATCGCAAAAACCTGTCTGCTGGACGTGTACAAAGTGTAACGGTACGTATTGTGGTAGAAAGAGAACGTGAAATAGAAAAATTTGATTCGAAAGGGAGTTTTAAGATTGTAGCCAATTTCATTACAACAACGGGAAAAGTATTCAGAGCGGAACTTAGCTCCAACTTTGAAGATCAAGAAAGTACCGAGAAATTTTTGAACGATTGTATTGATGCAACCTACAAAATAAACTCACTAGAAGTAAAACCAGCTAGCAAAAGTCCTGCTCCTCCATTTACGACCTCTACTTTACAACAAGAGGCATCTAGAAAGCTCGGCTTTTCGGTTTTACAAACTATGACGGTAGCTCAAAGATTATATGAATCAGGAGCTATTACGTATATGCGTACCGATAGTACAAACCTTTCTCAGGAAGCTATGGAAAACGCAAAAAACCAAATTACAAGTGCATATGGGGAAGAATACTCCAAGCCTCGTACGTTTAAAACAAAAGATAAATCTGCCCAAGAAGCTCACGAAGCCATTCGACCGACGGATTTTGCAAATCTGACAGCTGGATCAGAAAGAAACGAGAACCGTTTGTATGATTTGATACGCAAAAGAGCTTTGGCCTCTCAAATGGCCGATGCAAAATTAGAGCGTACAACCGTAAAAATCGGAATCTCTACGCGTAATGAAGAGCTTACTGCTACGGGTGAAATGATCAAGTTTGAAGGTTTCTTAAAATTGTATTTGGAAGGGACGGATGATGACGGAGACGAAGATAACAAAGATCTTTTGCCTCCTATGGCGGTAGGGCAAAATCTTACTTTTGCGGATATGAGGGCTACAGAGCGTTTTTCTCGTCCACCAGCAAGATATACAGAAGCAAGCTTGGTTAAGAAACTAGAAGAGTTGGGTATTGGTAGACCCTCCACCTATGCTCCTACTATTTCTACAGTAATCAAGCGTGAATATATAATCAAAGAAGATCGCCCTGGATTCCAAAGAAAGTACAAAGAATGGATTTTAAAAGATAAAAATATTGAATTTTCAGAACTTACTGAAAATTACGGAAGCGAAAAGGCAAAACTATTCCCTACCAATTTAGGGATGATTGTGAATGACTATTTGGTCGAAAATTTTGAAGATGTACTCAATTATAAGTTCACTGCAAGTGTTGAAAACGAGTTTGACGAAATAGCAGAAGGGAGTGTAAGTTGGCAAAAAATGATTCAGGATTTCTATGGAGAGTTTCATACCAAAATAGAAAAAGCAGAAGGGGATGATTCGGCTAAAAGTGGAACGTCTTTTGAACTAGGAATTGAACCCAAATCGGGCAAAAAACTGTATGCAAAAGTTGGAAAATTTGGCCCTTATTTACAAATTGGTGAATCAACAGATGAAGATAAACCGACCTTTGTTTCTTTGAAAAAAGGAACTTTAATCTCATCTTTAACCTACAAAGAAGCCATGGATTTTATGAATGGCCCAAGGCTTCCACTAGAGCTTGGTTTACATGAAGAACTACCCATTGTTGTGAATGAAGGACGCTATGGCCCGTATGTTTTGTACAACGGAAAGTATTTCAACATTGAAAAAGGAATAGATCCTTTGACGGTGACCAAAGAACAAGCCGTTGATATTATAAACGCAAAATTATCAGATACATCCGGCACATTGCCGAGAGAGGTGGAGGTTAATGGTGAACTAGTAACTGTAAACAAAGGACGGTTTGGCCCATATATAAAAGTGGGAAGCACCTACCACAATATTCCAAAAGACGATGATCCTACAGCTATAAGTGCGGAACGAATTCAAGAAATTATTGAAAACAGCAAAAAGGCTGCAGCTGAAAAGATTATCAAAGAATACCCAGAGAATAAAAATGTACAGGTTCTCAATGGTCGTTATGGTGCATACATAAAAATTGGTAAACGAAACGTAAAAATCCCAAAAGGGACGGATCCAGCAACCCTTACATTGGAAGATTGCATTAAACTTGGCGAAGGGTAAAAAGCATTAGAAATCAAAATATACATGTACAAAAAAGCCTTCCAGTTGTAAAATTGGAAGGCTTTTTAACAGAACCGTACTTTGTTACTTTGCGATCATTCCGTGGGGATCTAATACATACTTTGTAGCGGCTCCTTTATCAAAATCTTTGTAACCCTGAGGTGCTTGATCCAATGTAATTGTTTGGACATTTACAGCCTTCGCAATTTGGATTTTATCATACAATATGGCTTGCATTAATTGACGATGATATTTCATAACAGGACATTGACCCGTAAAGAATGAATGCGATTTGGCCCATCCTAAACCAATACGTATACTCAACATTCCAATTTTGGCATTTTCGTCTACAGCACCTGGATCACCTGTAACATAAAGGCCAGGAATACCAATAGCCCCACCTGCACGTGTTACATCCATTACTGAATTAAGAACAGTAGCTGGGTGTTCATGACCACAATTATGACCATGTCCACGTGCCTCAAAACCTACACAATCAATAGCAGCATCCACTTCGGGAGTACCAACAATCGCTGCGATTTGATCTGGTAAGGGAGTATCTAATCGTAAGTCAACTATTTCACAACCAAAGCTTTTGGCTTGTGCCAGTCTCTCAGGAATCAAATCCCCAACAATCACCACCGCAGCACCCAACAAATGACAGGAGGCAGCACAGGCCAGACCTACTGGCCCAGCTCCTGCCACATATACTATAGAACCCGGTCCTACACCCGCCGTATACGCACCGTGAAAACCTGTCGGAAAAATATCAGAAAGCAAAGTAAGATCTTTAATTTTCTCTAAGGCTTGGTCATTATCAGGAAATCTAAGAAGATTAAAGTCTGCATAGGGAACCATCACATACTCCGATTGACCTCCTACCCATCCTCCCATATCTACATAACCATATGCCGCACCCGGTCGAGCAGGATTCACATTCAAACAGATCCCTGTTTTACCTTCTTTGCAATTACGACAACGGCCACAAGCAATGTTAAATGGCACCGAGACAATATCTCCCACATTTATAAATTCTACATCTTTCCCTTTTTCAATCACTTGCCCTGTTATCTCGTGTCCCAAAATAAGGCCTTCAGGTGCAGTGGTTCTTCCTCTGACCATGTGTTGATCACTCCCACATATATTGGTGGAAACAACTTTAAGAATTACCCCGTGACCGCATTTTCGATTACCAATGGATAATTTAGGAAAATCGATGCTTTGAACTTCAACAACACCAGGTTTGATATAGGCGACGCCTCTATTTGCAGTCATAGTTTACTATTAAATAAGGTTGGAAAATTAATTTGATACTATACCCAGATAAAATATAAATATCAAGGGAACAATATACAACAATTTTTAATAAACATACGTAATACTAAGTTTTTATTACGAAAAATATTTTATCTATTCTAGAAAAAGTAAAATCATATGTAAATCAATTACTTAATAAATAACACATTAGCATATTTCTATCTATGTATAATGCAACAATGATGCAACAAAAAAAACCACTCAAATGGAGTGGTTTCTGTTTTAAACTGATCAGTCAGAAGCATCAAAGTCTTCTCACCCATATATTGCGATATTGAACCTTATTACCATGATCTTGAAGATGAAAAACATCTTCTCCATGAGCTTCTGGATAATTATGTAAACCTATATATAGCGTTAATCCTCCAATAGTGGTATTGTTTTGAACGACAACACCATTATGTATAACAGTTACTCTAGCGGGTGCATCTATCTTCCCGTCTTGTCTAAATCGAGGTGCTGTATAAATTACATCATACGTATTCCACTCCAAAGGACTACGCATCGCGTTAACCAAAGGAGGCACATCTTTGTATAAGCTACCTGCTTGTCCATTGGCATACGTTCTATTATTGTAGTTATCCAAAATCTGCACCTCATATCGATCTTGAAAAAATACACCACTATTTCCACGTCCTTGGCCTTTGCCTTCAATTACATCGGGAGCACTCCATTCTAGGTGTAACTGACAATCTCCAAATTTCAGTTTCGTTTGGATATCACCTGATTGAGGAACCACCTCAAAATATTCATTATTTACAATTTTCCAAGGGGCGGATTTTGTTTTATCTTTTACACTTACCCATTGATCCATATTTTTACCATCAAATAGCACAATCGCATCGGATGGTGCTTCAGCATTGGTCTTACCAGGAGTTACGACCTTTACTTCGGGATTCCAAATCTCCGTCATCTCGGGTTTCATAGGCATGGGAGAAACCTCGGGTGGTATGTCTGACCATTGAGAATATGTAAAATTGGTTAATAAAACAAAACTTGAAAACAAGATAATTTTTTTCATGAAGGTTTAGATATTTTTTTCAAATTTAATCAAAATTCAAGAAACTGTTGAATTTGCTTTTCAACAAATCCTTCATATACTGGATTTGTAAATTTACCATCTAAAAAATGCTTGGATACTTCGCCTAATTTTACTCTTAGCCCTAAAACATGCATATTTAGGTAAGAAAGGACATCATTGAAATGACTTAAGCCAATGGCATTACCTAATACTCCAGCAGAAAGCCCAACTAAACAAGCCTTTTTATCATTGAGACCACTGCCATAGCGTAACCCATCTATAAAAGTCTTCAACGCTCCTGGATAGGACGAATTATACTCAGGGATAACAAAAACGAATTTATCATTTTGGTCAATCATAGATTGAAACTTTGAAAATTCTTCATTTTTAGCTCCATAAAGTGCCGAAAAAGCAAAATCCTCTGGCAACTTGGAGATATCTAAAACTTCAACACTATGGTTAAGAGATTCGATTCGAGACTGGTAGTATCTGGCGATTTTTGATGTAAAAGAATCTTTTCGGTTGGTACCGATTACAACACAAATTTTCATTAAATTAAGTATGTATATTGAAAAATGAAATCTATTTTTATAAACCTAAAAAATAGAAAAGGGTTCGAGATGATTGAAAAAATAAAGAAAGAATTATTGGCATTTGCAGACCCGATTACTGCTAAAAGTAAACTCAAATATTTCAAAGTCTTGGAGGAAAATGATAAGATGCTAGGAGTCAGCAATCCACAAGTCCAAAGTGTTTGCAAAAAATACACAAAACACGTTTCCATGCAAGAAATAGCACAACTGCTCTCTGATCCAATTCATGAATACAGATATGCAGCAGCTGTGTTATTAGTAGACAAATATGAAAAGGCCAAAAACCCCTTTGAACAGCAGGATATTGTTGATTTTTATATAGATCACAAACGTTTTTTCAACAATTGGGATTTAATAGACTATTCTTCTTACAAAATTTTAGGTCATTTCTTTTATACTTCCGATTCCACATTACCCTTAGAAGAAATAGCAGAAAATGGCTCACTTTGGGATATTCGAATTGCAGTGGTTAGCTCCTTATATTTTATAAAAAAAGGGCATTTTGATTATCCCGTCTCCATTGTAAATACGTATTTGGAATATCCCCACGATCTCAACCATAAAGCTTGTGGCTGGATGCTGAAAGAGACCTGGTCAAGAGGGGGAGAAGAATTGATTGAGGATTTTATTAAAGAAAACTACGATCGCATGCATCGAACTACCTTGCGTTACGCAATCGAAAAAATGCCTGAAAAAACAAGGAAAGAGTTTTTACTAGGTAATTTTGACTAATAGTTACATATGTGACTACAGTCTTCATTTAAACAAATTAAACCCTACCCACTTATATAAGTCTTATGATCGGACTCTAAAATTTCAAAATGAACAATTTACAACTAATACTGTTTTGTATTGCCACCCTATTTTCATGTAAAACCAATGAGGTCATTAACAAAGATCAAAATAGTGACTTATCAACCGTAAACATTACAGTTGACGGACGAGACCGAAATTTCCTAGTTTACAAACCCAAGGAATTCAAATCCTTAAAGAATCTACCTTTGGTTTTTGTTAATCATGGAGGTCAAGGATCATCTCAGGGGATGCTGAAAGTTGCTGATTTTAGAACGCTTGCTGACGAAGAAAAATTTATCTTGATTTACCCACAAGGTTATCAGAATTATTGGAATGATGGCAGAACTACGCCTTCCAATCTATTGGGTGTAAATGACGTCAACTTTTTTAGACAAATGTGCGATTATGCAACTAAAAATCTAGCCATTGATACTGCGAAGATTTACGTAACAGGGCTCTCAAATGGCGGCTTTATGGCATCTAGGTTGGCCTGCGAGTTAAGTGATAAAATAACTGCCATTGCAGTTGTAGGAGCTACATTTGAACAAGGCGTATTTGATAATTGCAAACCTAAAAAACCAGTTCCTGCCATAGTAATGCAAGGAACTCGAGACCCTATTGTACTATTTAATGGAGGAAATGTAAACGGTGACGGTTATGCCGTTTCTCATTCACAAGCCGTTTCAAAATTAGTTCAGATCAACAAATGCTCCTCTACACCCACTATAAGTAATTTACCCGATAAAGTAAATGACGGCACTACGGTTGTGGAAACTAAATACATCAATACTGCAACCAATAAACAAGTCATCTCCTATGCAGTAATCAATGGTGGGCATACATGGGCTCAAGGATATCAATATTTATCTGAGGCCATCATTGGAAAAACTACCCAAGACATAAATGCCAATGAAGTCATCTGGTCATTTTTTAAACAATATAAAAAAGACTAATTCTATAAAAAGTACAATCTCTACATATTAATTCTACCATTCTTTATGACAAATAAATCGAATTAAACACTTTGCAGAGTCAAAATAGATTTTTTGGATTGTCACAAACACTTACCTCCTCGCAAATAACTTATGACATTTTACTCATAGGCTTTAATTTAGGTATGTTTTTTTTGTATTTTTGCGAAGTTTTAAGAAAATATGCTAAAAAAAATTAGCAATCACCCAATAGTATCTAACTCATGAGTCAAAATCTTATCAAACCCGGTGTAGTTACTGGAGAAGCGTTGAACCAATTACTACGACATGCAAACGAAAACAACTATGCTTTACCAGCTGTAAATGTTGTCGGAACCAATTCTGTAAACGCCGTTTTAGAAACTGCAAAAGCAGTAAACTCTCCTGTTATCATTCAGTTCTCGAATGGTGGAGGTATTTTCTATGCAGGTAAGAGCTTGAGCAATGATGGCCAAAAAGCAGCTATTGCAGGTTCAATTTCGGGTGCCCTACACGTACACGAAATGGCTAAGCATTACGGAGTTCCTGTTGTTTTACATACAGATCACTGTGCTAAAAAACTATTGCCTTGGATTGATGGTCTTCTAGATGCAAGCGAAAAGCACTTTGCAGCTGCTGGATCTCCTTTATTCAGTTCACATATGATAGATTTGTCTGAGGAGCCCTTAGAGGAAAATATTGAAATCTGTAAAAAATACCTTGCCAGAATGGCTAAAATGGGTATGACTTTAGAAATCGAACTAGGTGTAACTGGTGGAGAAGAAGATGGTGTAGACAACTCGGATGTAGACAGCTCAAAACTATACACACAACCATCAGAAGTGGCATACGCATACGAAGAATTGCTAGAGGTATCTCCAAACTTTACCATAGCAGCAGCATTTGGTAATGTACACGGAGTTTACAAACCCGGTAATGTATCGCTTCAACCTATTATTTTGAAGAACTCTCAAGACTATATCAAAGAAAAATATAATACAGGCGATATCCCTGTAAATTTTGTTTTTCACGGAGGATCTGGATCAAGCAGAGAAGAAATCCGTGAGGCTATCCAGTACGGTGCTATCAAAATGAATATAGATACCGATATGCAATGGTCTACTTGGGAAGGTATATTAGGCTACTATAAAGACAAGGAAGGATATCTACAATCACAATTAGGAAGTCCAGATGGCCCCGATTCGCCCAACAAAAAATACTATGATCCGCGTGTATGGCTTCGTAAAGGTGAAGAATCGATGGTTGCTCGTTTGAAAATAGCCTTTGAAGACCTGAACTGCTTAAACCGCTGTGAAGGCTTGTATTGATAACATAATTTAGAAAAGCTTGTCTTTTCTGGGTCTCATAGTTCAACGGATAGAATAGAAGTTTCCTAAACTTTAGATGTGGGTTCGATTCCCGCTGAGACCACAATAGTTACTTAGCATATTAAAAATCAATAAACTATATGCTTAAAAATTAGAAGTAGTACCTTTACAAGTACTTTTTTGTCATTGAAAGAGTAAAATACTACTAGTTAAGATTACATTTTTTCTCTTTCTGAACTTGATAAATATTATTATAAAACTATATATTATATTGCAACGAATTTAAATACCCTGAAATGAAGACCTATTTATACCTATTCTTTTTCTTAATTTCCTCATCTTTATATGCTTCTCACAACGTTGGAGGCTCACTTACATGGACCCGGGTTTCGGGTACTAACACCGTAAATTTCAAAATTGTATCATTATGGGAAGGAAGTTATGATGGGATTACCTTAAATACGGGTGATGGTACTACAACCGTACCTATGACTGTGGTGAGTTCTGAAAATTATGGTGGCTTTCTCAGAGTAACTTACACAGGATCGTATACCTATCCTTCTGCGGGAAATTTTACAGCCAACGCCAATAGTTGTTGTTTGATAGATGAATATCTCAATGCAGCATCATATAGTTACTCTTATTCTAGCATGGTAGATTTGAGTTCAGGCAGTCTAGGGTCGCCATCACTAATTGATCCCGTAATTTTGGAGTTTGTTCCTGGTGTATTGGGTAGTCGACAACTTAATTTCACAGATCCCAATGGCGGTACTGTATCTTATTCCACTACTCCACTTTATGGATCGGCAAATGTACCAAGTGGCTTTTCTATTTCTTCTACTGGATTGATCTCATGGTCCAATAGCTCCGCAGTCAACGGCAACTATTACTTCGTTAGGATTGTAGCATCTTCTGGCAATAATAAAACAGGTGTAGAAATACCAATACGTATCACGAATACTCCTAGTTTATTTACTTGTGCTGGACAGAATACAATAAATATCCCAGCAAATACAAATGGTAATTTTTCTCAATTTACAATCAATTCGGGAGCATCAATATCGAATATATTGATTGGATCTTTACCTTCAGGTATGACCTCTATTATTCAAAACGATACTGCCAAGTTTAACTGGACACCTACTTCGAGTCAGGCATCAAATAGCTACAGTATAACTTCCACTTTTACAAATTCTGCTTCGCAAACCCTAACTTGTAGCACCACAGTCAATGTTACCGATAAAAGAATAGTTTCTTGCTACGATTTTGCTAATAATTCACAAGATTATTATGGATTAAACAATGGTAATTTGACAGGCGGTACTTTCGTAAATAGCAGAAATAATTTATCTCAAAATGCCCTTCTTTTGAATGGTTCTAGTGATTTTATGTCTATTCCTACAAATGACCTAATCAATAATAAATATTCTTTTTCTGCTTGGATAAGACCCATGTCTTTGCCAACTACCTCGGGAAGTCTTTCTAGATCACTGATTTCTTTAGGAAATCTAAGCGGTGACCAATCTATTTTCTTTTCTTACAACAGTACTACAGCTGGACAAACATTAGTAAATAATGCTTCAGGGTACACCTTCAGTGGGAATAACTATGTAACCACCAGTCTTCAATCAGGATCAAGTGCTCCATGGAAGCACTTGGTTGTCACTAATGACGGTGTTTCTTCCAAAACATATATTGATGGAATTCTGGCAGGAAATAATACCATTTCTTCTGGCACAGCACTTTATAACACACCTTTGCTAGGATTTATAGGTAAGAGAATTAGTAATTCACAATTCTATCATGGTGAAATTGATGACGTTATGTTAATCAAAGATGCTTTAAATGAAAATGAAATAATAGCTTTAAGTAAAAATTCTGGAGGTTGTCCTACCAATATCGTTTCGCAAAAATTCATTCGGATTCAAAGTACACTAGCTGCAGCTACCTGCGTTGGAACCTCCCAAACCCTCAACTTTATTCATAATGAATTCCCTTCTAACACTTCGTTTAAGCTTGAACTATCAGATGTCAATGGTGATTTCTCAAATCCTTTAATACTGGCAACTACTACGAGCTCTTCATTCACGTTTTCTTTCCCTACCACATTAATAGCAGACTCTACATACAAGATACGAGTTACGTCTGGCAACACTGTTAGCTTAAATGATCTATTAACCAAGATTAATAAAATTGCCTTCGTTAGTCTAATCCAAAAAAATGACTCTATATATAGCGGAAATACAAGTGAACTTAAGTTTTATGGAAATGGCTCTTTACCTGTCACTTTAAATATAGGAAATTATGGTGCGTTTACACTTACGAAATATTCGGATGTAATAAACGTCTCTCCATATGCTAGTCAATCTTTTACTATTACCTCAGCTAGTAACGCATGTGGCTCTGCCAGTTTTAGTACACAAGCACACAATGTGTGGATATTCGGAGCTAACAATATAGTTACTTGTATTCCCTTCGAAAACTCTACAAATGATATGGTTGGAGGGCGAATTGGAGCTATTAGTATCCCCTCATCGGACTATATAAATGGTGCGTTTGGTAAGTCCTTGCTGTCTAAGTCAACACATCCTGTCATTGGTTTCAATTCGCAAGGATTTTTCTCTTCTCAGTTTACATATTCTGCTTGGTTTAAAGCTAGCTCCTTGCCATTACCCGGTGAAGAACAAGAAATCGTATCCTTTAAGTCAACTAATTTTTCTCATACTTTGGGCATAATTGCTAATGGGGACACATATGATGCACCCGCTATAAAGTTTACTTCTTCCAGTACTTTAGGAACCTATCAAAATATGTATTACAACTTTAATGATACTACTTCTTGGCACCATCTAGCTGCTATTAGGAACAAAGACAGTCTTTTGTTATATCTGGATTTTACTCTGATTGCAAAACTAAAGACTACTCAAAGCCTACCTGCATTTGCTAATTCTACAATTCAAATTGCAGGAAATCAAGGACTCAAATTTAAGGGTAGATTAGATGAAGTTAAAATATTCAAAGGGGCTCTTTCGATTTCAGAAATACAAGATTTAAAAAACTTTAATGGATGTGAATATGTAAAACCTTGGCGTGAACTTGAATTAGTATCATGTTATGGTTTTAACGGAAACAGAATTGACAATGTGTCTTCAATAAATGCCTCAAATACATATGGCACCTTTGTATCGGATCGTTTTGGAAACCCTAGTTCTGCCATTGATTTTAACGGTACAGGCTCCATTTCATTACCTATGAGTTCCAAATTAAAGAATAGAAATTATACGTACTCGTTTTGGATTAAATTACCTACTTACACTTCTTATGTACAGGGTTTGTTTGGAGTGGGTGGTCAAGCAATACAAGTAAACAATCAAGGCTTTTTATTCGTAACTTCTTATACAAGACTAAATTTAGAATCGCTTGGATCGGCCATCCCAATTCCTCTTAACGCTTGGACGCATGTGATATGCGTTGTAGAAGATGAATTGGAAAGAATTTATTTCAATGGTAACTTAGTAGGCAGTAAAATTATACCTCTCAATACAACGTTGGATTATCCAAACAGTTTTGTGATTGGCAACAGAGTAAATTCTGAGTTTATGCTAGGATCTTTTGATGATTTCAAAATATACAAAGGAGCGATAAATACAGAAGAAGCTAAAGCACTTTATCAAAAGGAGAATACATCAAGTACATGCAATTACTTCGTGTGTCAACCCTATAAAATACAAGAAGGTCTTACCCCCCTAAATAACAATCTATACGGTCAGCTAATTCTGAAGCAAAACAGTTGGACACAATCACCTTATGATTATTCAGCATCAAAAAGTGTTACGATTTTACCGGGAAATTCGATCTCCAATACATTCAAGGCTGAAATCAAGACATGTGTCAATATGGTTACACCTGGTGGTGGTCTAAACCCAAAATACTCTACTTTATCAACCCCATCTACTACATGTAATCAGGTAAATGTATGGAATGAAAAAAATATATCTAGTCAATTATTGAACGATATAAGTTTTATTTCTCCCACTAGTGGTTTCATACTTGGAGCAAATGGAACACTGTATCAAACAATTGATGGAGGAGAAACTTTTACTAGCAAATCAATACTAAATAACTCTTACTTGACATACTACACGAAATTTTTAAGTCCAACAAAAGGATTTGTATCTACTGAAAACAATGCATTATACAAAACGGAAGATGGTGGAAACACTTGGAACTCAAGTCTAGGAATAAAGTACACAAGAAGGATTTATTCTTTGGATAGCCTAAATATATTCGTTATTGGAACCAATAATTTTAGTAGTATTGCCTTGTATAAAACTTCGAATGGCGGTCAAACATGGACAGATCTATCTTCAAATGCTACCAGTAGTTCGAGTGTTGGATATTCATTATTTTTCATCAATAGTCAATTGGGATTCATTGGTGGATCATATTCGAAATTTAGAAAAACTACGAATGGTGGGCAAACCTGGTCAGATGTATCGTTACCAAACTTGCCTAGCGGCACCACAGCTCAAACCATTCAGGATATACGATTCGAAAATTCCACAAATGGATTTATGACAGGGGGAGAATTTAATTCAACAACAAGTAAGTTTTTATACTCTACTACTGATGCTGGAAGCACATGGACTAAGTTAAACCTACCTTCGGTTGCATTTAACTCGAATGCACTCCCTACTAGGATATACAAAAACAATAACCTTTTATACTTAATTGTAAATGGTCAAAACTCAAATCCAAATACAGTTTATAGTAGTAGTGATTTAGGACAAACTTGGGTATTGGTTTATTCTTCCACTACTTATGTACCCAATATTCAATTTCTTGATAATTGTAATGCTATCATAATAAATCATAGTGGTAGTATTGTGATTGGAAGAAATGACTAAGATTTGTAATAGCTTTAATAAAAAAGTATTATTAAACAAAGTATAAACTAATTTTATTAAATATTACATCAATAGCGTCCTAAATAAGGAAAAAAAATGAGAGCAAGAATTATCCTAAAAGGTTAATTTTAGGTTCGACAAAAACCACTCTCATTTTGGCAAATTTAACTTTATTTTCACAGATCATTTCAAAACTTCCGAGACAAA
>JBOFGX010000229.1:0-29564 GCA_051649345.1 Leadbetterella sp. | reverse complement strand
AACATTCCAATTGAACGACTACTTTTAAAGTCATGGAACTTACAGAATTAGAAATCGACCGTGTAATAGGGATGGCTTGGGAAGATAGAACTCCCTTCGAAGCTATTGAAGTCCAGTTTGGATTGAATGAATCTAGGGTCATTGAACTCATGCGAAAAACGATGAAACGCAGTAGTTTTGAAATGTGGCGTAAACGCATGAAAGGCAAAGCAACTAAACATGCTCAAAAAAGAAATTTTACGAAAGGAACGTTCAAATGTACCCTTCAACGTAATATATCACTCAATAAGATATCGAAAAGATAGCCCCTATTTAAAGGTCTTTAGGCCATTCACATTTTTTCCCACTCTCCTACCCAATTCTTGACCTTGCTCCAAAGCATCCCTAAAGTGAATCCCCCCATACAAACGGGAAATACTGGTTTCGTTGGCAGACTCCCAAAAATTCTTAAACACCTTGGGTTTACCTACCCAAAACTTAGAATAATCCGTATACGAAGTGTTTTCGCCTAATATTTGTGTTAAAATAGTGGCCATTGTAGCCGATTGTGTCGAATGCCCAGAAGGAAACTCAGGAAAAGGAGGTGTTAGTATTATAGGCTCCCAACCGCTATTGATGTATCGCTTGATATAGGTCACAGGACGAATCGTCTGATACTTGTATTTCAATCCCCAACAGGCAATCATGGCATCATTAAGCCCCAAAGTAAGCGTAACATAGGTCGAAGCCGCAGAATCCAATCGCATAGGTTTAGTTCTCAATACCTGCGTTAAAATTGACACCGAATGGCCAACAGCTGTGTAGGAATATGTAGCTGCATCATCCCAAAAATTGGCTATTGCATTTTTTTCACTACCTGGCTGGCATTCTTTGGATGTTTTGTAGACCTCCATAGCCTCTTTATAAAACTCTGTTTCCCTATATTTTCCAAAGCTATGCTTAGGCTTGATGTCCCATTCTAAGCTGTTTGCTGATAAAAACGTACGGTTTTTACCCCAATTGGGATGTAGTGGTCCTGTATTTTCTAAATCTGCCACACGATTGATCTCAAAACAGGATTCACATTTAGGTACTTTGTAACCCAAATCATATGTTCTAAATCGAGCCTTATCTCCTCCATCGTTTTTGCTGTACGTATATATTTCTTTTGCTATGCTAAATCCAAAATTTTTGGCTTTCTGGATTTGATCTTCTGAAAATTGACGAGAAAATTGCGAATTAATCGTATCTTTCAAAGCAACACATTTTTCCATCCAAACGTAAGGAGCACCAATAAAAAACTCGTCTATACTTGTAAAAATAGCCATATTTAAGGCCACTGGTGCAACAAAAGTACTATCCTCAAACTTGAGTTCATTGGGCAAGATAAATTCTTGTATTTGCCCTTCAAGACTATTCAGATTAGGATATTTCGGTAAAACAGCATGAAAAGCAGCCAAATTGATATAGGCCATAGAACGAGCGGCTACATTGGGGGTATAATTGGGCGTCTGTTCAATCAAATCCAAAATCAACAAATGCCATTTTACTAAAATATCTGAATTCGTGTAGTCATAGGTCTTGTTGGGAAGCAATTTTTCGAGTTGCACAAGCACCGTGCCTGTTTCTTGATTATCACGTCTTTGCCCTAAAGTTATAAATTGTATACTTAAAAAAATAAATAGTAATTTGAACTTCATGCCTAGTATTCTATTAAAATTGACGTATTTTGGATTGAATTATCTACAATATTATAACCCCGTAGGATAAAAATTACTATGAAGCCAAAAAAATTATTTCTTTTGGACGCTATGGCTCTAATCTATAGAGCTCATTTTGCTTTTTCAAAAAACCCTCGAGTTACGTCTACTGGACTCAACACAGGTGCTGTATATGGATTTGCGAATACCCTTTTAGAAGTACTAAAAAAAGAAAGCCCTACCCATCTGGCCGTTTGTTTTGATACCAAAGCTCCAACGTTTCGACACGTAGAGTTTGTAGAATATAAAGCTAACCGCGAGGAACAACCAGAAGACATAACTGTGGCAATTCCTTTAGTAAAAAAACTGGTAAAATCCATGAACATTGCTTTGCTTGAGTTGGATGGATTTGAAGCAGATGACGTGATTGGCACCATTGCCAAATTAGCCCCAAAAGAGGAATATGAAGTCTACATGTATACTCCCGACAAAGACTACGGGCAATTGGTAGATGAACACATATTTCTATACAAACCTGCCTTTATGGGAAATGGGATAGAAGTGCAAGGAATACCAGAAATTTTAAAAAAATGGGAAATTAAACGAATCGATCAGGTAATTGATATGCTTGGCCTCATGGGTGATAAAGTAGATAATATACCTGGGATTATGGGTGTAGGTGAAAAAACAGCGGCCAAACTCCTCGATCAATACGATACGGTTGAAGGAATTTTGGACAATGCCAATAAAATTCCGGGCAAATTGGGTGAAAAAATTGCCAATGGTCGAGAAAGTGCCCTTATGTCGAAGTATCTCGCCAAAATTAATATTGAAGTCCCTGTGCCCTTTGTAGAAGAAGATTTACTTATTAAGCCTTACAACGAAGAAGAACTCGGATCGCTTTTAGATGAACTTGAGTTTAAAACGATGAAAACCCGTTTGATAAAATCTAATACGGGATCTTCAGTAAGTAAAAGTGATTCTCAACCCAGTTCTACTAAAGCAAAAGCGGCTAAAAAAGCGGCTGATACGAGTCAGATGTCTTTATTTGATGCTCCTGCAGAAAATGATGAAGATGAAATCATTGAGAACTCTACAAAAGACTCTGTTCATACCATCGTACATAATTACTACGCTCTCACTACGCATGAGGAACGTGCAGAACTTATTCCTTACCTATTGGCACAGAAAGAAATCTGCTTTGATACTGAAACTACCAGTGTAGATGCGGTTGATGCTCAATTGGTAGGCCTATCGTTTGCTTATCAAGCCAAAGAGGCGTTTTATATTCCTTTTCCTCCCGACCAAAAGGAAGCTCAAGCCATATTGGAAGAGTTTAGACCTGTATTTGAAAATGAAAACATCCGAAAAATAGCTCATAACCTTAAATATGATATGAGCGTTTTAGATAATTATGGGATGCCTGTAAAGGGTGAATTGTATGACACCATGTTGGCTCACTACATTATAGAACCCGAACAAAGGCATTCGATGGATTTCTTATCCAATTTGTATCTAAACTACAATCCTATTTCGATTGAAGAACTTATAGGAAAGGGAAAAGCTCAGAAAAGTATGCGGGATGTACCCTTGGATCAAATCAAAGAATATGCTGCCGAAGATGCGGATATTACTTTTCAGCTAAAACAAAAATTAGATGAAAAAATTCGCAAAAAAAATCAAAATACATTATTAAGCGAACTAGAAATACCCTTAATTCCAGTTTTGAGTAAAATGGAAAACACAGGAGTTCGGTTAGACATCCCTGCATTAGTTGATTTATCAGAAACTCTTCAAAAGGATTTGGTAAAAACACAATCCGAAATTTTTGAACTTGCAGGCACAGAATTTAATGTTGGCTCTCCGAAGCAATTGGGTGAGATTTTGTTTGAAAAAATGAAAATCGACGATAAACCTAAAAAGACGCCTACAGGTCAATATGCTACGGGGGAAGACGTACTTACTGATTATGAAAAAGACTACGAAATAGTAAGTAAGATTCTTGATTTTCGTGAACTGAGCAAATTAAAAAGCACCTATGTGGATGCTTTACCTTCCTTAATATCGAAAAAAACAGGACGTGTTCATACTTCCTATAACCAAGCGGTGGCAGCAACGGGTCGATTGAGTTCTACCAATCCCAACCTACAAAATATCCCAATCCGTACAGAACGTGGACGAGAAATTCGGAAAGCATTTATTCCAACCGATGAAAACTTTAAAATCCTGTCTGCCGATTACTCTCAAATAGAATTAAGGCTAATGGCTGATTTCAGCGGAGACGAAAGTATGCTAGAAGCCTTCAACCAAGGTATAGATATTCACTCAACCACTGCCTCGAAAGTCTTTGGAGTATCATTAGAAGACGTCAACTCTGATATGCGAAGAAAGTCTAAAATGGTGAATTTTGGTATCATTTACGGTATTTCGGCTTTTGGCTTAGCTCAACGACTAGGTATTGCTCGGTCTGAAGCCAAGGATATTATCGATTCTTATTTCCTTCAGTTCCCCAAAATCAAAGGCTTTATGGATGCTACCATTAACAAAGCCCGTGAAATGGAATTTGTAGAAACTATTATGGGGAGAAGGCGGTATTTGCCCGATATCAATTCCAGAAACCAAACCAATCGTGGCTTTGCCGAAAGAAACGCTATCAATGCCCCTATTCAAGGCTCTGCAGCCGATATGATCAAACTGGCTATGATTCGTATCCACGACTTTATGCAAAAAGAGAAGCTCCAATCCAAAATGATCCTTCAAGTACACGATGAATTGGTTTTTGATGCACATATAAGTGAAATGGAGGATCTTAAAATCAAGATCGACGATCTTATGTGTAATGCTCTCAACCTTAAAGTTAAAATCGAAACAGGAATTGGAATCGGTAAAAACTGGCTAGAAGCCCATTGATTATTGACATGCTCCAATTTCTGCCCTGAAGATTGAATTGGTAAATACTTCAAATCCAGGATTTAACAAAATCGAATTACCCGCTCTGTAGGTTGTATTTGCCGTAGGTGTGATGTTTATTGTACCAATTTTATTTGTAGCGGTAATGCCAACCAACGCTCTCCGGCTTGCAGATCCACTCGGTATTGCAGCAGTAATAGTTTGTGTATTGGGTACCACACCAACTACAGCATTTATACTGCTACTTGTGGAACATATGGCTTTGTATGTGCCAAGAGCTGTAGATTGAGCCGTAAAAGAGTTACCTGTACCTACAATTGCATTATTGAGAGTCCAGTATACTTGACCGTTTGTACAACCCGATACTGTTAAAGTTGTATTCGCTCCGGGACAAAGATTGATGGAAGGACTATTTACGCTCAAAACATTAGGAGTACAAACAGGATTGGAACATATAAATAAGGGTGCCAAATTTACCCCTGTAATTGAATAGTAAAGCGTTTGAGGTTTCAAATTAATCCGAACAGATTCATTACTTTCTGCTACCGTATCATCACGAGCAATTAGTTCTTCTTTAAACGAAAGACTATCTGCCGCTATTACACCAAATTTCGGAAACAATCTATATTCTCTTACTTGAAGTGCTTGACTGCTGTCTTCATAGGCAAATGGTAATGGATACGATGTATTTGTTGATGTCCTCGTTACTTGAAAATTAGCATGGTTACTTGAGTTTTCCTGTGCGTCTAAATTGGCACTACTAATTGCTATAGTTGACACAGGATAAGCGGTTTGCATATTTCTCGTCACATTTACATTCACCATCGTAGTTGGGCTATTGTTATATAATCCTGTATTGGTTGTAGTTCCCGTATTGATATATAAAAAATCACCTGTAACATCATACATTTTTTGGCTGTAATTAACCCCGCTGCTAACTTGAGCACCATAAGACGTTATAAAACCTCGGTTTTCATCATCAATCATGATACATTTCGAAAATGTATACCCCCCATATCTAAGATTAGTAGCCAAAGTATTATTACCAACCTCAGTATTGGGATACAAATACGAATCGAGATGCAATTGTCCCATACGAATTGCATTGGCACTTGAACCTATAAATGCAGAATTTTCGACTCTTCCAAAGTGCGTTGGATTTGCTGTATTATTGTTGTTGTTTTCAAAAATACAATCTTTAAATTGCGTTAAAAACAAATTATTTGCTTTACGGGAATAAAGAGCCAATGCTGCCGTATTTTTTATCCAAACTCGTTCGAAAAAAATATTTCCATTTGCGAGTGTTGTATCTAAACCACCAATGGCTTCTTGTCCATAATATCCATCCGTAATCAGTATTCCCCCTCGCGAATTACTTTCAAGTATTACGTCTGAAACCTTAATGTTTACATTGTCTTGTCTGGACGACTCCCCAAAAACAAACATCAATCCATACCCTTGATTGTTTTTAATGTTACAATGCCGTATCGTTATATTTTTTGTATAATGTATTTCTCTAAAAGGTTCTATATCAATACCTGCTGATGGTGGAAGTCCATTTGTATTTTCAATTTGGCAATATTCTATTAAAACACTGTCTGCATGTGTAATAGAAATGCCTTGGCGTTTATTTCCATCTATAATACAATCTTTAATATGAATATTTCGAGCAGCAATGCCAGCATCATTCGTACCTGTGGTATTCCAAGGCGAAACATTAACCCCATCCCCACCGCTATTGCGAAGAATGAAACCAAAAATTCGTAGTCCATTACTTCCCCCAATATTTATGTTATGACGAAATTCACTTGAATCTGTATATAAGGTTCTATCGTGCTCTAAAATAGCACCGTAGCCAATAAAATTAATATTGGTTGACGTTCTAAAATTAAACAATGACTCATAATATGTAAACCCTGAAGCAGCACGTACAATCGTCCCTGACTGAACCAGTATCGTTATATTTGATTTATTTTGAATTAATATTGAGCGTACTACCCAAGGGCTTAGTAATTTATCAATAATAACTGTATCACCCGATAAAGTCGCTGCATTTATTGCATTTTGAATCGCCTGCGTTTGTGTATTCGAGGTGGTTTTATAAGAAGAGGCCAAAAATTTCCTAGAAATACCTGAATTTATTGCTATTGTAAATAGAAAAAATGAAGAAAAGACTAACTTAAATTTCATGTCAATTTAGTATAAATAATTGTTTAATATTCACCTTTCAAATGGTAAAGTTAAACAAGAATACCCATATTAAAAATTACGCAATTTCTAATTTAGACAATTCAATATCTTTGATAGAAATAGAATTTAGTAACTCTTCTTCTAAAGCATTGGCCCAAGTATTTAGGTACAGGACGACATCTTCTTTCACATTATTACTTAATTTTTCTCTTCTTTCGAATGGAATACGTTCTTTTATAGTTGGCTCAGAAAGACACTCTAAATGCTGAAGATCACCTGCATTAAAACCAAAATTAAGCATTTCTGCAATTAGTAAATCCATTGGTAAACCACTCGTAGGGCAATACTCATCTAATTGTTCCCTCCAATCTCCACGTCCTTGCATCGCAAAATTATGAATATCCGCTGATGTGTATTGGGTAATATTTTGGGCTAAAAAACCGCAATTGCACGATCCCATGTGACCCCATTGATACTTGGATGATTCCAATATATCTTTTGCTGTTTTTCTTAATGCCTGTATCAATTCATATTTCGCTGTAGCCATAATTGTTTATTTCAATTTAATTAAAGAATTTCTAAACTAATTTTTAACGAAACGTTTTTTTTATTTGTTTTAAATTTTTCAAAAAAAATAGCACTTTAATTATGACAGTTTGTCACAAATTTTAGGGATGGAATAATTTTTGACCTAATCGTTCAAAATTATGGTATATGGCTGAGAAAAAAACAACATCAGAAGAAAAAGAAACACTCCAAGAACAAGATCAAAATACGACTTCTGAAACAGTAGACCCTGTTGAATTAGAAGAGGAAGATGCTGTCATAAAATTAGAAAAAGAATTGGGCGAACTGAAAGACAAGTATCTTCGTTTGTATTCCGAATTTGATAATTTTAGGAAGAGAACAGCCAAGGAAAGAATTGACACAATTATGACCGCATCTGAGGGGCTAATGAAGGATCTTTTACCTGTAGTTGATGACTTTGAAAGAGCACAAAAATCAACTGAAAATGCAACAGATTTAACAGCTGTAAAAGAAGGTATTGATCTTATATACAATAAATTAAAAAATACCCTAACTCAAAAAGGTCTTAAACCTATGGAATCCATTGGTCAGACTTTTGATGTGGAATTGCACGAGTGTATTACGCAGTTTGCTGCAAGTGATGAACAAAAAGGCAAAATAATCGACGAAGTGGAAAAAGGATATTTCCTAAACGAGAAGGTAATTCGTTACGCAAAAGTAGTCGTTGGAAATTAATTTAAAATAGACGGCTAATTTCAAAAAACAAAATGGCAAAAAAAGATTTTTACGAGATATTGGGTGTGTCTAAATCTGTTAATGCAGATGAGCTAAAAAAAGCATACCGTAAGCTAGCCATTCAATATCACCCCGACAAAAACCCAGGCGATAAAGCCGCAGAAGATAAATTCAAAGAGATTGCTGAAGCTTACGGTGTCTTGTCTGATCCTGACAAAAAGGCTAGATACGACAGATTTGGTCATGAAGGCGTAGGAGGTGCCAGTGGCTTTGGTGGCGGTGGAATGAATATGGAAGATATTTTTTCCAATTTTGGAGATATTTTTGGAGATAACAGTCCATTCTCAAGCTTTTTTGGGGGCAGTAGAGGCGGTGGCGGTGGTCGTAAAGCTACTCGCAAAGGTTCTGACCTTCGCATCAAACTCAAACTTACATTTGAAGATATTGCCAATGGAGTTGAGAAAAAAATAAAAGTAAAACGCTACGTGAGCTGCAAGCCTTGCGGCGGTAACGGTTCAAAAAACGGAAGTTCACTTAATAATTGTAATACATGTGGTGGAACGGGGCAGATCAAACGTGTTCAACAAACCATGTTGGGTCAAATGGTTACAACCAATACCTGTCATACATGTAGCGGTGAAGGAAAAATCGTAAACGAGCGTTGTGAAGCTTGCTATGGAGAAGGCCGCGTTCTTGAGGAAGATATGATCTCTATCAAAATACCAGCTGGTGTTGGAGAAGGTATGCAGCTTTCTATGTCTGGGAAGGGTAACGTACCATCCAGAGGCGGAGTACCGGGCGATCTTTTGATTCAAATTGAGGAAGAAGAGCATGCCTTACTCAAAAGAGACGGCAATAACCTCATTTTAGACCAACCCCTGAGCTTTATTGATGCCGTATTGGGTACGGAATTGGAAGTTCCAGTTGTTTCGGGTCGTGTAAAAATCCAAATCAAACCGGGGACACAAGCAGGAGAAGTTCTACGTCTTAAAGGCAAAGGTTTCCCCGACGTAAATGGCTACGGATTGGGTGACCAACTGATTTATATAAATATTTATACCCCAAAATCTATCAGTTCTGAAGAAAGAGATATCCTTGAAAAACTTAGAAGTTCACCAAATTTCTTACCCAAAGGATCGTCTGGAGAAAAAAGCATATTCGATAGAATGAAGGATTTCTTTAGTTAATTTTAAAAGAGTTACTATTGCTATTATTTTGATTTAAGAAACAAATTCTAAAGCCCTTTTCGGCTTATGAAGTTTTTGTACGTATTGCTGCAAAGAATATAATTCGCTACTGTTTTATGTCCGAGATTATTCAAATGCCCATCACAAGCAATATAGAATTTCTGTGGGTCACTAAATTGCGATAAATACGGTGTTAGATTTATAAAACTGGCCATAGGATATCTTTTTTGAAGGTAACCAGTAAAATTATCCGCTTTATTTTTTCTATAGTTTATGACATCTTTTAAGGTCGGTAATATTACGATAAGCAAAGGCTTTGGATGTACTTCCCTTATCATTTCGTCAAAGCTCCTCAAAAACTCATAAGCGGTATTCATTCCCCAGCATGGTTTTTCTAAATACCCCTTATAATGTTTTTCATATCTCACAGTGGCTATTTTTTTACCAAAACTTTTCAAAACACTATATAAATACGAATTTGTCTGATATTCTAAAAGTAATTTTCTCCCCAAATTTTGAGCATTATAAATTGAATCTCTCACATACCTAATATACTTTGAATCAGGATACACCAGACTGGAACTTGAGTGTGAAATATCCGCTAATGTATATTTTAGGTCACCTTTTTTGCTCCAATATGCTCTATATATAGGTAAATCAATAAAATCATCGTTGACGGGTTGATCAAAGCTGTCAAAATCATTACCTAAGCACACTCCTACCATCACTTTGTCATGTGGATACATTCTTTTGGCCATTTTCTCGTAAATCAAATAATAGGCCGTTGGGTTTGCACCTGATACGGCTAAATTTATATGAGGAATATTTGTCTTACTTTCTAGAACATTACTAAACCTCTTTTTTTCATCAACCATAAATCCTTCAACAAATGAATCCCCTAGAAATACCACATTGTTTTCATTTACCAAATTCCTGTCTATATCTCGTAAACCAGCATTATTAGTTCTGTAAACAAACCTTTCACTTGTTTCACAATTGATATCATTTCGTTCGGCGTTTGATATTCTCCATCTACCAACAGAGTCTGCAACATCAGCCCAAAAAACCTGCGAATTAATAAGATGAGGAGCCCAATTAGGATTATCATACATAATAATATGTGACGGTCTTTTTGCAGATTTATCTACAAATGTCAAATAGATAATTGATAATACCTCTAAAAACGCATATAGACCCACAAAAACCAAGGCATTTGTTGCCAACAAAGAGACTAATTTTGATTTTCGTTTTCGAAGAAAGAAGAGAGCAGCAATAAATAGAGAAATTAATACAATTCTGAAAATTAACCTATATATATAAATTCCAGATAAAATTCCGTCATTATTTCCTTTGAGTAAATCGTAAATTGAAACAACAACACAAACAAGAGCAACACAAAAGACTATCAGTTTAAAGGAATTAAACTTTAATGTAATTTTGTTCATCTCTATTCAAAATAGGGCTAAGTGAATAACAATTAGAAAAACAAACTCAAATTTAAAAAAAAATATACTATTTTGATACTATATATTATCTAAAATATGGAAAATTTATCTTCTATTAATGCAAGCTTAATAATTTATTTATATTCAATGAAGAGATCTTGTATTTTAGCTTTCTATTTAATAAAAAAAGACTAGACACCAACTGTCTAGTCTTTTATGAATTTTTCTATTGCGTCTATTTCAAACGTTGAAAATCAATATTTCTAGATACATACATCACTACAGCCAAAATAGAAAACAGTCCTAAACTTCCTACCAGCAAAGCAGTATCTTCTAGTTGAAGAATCACCAATATAAAGCCATATAAAGTTGTCATCACTGCTGAAATCGATATAGCAGCCCGTGAATCAGCAAAAAGAGACTTGGCAAATGAAAATATTAAAACTACAGTCATAGCAGTCGCAATTCCGTAAGCACCATTAAAATCTAGATACTCAGAAATAGACACCAAAAGCGTGTAAAAAATACATAGTGCCATACCAATTAATCCGTAATTTAGAAAATGAATGGATTTCTTATTTCTAAGTTCGAAGAACAAAACAGCAAAAAATGTTAAGGAAATAATCAATATGGCATATTTAATAGCCTTATCACTTTTGATATAATTATCAGAGGTTTGTATAAGTTTAACTCCAAAACTCTGTGGCTCAAACCTTGGGCTAGCTCCTGTCCATTGCTGAGGAAAGTTTCTACTGAGGCTTAATGTTTTCCATACTGCGGAAAATCCATTTTTATCACTTTCATGCTTTTCCGGTAAAAATTCACCTTCAAAATTTGGATGTGGCCAAGGAGCACTCAGTTTTACTAATTGTTTTTTACCTAAAGGTACAAATCGAATACTCTCAGATCCTTTAAGCTCCAGGCTTATATCAAAATTTAACTCTGAGTTAAACTGATCTACAATTACAAAGGGGGCTTTGAGCCCAGTTTTGAACTCGTCGGATAGAACCCCTCCCGATTCAAAATCAACTTTTTTGGAATTCAATAAAAATGCAGGATTTTCTCCCAAACCTTTTAAATCATTCAAAGCTAAAATAATATGAGCTTTTTCCCAGATTACGTTTTCAGGTAAAATAGAAAGCATCTTTAGATTAGGAGACAAGAACTTTCCTTTTATTTTGGTTTTACTTTCATAAAGTACTACTTCATAAATACTCCTTTTTTTTAGCCTTGGGGTCATATTTACCGATATATCAAGATCATCAGGCAAGAAATACGCATTTTTTACGGTTTCCTCGATTACATCTGAATAAGTCCCTTTTGCATTTAATTCACTTATTTTTTGCTTTACTTTGTAAGGTAATACGAGCACAGGGCCTACTATTGTTTGAGCTCTCCCCCATTTAGAACTTACCTCTTGAATTACGTCTTGTTTCCTATATTGCCGCTCCGTTAGCGTAGAATTCACTAAAGAAACGGGTATCAGTAAAATACTCGACAATGTAACGATAAAGATAACTTTAACAATAATTGCATTTTTTTGCCAAAAACTTGGCGGCTTGATTTGATCTTGGTCCATTTGTTTTTTGTTTTTAAATTGTTTTAATAGATTAATTATGAGAAAATGGCTGAATGATATTGATTGGGAACCATGGCTTTTTTTAGAAAAGCGTCTACTCCTATGGCTTTCAGTTTTTTATAGGTAAAAAGTATACCATCAAAACCTGTAAAAGATGTTATTCTAAGCTTACTTACTATGGCTTTTGTAACCATTTTAGACTGAGCTGCTAGCAATATTTTATAGCGTAGCCAGCCCAACTGATTTTTATACGATTCCATGAGTTGTGGACTAAATTCACTATATTCCAAATCTACTCTTAGTTGTCTGTTTCTATCGATGAGCCACTCAGAATATGTTGTCGGCAAATCGGGAATGTGCATTTTTGCCCCAATCTTGTAAAATGCTTCGAAGACTTCACGCTTTTGAAAAAGTGCTAATTTCTTGTTGAGTAATTCCTCGGATTTAATGCTGTAGTCGATCAGCATATACAATACGTCTCGATACGCTCTCGCAGGTATCTGAAACCCTCTTTTGTTTTCTACTCCTGCATGGATAGCCGCAATTTGATCGATTGCCCGAATCGCGTCTTCCTCTGTGGACTTCAATATCATCCGTGCGTACGTAACCGTAGATGACATCCTACCCAATGGATCTTTGGGAAGTTTACCTGTGAAAAATAACCAATCCACGTCGGGATTGAGAGCGAATTCGGCCGAGCATGCGGCAAAAATAAACAGGACATTATCGCTGTTTCCCCAAATTTGTTGAACCGTCTTATTCATAATTATATAATTGTTTTAAATTCTAAAAAGTACTTTGTTTTACAAAGCAAAAAGGCAAAAAAATATAGACTATCCTCCAGTAATTAGTTTTTCTAATACATTCAAATGATCCGTAAACGCCTTTCTACCTTCCTCCGTGACTCGGTAGTTTGTTATGGGTTTTCGACCTACAAACTCCTTTAAGAAAACGACATAGCCTACCTCTTCCAATGCTCGCAAATGTGTGGCTAGATTCCCATCGCTCAGCTTCAACAATTCCTTGAGTGCATTGAAACTAAGCTCATCATTAACCGTGAGTACAGACATGATACCCAACCTAGCCTTGCTTTCAAATGCTTTATTGAAGTTTAATAAAAAATCCATCCTTAGTTGTTTTGGGGTCTTTCATCCCTAAAATACATAATCAAACCGTATACAATATGTGCTACGCCAAATCCCAAAGCCCACGTGACTACATAATAATCTTTTATCCAATACAATATAATCCCTAGAGCTGCCATTACAATTCCCAAATAAAAAGTATCATGCACCGTATATGCCGAAGCACTGATCAGAGCCATTCCATATACAACCAATGTCACTGGAAAAACCAACAAAAAATGTCTTTCTCCGCCTAACATAAAACTTATACACAGTACTCCTCCTAGAAACAAAGGAACCAAAAAATACTTAATGAGCTTTTTTGATGTTGAATTCCAGATCGTTAGCCCTAATGAATCTGCTTTTCTTTTGGTAAAATAATAGGCACTAAAAAAAGCTACTATAACTACAATACAAGCCAGAACTGTAATCTTGAGGAGCATCTCCCTGAAAGTAAGAACGTGTTCTGCACGCATTCTCAATAATCTGTCAGCAATAAACGCCCCAACCAAGGCTACCGATCCAGCAGCTACTCCTGATAAGCCGCTGAGCGATATAAATTTAGAAGACCGATCCATAAGGCTTCTTATCTCAGCCAAATGCTCTAATTGTTCTTTCATATTCTTACTATATATTTTTCAAAGTTTTATTTCTGGTACTCAATAAAAACGAAATATATCCCACAAATAAAATACAACCAAATAGTAAGGTAGTTTTAATAGCTTCTATACTAGATATTGTACTAATAACCGTAGAAACAACCGTAAATGGATCAGATGCAATCTCCCAAGAATTAAGGCGTAGATATCTTCCTAAATAGATGCCATATGCCAATAAAAAACTCAATCCTAATATGGAAGTCCAAGAAAAAAAAGACGAAAATTTCCTTCTTATGATTGTATCCAAGATATACATACTATATAAACCAATACTCATCCCAGCAAATGCCGTTACAAAAATTAAAGCCGGATCATACCATAGCTTTATCTCTGTATAATCATTGATGTGAATTAGATCTGTGATAATGTAAAAACTGTTCGGTAAAAACGCAATACATGCTAGTAAAGCTAATAATGAACGTAATCGCCATTTTTGCATATCCAATTTTAAAAACTTGTTAGCTAAGCATATAAACCCAAAAGGAATCCATGCTAAAAATAGATTTTTGACCAAAAATATGAATGCCCAATTATTGGATCCAATAATTCGTACGGCTATAAGAAATAAACTTAAAAAACTTAAAATTACAATACTTAAAAACTTTCTATTCTTCATTTTTCAACATTTAAAAAGTACTTTGTATTGCAAAGTTAAATATGAAAATTAGAAATGCAAATAATTTTGAGAAAATAATTTAATTAATCTGATTCTTAAAAAATCAAGAACAATTTCTACAAGTCCAAGCAAACAAAAAGCTGTACCTTTGCTAAATGCAAGAAAACTATATTCAAACGCTTCAAAAATTAGGAATTGAAAATCTGAACCCTATGCAATTGGCTGCACAAAAAGCCATTTTAGAAGAAAAAGACACCTTTTTATTATCTCCTACAGGCTCAGGCAAAACAGTAGCTTTTCTTTTGCCTTTGCTAGATCTGCTACAATCCGATGTCCACGGAATTCAATGTGTTATCATTAGTCCTACACGTGAATTGGCTCTGCAAATAGAATCCGTCTGGAAAAAAATGGGCACTGGATTTAAGGTTAGTGCCTGTTATGGTGGTCACGATATGCAAACAGAAATCAATAACATGCAAAATCCACCTGCCATTTTGATTGGGACACCCGGCCGTATTGCGGATCATATTACAAGAAAAACGTTTGGTTTTGATTCAATCCGAATTCTGATTTTAGATGAATTTGATAAAAGCTTGGCTATGGGATTTGAAGATCAAATGAGCTTTATTGTTGGCAAAATGAAGTATCTCCAGAAACGCGTTTTGGTTTCGGCTACTGATAAAGTTCGAATTCCTGACTTTATGGGTACTATGCAGCCAAAAGTTCTAAATTTCAACAAGGAAAAAGAAAAAAAAAGCGATCAATTGGAGTTAAAAACCGTATTCTCCAACGATATAGACAAAATCGATTGCTTGTTTAACCTCCTTTGTTTTATAGGATCTGAAGGAGCCATAATTTTTTGCAACCTTCGAGACACAACAGAAGAAACGGTAGAACGACTCAAGCAAAAAGGCATCCAATCCATTACTTTTTTTCATGGGGGGATGGACCAATTGGATAGAGAAAGGGCTTTGATCGGATTCAGAAACGGCACGCATACATTTTTAGTAGCCACCGACTTAGCGGCTAGGGGTTTAGACATACCCAATATAAAGCATGTCATTCACTTAGAATTGCCTCAGAAGAAAGAAGAATTCATCCATCGAAACGGTCGAACAGCCCGAATGAATGCCGATGGTACAGCGTATTTGTTATTGCATAAATCAGATTCAAATCCTGAGTATTTACCTACTTTACCCTCAGAATTCAATCTTCCTTCTAATTTAAAAACACCAAAGCCTTCGGAATGGCAGACATTGTATATCAGTGGGGGTAAAAAAGACAAACTCAACAAAATAGATATTGTAGGCTTTTTATCCAAAAAAGGAGAATTGGAAAGAAATGACTTGGGTTTGATCGAAGTCATGGATTTTATGAGTTTTGTCGCCGTAAAAAAAGTAAAAGTGCAAGACTTACTCAAAAAAATTGCTTCTGAAAAGATGAAGGGGAAAAAGTACAAGATTGAGGTGGCGAGGTAGGTTTAGTTAGTGCTGAGTGATTGAGTGCTGAGAGCTGAGTTGTATAGTTTTAGTCTGAAAGTCGACAGTCGTTAGTCCTTAAGTTTAAAGATGTAAGTTCGAGCTTGAGTTGAGAACAGCAACTAGCTCTACGAAGGTTCCACCTTCGTGGAAGGGTACAGCAAGTTTCACTTGCTTTCTACTAGCTTAAACAATGCTCCAACAACAGATTGTAGGCCTGTTGCTCAATTGCAGGAAAATTCGCCACTCGAAAAGTGCTATCCTTCCATTCTCCATACCCTTTTCCCAAAATAAAGCCTTTGGATTTTATTTCTTGAATAAAATCGCTTGGGAGGGAGTGTTCAAATGCTAAAACGGTATGGGATCGATTGGGAATATGCTGAACCAAAGGCTGAAAACACTTGCTTAGTTGATTATACGTAAATTCAGCTCGCTCTTTCAATTGATGAGCTATACCATCTATTGCATCAATTCGTTGCATGGTGTAATCCAAGCAATAAATCCCCAGCATATTGGGTGTATAGTGGGTTTGGTTTACAGCGAAATTTTCGTGTATAAAGCCCAGACTATTATAAAATCGCTTATTATCCACTTCTTTTGCCCTTTTCAAGGCTTGTGGAGACACGATCAACACCCCAAGACCTGCAGGCTGCCCCAAACACTTTTGTACAGAAGCAAACCAAAAATCTGCCTGTGTATAATCATAGTGAACACCGCCCAGGCCAGAAGTGGCATCTACACAAATAATAGCGTCTTTATTTTGTTGACGTACCTGTTTCAGGCTCTCCAAAGGCAAATTGCTCCCGTTGGATGTTTCTGTAGATACTAGACAAATCGTATCTACATCTTTTTCAACGATATCTATATCAAACGATTCCTGAAAATCAAATCGAGTTCCACGAATTTTAGATTCTTTTGACACATGCGGATTGAGTACAGCATACTTAAACCACTTTTTACCAAATGCTCCGCTGTATAAAAATTGAATTTTAGATTTAAACAAGGATTGAGCTGATATCTCCCAAGCTTCAGTAGCTGAAGAGACGTAAAATATTTCGTAATTTGTAGGTATTAATAATTTTTTACGAATATTTTGTACAGATCGTTCAACCAACTCCTCCCCTTTTGTACTTCGATGATTCGCCTCCAAAATCCCGCACTCATAGGCTTCGACAAATGCGTCCTTCAGAAAAGGATAGATCGTTGATGGGCCGGGATAAAAGTTATGCAATTGCCTTTCAGACATATTGGCTCAGCGGAATACGTATTCTTGGTTTTTCGGTCTTGGGATCGATTTTCAACTGCAAAAACCACTCGATTACTTCATCCAGCACATTTTGATTGAGTGAATACAAGACAAACTGTCCTCTTTTCTTTGAGTTTACTAATTTGGCTTGTTTCAAAATATCTAAATGATGCGAAATACTGGGCTTCGAAATGTTGAAACGGTCGGCAATTTCGCCCGCATTGGCATCCGAAATTCGTAATATTTCTACAATCTCTCTCCGTGTAGAATCATTCAAGGCTTTAAAAATATCATTCATTTTAAGGAAAACTGTTACTTATTGAAAACAAAAATACGAATTTTAATACTTATACATTTACTAAAACATCAAAATACTCAATTTGTTTTTTTAACACTTCTTTCTAATCTATTTCAATGACACATGATTCTTAATTGAAAAGAGTTGCGTTCGATTCATCTTTTATATGACTAGTTCTCTTTTATATTCCAAAATTCGCCGTATTATAATATATTTGTACTTTTTAGAATTTAGGTCTATTAAATAAGGATTAACCCTCCCTATTGTTAGACTTTAGCACACATTAAATGAAAGTTTTAAAATTTGGCGGCACCTCAGTAGGTTCCATAGAAAGTATTCAGCAGGTTTTGGAGATTATTCAAAAAAACCATAGCGAAAACAAAGCCCAAGTGGTTGTTTACTCTGCGATGGGAGGATTTACCAATAAACTACTGGAAGCGGGCAAAATAGCGTCCTCAGGTAAATCGGACTATAAAACAATCCTAGAGATCGCTGAAAATAGACATTTAGACGTAGTTAGGCATTTTGTAGACATAAAAAGTCAAAGTGCCCTTATTGCACAGATAAAAACCCTATTCAATGAATTGGAAGATTTGTTGAAAGGAATAATGTACATTGGAGAGCTTAGTAAGCGTACCCAGGATTTATTGATGAGTTTTGGGGAAAGGCTTTCGTCTTATATGATTTCTGAAATTTTGATAAAAAATGGGCTTCCTGCCAAATATATAGATTCAAGAGAGATCATTCGTACGGATTCCAACTTTGGATATGCCAATGTGGATTTTAAAATTAGTAATGAACAAATAATCAGTACGCTATCCGATCCCAAAACAATATATTGTGTAACTGGATTTATTGGTAAAAACACCGATGGAGTATGTACTACATTGGGTAGAGGTGGTAGCGATTATACTGGTTCTATATTGGGAGCTGCTTTAGATGCAGAAGTGATAGAAATATGGACGGATGTAAACGGTATGATGACTACAGATCCACGAAAAGTCAAAAACGCTTTTACAATTCCTGAAATATCCTATGCTGAAGCCATGGAGCTTTCTCATTTTGGAGCTAAAGTGATTTATCCACCGAGTTTGATTCCTGCATTTCAGAAAAATATCCCAATTCGTATACTCAATACTTTTCAAAAGGAGCATGCGGGTACCATTATTCAAAAAGAAGTAACCTCCAAATCCTTGTCCATCACAGGTATATCGTCGATTGATGATATCGCATTGGTGAATATCCAAGGAAACGGCATGATTGGGGTTGCTGGTGTTTCAGCCAAGGTTTTTGGACTTCTGGCGGAGAATAATATATCGGTAATCCTTATTTCTCAAGCTTCATCAGAACATTCAATCTGCTTTGCCATAGATCCCAGCATGGTTTCCAAAGTAAAAACCGTTTTGGAAAAGGGTTTCAAGTCTGAATTGGCAAATGGAGATCTCGAAAACATAGCCGTGCAAGAAAGTCTGTCCATTATTGCCATTGTAGGCGAAGGCATGAAGGCTTCATCTGGTACATCGGGCAAATTGTTCTCTATTTTAGGTAAAAACGGAATTAATGTAGTAGCGACGGCTCAGGGCTCATCTGAACTCAATATTTCAGTTGTTATCCAGAAAAAAGACATATCTAAGTCTCTTAATGCGATACATGAAGCTTTCTTTGAAGGCGATGGATTTACACTCAATGTGTTTATGGTAGGGCCAACGGGTCAAATCGGTAAAACGCTTTTAAAACAAATTCAAAATCAAAAAACATATCTGAAAAAAGAAAAAAACTTACAGATCAAGTTAGTTGGATTAGCCAATTCGAAAAAAATGCTCATTCGTCCAGAAGGCATTAATACGGATGATTGGGAGAATATCCTCCTAAATGATGGCTTAACTCTTAACTTGGGAGAGTTTATGGAAGACATACAAGCCCAAAACATGGCCAACAGTGTTTTTGTAGATTGTACAGCCGATAAAGACATTTATCAATATTATTATACATTGCTCGATAGCAATATATCAATTGTTACACCCAATAAAGTAGCTAATGCATCGGAATATGGATATTATCAATCGCTACGTGATGTTGCCTTGAAGCGGAATGTGAAGTTCTTGTATGAAACCAATGTGGGTGCTGGACTTCCCTTGATCAACACGCTGCAAGCCATGATAAATAGTGGTGATAAAATCATTAAAATCGAAGCGGTACTGAGCGGAACATTATCCTATATTTTCAACACGTTCAAGCCGGGTATTTCTTTCTTGGATGTTGTAAAAGAAGCCAAAGAAAAAGGCTACACAGAGCCCGATCCTAGAGATGATTTGAGTGGTACTGATGTGGCTAGAAAAATATTGATCTTGGCAAGAGAATGTGGATATCAACTCAATATTGAAGACGTAAAAATCCATCCTTTGCTAAGCGAAAAAGCAACAATAGCTCCTTCAATCGATGCTTTTTTTGAAGTATTGAATCAAGAAAATGAAATTTATGCTCAAAAAGCGGAAAACGCACACAAGCAAGAAAAAGTCTTACGTTTTATAGCAGGTCTCAACGATGGAAAGGCCGAAATAGGTCTTCGAGAAGTTGGGCGTGAACATCCGTTTTTCAGTTTGTCTGGATCAGAAAATATAGTTTCGTTTACAACCGAACGCTATTTACACAACCCTTTGGTAGTGAAAGGCCCAGGTGCTGGTGCAGAAGTGACGGCTATGGGTGTCTTTGGTGATTTGATAAGTTTAAGCTCATATTTATCATAACAGTATGAATACGCAATCCATTCGTGTTTTTGCACCTGCTACTGTAGCTAATGTCAGCTGTGGCTTTGACATATTTGGTTTAGCTGTTGAAAATCCTGGAGATGAGGTCATTATAACTCCAAGAAACGATGATAAAATTCAAATCACAAGTATTACGGGAGATGAAGGTAAACTTACCTACGACATCCAGAAAAATACCGTTTCTGTACCAATACTTCGCTATTTAGAAAAAATAGGTCAAAGTAAAGGTTTTGATATAGTTTTAAATAAAAAAATGCCCCTTGGCAGCGGCCTAGGTAGTAGTTCTGCTAGCTCAGTAGCCGGTGTTTTTGCAGTCAATCAGCTTCTAGGAAATCCGCTTTCCCAAGATCAATTGCTAGAGTTTGCAATGGAAGGTGAGCGAGTAGCTTGTGGAGCAGCACATGCCGATAACGTAGCTCCTGCCCTATTGGGTGGATTTGTCGCCATACGTTCTTATGAACCTTTGGATTTTTTTAAGGTCAAAACACCAAAGGAACTCTGTGTTACGATCGTTCATCCCGATGTAGAAGTCAATACCAAAGATGCGCGAAAAATACTTCGTTCGGAAGTTTCACTAAAAAACACGATCAGCCAAATGGGAAATGTAGCTGGACTGATTGCTGGACTACTTATGGAAGATTATACATTGATATCCCGATCTATGGAAGATAAAATTATAGAGCCTACGCGTGCGATTCTTATACCCGAGTTTTTCAATGTCAAAGAAGCAGCTATTCAAAGCGGTGCGTTGGGTTGTAGTATTTCGGGGGCAGGTCCTTCTATTTTTGCTTTTTCAAAGGGTATGGATACTGCCTACAAAGTAGGAGAAGCCATGAAAAATGTGTTCAATCTTAAAGGAATAGATACAAATTTATTTGTTTCAAAAATAAATCCAGTTGGGCCAAGAATATTAGATTAACGAGAATGAAAGGAAGAGAAATAAACCAGATTTTCAAAGAAGCCATCGAAGACTACCATATTGAGGATAATGTAGATGCTGTTTTTCCTGTTAAATACCCACAAGATGCTTTTAAAAGCTTGCTGTATAAGAAAACTTATATCGATACTATTCAATGGCACCTAGAGGACATTATACGTGATCCCAATGGCATTCCTGAAGAATTGATTAAAATCAAACGCCGAATAGACGCTTCTAATCAACATAGAACGGATGTGGTTGAGGAGATCGATGAATATATCCAAAAGTCAGTTGAGAACGTACAAAAAAGACCTTCCGCTCGCTTAAATTCCGAAACTCCTGCTTGGTTATTGGATAGAATGTCCATTTTGCAATTAAAGATTTACCATTTTAAAGATCTCCTAATTAACGGTGATCCCGATGAAATCACGCACAAGTCTGTTAGCCATAAAGTAGAGGTTTTGGCGTTTCAAGAAGTACATATGGAGCAATGCTTTGATGAATTGATGGAAGATTTGCAATCAGGAAACAAATTCATGATTCTGTATAAACAGATGAAGATGTATAATGATCCCAACCTAAACCCTATCCTGAAAGGTAATTCTTAACATGCGAATTCTTATCGTTCGGTTTTCAGCTATGGGAGATGTAGCAATTTGCTATCCTTTACTAAAAGCCCTAACAGAAACGCATCCCGAACATGAGTTTCATTTTGTAACAAAGAAAAACTTCCTGCCGATCTTCCAAGACCTTGAAAATATACATGTACATGGTTTGGATTTAAAAAAAGAGTATTCAGGTATTGGAGGTATTTTAAAGCTCGCTCGATTTACAAACAGACTCAAACCCGAGGTATTTATAGACCTGCACGATGTTCTTCGAACACAAGCACTATCATTTTTCTATAAAGTACAATTCAAGCCCGTTTTTATAATAGATAAAGGGAGGAAGGAAAAGAAAGATTTAATTCGAAATAATTCGTTTTTTAAATTAAAAACGACTTTATTACGATATTTAGAAGTTACTCAAAAGGCAAATTTACTTTTAGACCTTCCACTAGAAGAACTAGAAAAAAAAGTAAATCAATCGATTAAAAAACCATCTCATAGAGATACGATTCATATTGGTATTGCTCCATTTGCAGCTCATCAACCCAAAATTTGGCCCATTCAAAATTGGATGACTGTTCTCGAAGCTTTCAAAGGACAAAACATACAGTTTCATTTTTTTGGTGGTGGAGAATCTGAAAAAAATCAGGTTCAAGGTTTAGTTTCAAAATACCCCAATGCTTTAAATACGATTGGTCAATATTCTTTTTCAGAAGAATTGCAAAAAATGACACAATTAGATTTGATGATAAGCATGGATAGCGGTAACATGCATTTGGCGTATTTACAAGGCATTCCTGTTTGGAGTATATGGGGTGCCACGCATAGCCATGCGGGATTTGCCTTACCTGAAACCGAAAAATACCATCGATTTGAAATATCAAAAGAGGATCTTCCTTGTAGACCATGCTCAATTTATGGAAATAAACCTTGTTTTAGAGGAGATAACGCATGTATGAATATGATTGAGCCTACGCTTGTAATTGAAAAAATAAGGTCGGCTTTTAACTGTTGATTAAGGTTTTACAAACTTGAAAACCTCTAGAGAATTTTCTTTAATTCCAAACACTTTTAAAAAGTAAATTCCAGAAGCTAAGTTTTTCACGTCGATACCCGTATTAATTTCTTTAAATGTAGTATTCTTAACAATTACTCCTTTTTGATTATTAATAGTAATATATTTTACATTCTTTTCTGTAAAATTTTGAGGCAAAAATATCTTCTCTGAGCTTGGATTAGGATATATTGTAGAATAAGAATCAGTAGTTGAACCTGTAATTACAAGGCTAAATACTTCCGAAAGCGGACTTTTGCAGCCATTTTCATTGTAAACGCGTAGAGAATAATTACCAGACTTTATGGCTGTAAGAGAATTATCTTTTGTTCTTTTGAGTTTATCACCGTTATAATACCACTCATATTCAGCGTATTGAGGAGCTATTAAAGAGACGCTATTTTCAATACGTATAGTAGGTTTGGGAGGATTTACTAGTGTAGGACAATCGTCAACCTCATCACTAAGTCCATCTTTATCTGAATCTAATTGATAAGCTGCACAACCATTTTTATCAGCTTTCTTGGTTTTATCTGTATCAAAACAGCGATCCAATTTATTAGTAATACCATCTGTATCATCATCAGGAAAAAGAACATTTACCTTGAATTGCTGTTGCAAACAGCTTTGCGGATCTTTTACGGTCAACACTTGCGTAAAGGATGGATTTAAGGTGATTTTTTTTGTAGTTTCATTGTTAGGCCAAATATACTCTCCAGTCCATGGTGCTTCTAGACCAATTCCATCTAAAAAATCAATCCGATCCTCAATTACATCTTTTTGATAGATATCTTTAAACACAGTAAACTGGTCTAATACATTACCTTTTGTGTCAATAAATTTTCCATCAACACGATCATTGTTGACTTCAAAATACATGGATCCTGCAGCATTTTTAATAGATGTTTCCATGATGGGGTGCTTATCAGGATAGACTGCATTTGATATACTTCCTCCTGCTCCATTCACAATATAAAGGGTACCTTTGAAGCTACCTTTTTTTGAGTTAAGTACATAAGGGCAAGAATTCAAAGACTTATCATATTTGCCTGTTTGCTTAGACTGTAAATGAAGAGAATCCGTAAATGTGGTTGAGGTGCCCAAGTGATTGTGTATTGGTCTAGAACGTTCATATACATGACTGTGACCTCCAAGAACAATATCTACTCCAAATTTCTCGAATTGAGGTACTAGAGTTTGACGTATTTTTATTAAATCTATGTTTGCGTCTGAATGGTATGTCCCGGTTGTATACGGTGGATGGTGCATAACTACAATTTTCCATTGTTGATTCAAAGATTTTAAATTCTTCACCATCCATTTAAACTGTATTGAACCTGTATCAGAAAGAGTAAGTCCATCTTTACCTTTACCCCAGGTATCTAGTATCATAAAGTCTGTATTACCAACGGTGGCAGAATAATACGCCTCTGACTCGGATGGAATTCCTCCTTGCTCACCTTGTGTTGGCAAATCAAATACTTTAAAATACCCCATATCATAATGATCCTGTCTTCTATCATACAAGTCATAATCATGATTGCCTAATGCAGGAAGCAAAATGGATTGATTTAAAAATCTTTGCTTTTGATAAGCCGAAAAAAAACTTGTATGAAAATCTTCTTCACTACCGCCTCTGTATACATTATCGCCAACTGTCACAATTAGATTTAAAGGCTTTTCTCCAATGAACTTGGTAAATCCATCATATACATCTGCTTGTGTTGGGCCCGGAAACATATCTCCTACACACCAAAAAGTAAAAGGTTTTGTACTTTTTACCTCTGGAAGAGTTTGAAATGAGTACGTTGATTTTTTATGCAAGCTATCCTTTAATTGAATAGAATAAGCATATTTACTATTTGGCTTGAGGCCATCCAAGATAAAGCTATGGGCTGTTGTCTCTAATCCTGAATCAAATGATCTATTTGTATTCTCGATACTAATGATCAATGTAGCTTTGGTAGGTTTATCTGTTGTGAATCTTATTCTCAACTTACTTGATTCGGATCCTAATTGTAAGTACGGACCTCTAACGATACTTTGTCCAAAAGTAGAATTACACAAAACAACTAGACCTACTAACAATATCTTTCTCAAAAATCTATATAGGTAAAATATTGTTCAAAATTAACTCAAAAAGTGTAAACAATAATACATAGCATAATTTAAAACCAACAATATAAACGTAAATTAAGCATTAAGTATTTTATTTCCGAACTCTTTAAAATCCATACCCATAAATGTTCCAGAGGACATAAGGAGTAGATTTTTTTGATCCCAATTTTGACTTAGTAAAAATGCCTCTATTGCTTCTCTTTCTGTAAAAATATGAAGATCCTTTCGTCCAAAATACGCGTAGAGTTCTTCATTGTTAATTTCAGGCATTTTTTTCATAGCCAATGTATGAGGACTATAAAAAACAACGGGTATGTCTGCAGCATCTAATTTTCCGTTATACTGAGGTAAAAAGTCCTTATTAAGACTCGAGTAGGTATGTAATTCATAGCATGCAACCAATTGTCTATTAGAAAACAATTCTTTGGTAGCATTGGTCGTAGCACCTACTTTGGAAGGGGCGTGTGCAAAATCCCTATAAATAGCGGTTTTTTCATTCTGCTCCACTAATTCCAATCGCTTTGCTGCTCCTGAAAAAGAAGGAATTGCCTCATAGAACATTTCAGAAGTTACCCCGATTTGAGAGCAAACATGCATGGCTCCTTGTAAATTCTTCATATTATGCTCTCCAAACAACTTAATTTCGATTTCCCCCAATGAGGTTTGTAGGAAAGTCCGTCCATCTTGCACTCTATAGGGGTGTTTTTCATATGGAAACTGCAAAATGCCCTCACGATTTTTGGAACATACTCCTAATACTTCCGAATCTGTTTTATCATAAATAAGTGACCCTGGTTTTTCCATACCATCGGCTAGCTCTTCAAAGGCTTTTACGTAATTTTCAAATAATGGAAATACATTGAAATGATCCCAAGCAATGCCACTCATGAGAGTTACGTGCGGATGATAAAACAAAAATTTGGATCGCATCTCCAATGGAGATGATAAATATTCATCCCCTTCAATAACTACAATGGGAGCGTCATTCGTAAGCTTTACCATCAAGTCAAAGCCTTCAATCTGAGCTCCAACGAGATAGTCAAAATTCATTTTGTGGTAAGCCAAAACGTGCAGAATAATAGATGTTATAGAAGTTTTACCATGACTACCCGCTATTACCACACGTTTCTTGTCTTTACACTGCTCAAACACATACTCAGGGAAGGAATAAACCTTAATGCCCAGCTCTTGACAACGCAATAGTTCGGGATTGTCTTTACGAGCATGCATCCCTAAAATAACAGCATCTAAACCTACATGAATTTTGTCAGGGAACCATCCAATCTCTTGGGGCAAAACCCCTGCATTTTGTAATCGAGATTTTGCTGGATCATAAATTTCATCATCTGAGCCAGTAACTTCAAACCCTTTTTGATGCAATGCTAAAGCTAAGTTGTGCATAACTGCCCCTCCAACCGCTATAAAGTGAACTTTTTGTTTAGTCATATATTATTTAAAATCCATAAGAAAACCTATTGCAAAGTTCTAAAAATTATATCAATTTTGCACAATTATTTTTTTGGTACAGTAATTGTATATACAAGTTTAAGACAAGATGAAAAGATACGTAGACCTCATACAACAAACATTTGAATTCCCTACTAGAGAGTTTGGAATTGACGATAGTCATAATCTATTGTTTAACAATGTACCGATGATGGAAATTATCAAAAAGTATGGAACGCCACTTAAGCTGACATATCTACCCAAAATTGGCGAACATATTCAGCATTCAAAATTGTTGTTTAAAAATGCAATGAAGAAGTATAACTACAAAGGTAATTATACATATTGCTATTGTACAAAGTCTTCACATTTCCAGTTTATTTTAGATTCTGCCCTTAAGCACAATATTCATTTAGAGACATCAAGTGCTTTTGATATCCCTATCATTAAGAAATTGTATGTAGACGGCAAAGTAAACAAAGACACATTTATTGTTTGCAACGGTCATAAAATGCCTTTGTATCTCAAATATATTGCGGGTCTCTTGAATGATGGTTTTAGTAATTGTGTGCCTGTATTGGATAATCTCGAAGAAATAGATTATTACATTAAGCATGTCAAGGCTCCAATTGTAAATCTTGGGATTAGAATTGCTACAGATGAGGAACCTACTTTCTCTTTTTACACCTCACGTTTGGGCATTAGATATAAGGATATTGATGATTTGTTTTTAGAAAAAATAAAGCCAAATCCACAATTTAAACTAAAGATGCTTCACTTTTTTATAAATTCGGGTATAAAAGACACAGCTTACTACTGGTCAGAATTGACTCGATTTATGTTTAAGTATTGTGAGCTTAAAAAAATATGTCCTGATCTTGATTCAATAGATATTGGTGGTGGTATGCCTATTCAAACATCTATAGTTTATAATTTTGATTATCAAGCTATGGTAGATGAAATCATAGAAAATGTTCAGTGGATTTGCCATAAAAACAATGTGCCCGTTCCGAATATTATTACAGAGTTTGGAAGCTATACTGTAGGTGAAAGTGGTGCAACTATTTACAAAGTTATTGATCATAAACAGCAAAATGACCGTGAGCTATGGTATATGATTGATGGCTCATTTATTACGCAATTACCTGATTCTTGGGGTATAGGTCAAAAATACATTATGCTACCCATCAACAATTGGGATGCTCCCTATACAAAAGTGAATCTAGGCGGACTTACTTGTGATTCAGCTGATTATTATAATACAGAATCGCACTCTGAAGACTTATATATGCCAATGGTAGATGAACATAATCCTGACGAGGCACAATATATTGGTTTTTTCCATACAGGTGCATATCAGGAATCACTTGGAGGATACGGTGGTATTCAACATTGTCTAATTCCTGCTCCCAAACACGTGTTGATTGATATCAATGAAAATGGCGACCTTACAACAGAGCTGTTTGCTGAAGAGCAAGATGAAGAAAGTATGCTAAAAATATTGGGATATAATAAAAAAAGAAAGACTCCCGAGATTTTGATTTCGACTGAAGAAACAATAAAACAAATTGAAACATAAAACAACCAGAATAATTTTTCGTTATCCTAAAAACTGTTCCTAATACAATGAAAACAAGTATCTTATTCGCTTTCGTAATTGCTTTAACTATTGCTTCATGCAAAAGACCAAATTGTCCAGCATATAGCAAAGCTCCGGCTGAGAAAATCAGCCAAAACGTACAGTAATTTCATTCGTTGATTAATTATTGTCGGGTTTTTTGGCCGTTTTGATATATATTTGTTTAAAAAACTATTAGAATTGGCCAATTTGATTCATTTAAAATCCATTGAAAACTCAGATGGAGGTATACTTTCTGTATTCGAGCATTTAATGCCCGGTCATATAGAACGTGTATATTATATAATGGATGTTCCTGAGAATATTGTACGAGGCGGGCATAGACATTTATCCACTTGGCAAGGATTAATTGCCATAAAAGGTTCTTGTCAAGTTTATGTTCAAGAAGATCAAAGTAAAGAAAAAAACTTTGTTCTTGACTCTGCCTCTTCTTGTCTGCTATTGCGACCCAATGATTGGCACCAAATGTATAATTTCAGCAAGGACTGTATTTTGTTAGTATTGGCTAATAAAAACTATGACCCAGACGATTATCTCGATACACCCTATAACGAGTCTCAAACTATAAAACGAAAATCATGAATATTCCCTTTTTATCTCTGAAACAAGCAAATTCAGAATTTGAGAAGGAGTATTTTGATAACCTAAAAGATTTTCTTGAGAATGGCAATTATATTCTAGGTGCTAAAGTTGAAGAATTTGAAAGTTCATTTTCTACTTTTTGTAATCAAAAATACTGCGTAGGACTTGCAAATGGGCTGGATGCACTAATATTAGCAATAGAAGCTTTCGATTTCCCACAAGATTCAGAAATTCTTGTTCCTGCAAATACCTATTTTGCTAGTATTCTCGCTATTATTAGGGCTGGAATGAAACCTGTATTGGTAGAACCAAGTTCTATAGACTTTTTATTGGACTATTCGCAAATAGAATCCCGTATAACGTCCAAAACAGTAGCCATTCTTGCTGTCAACTTGTATGGTAGAATGTGCGACTTTGATACCTTGAATGGAATAAAGGAGCGTCATGGGTTGAAGTTAATCGTAGATGCTGCACAAAGTCATGGAGCCTTGTATTTAGGAAACACGAAGTGTTTACATGCAGATGCGATCGCTTATAGTTTTTACCCAACAAAAAACCTTGGTGCATTGGCAGATGCTGGTGCATTGTGTACTGACAACGAAGATGTTTATAGGAATATAAAGAGAAAAAGGAATTACGGTTCTGAAGAAAAATATGTTTTTGACAGTATTGGGATCAATAGTAGGTTAAGCGAACTTCAAGCTTCATTCTTACTTACAAAGTTAAAATCTTTACCTTTAGAAATTGAGAATAGAA